>SUWU01000005.1 GCA_015061295.1 Lentimicrobiaceae bacterium
TCTCCGATTTTGTATGCAAATTGTATGTTATAAATTTATAATACAATCATAATATTAGTAAGTAATAAATTGATAATTAAATAGATATTTAAGGTTGGCAAATCAAGAGTTTATTTACGATTAGATAATAATATACTTCAGCATGAGAGGCGTCTTTTGTCATGTCACCTGTCGTAATATCAGGAAAATAATCGAAGACGAAGTCGCTTATCTTACGTCGGTCGTTATCTGACCATGAGAACGAATGGTTAGAAGACTCGCCGGTATAGACAATCTCACAGCTGTCTTCTGCCATTTTCCACGAAAGCTGCACCTCGTCAGAATGTTTGAGCAGATCTTGTTTGAATAAGAATTTTCCATAAATCCAATTCATCAGAATCAGGAGTAAGGATAATATTGCGAATTTATAAATCAGTTTCTTCATGACATTAGAATTGGAAATAGATAAATGGGAAATTATTGACGCTTGAACATGTTATTATCATAAATATCAACACGAAATATATGAACCAACGTACTATAGCAGGAAGTTTGTCGCACCAGCTATCAAAGCGATTGTTTGCCAATAAGACATCTAAGACGATGAACAATCCGAGATAAATCCAGATGTTATTGTCTATTTGCAGATGTTCGCCAGCATTGAAATTGTTGATTAAGGAAGAGAATAGGTCGTGGATATTGGCGAAGCTTGTGGCTCTGAATAACGACCAGAACAAGGTCACGAGTATAAACGTCTTTGCTATTTTAAATGCGTCAACTATTAAAGTCGTGATTTTACCTTTGTTATCTCTTTGAGGAATATGTTTCAAGATGGCTTTTTCCAAGATGTGAAGCAATCCGTGAGCGGCTCCCCAGATAAGGAAATTCCAAGCCGCGCCATGCCAGATGCCGCTAATCACAAACACCACCATGATATTAAAAGCCCAACGGCTAAACTTCACGCGGCTACCTCCCAAAGGGAAATATACATAATCTCTGAACCATGTCGAGAGCGAGATATGCCAGCGATGCCAGAAGTCGGCGATGCTTTTTGCCAAATACGGAGTGTTGAAGTTGTTGGTAATGTCGTAACCTATGAGTTTTGCGCTACCCAAGGCGATGGTCGAATATCCGAAGAAATCGCCATAAATCTGGAACGAATAAAAAAACATTCCAAGTATGATGTCCCAAGAATTATATTTATTTGGATTTTCATAAATCAAATCTACATAATATCCGATGTTGTCTGCCACGACCATTTTGATGAAAAGTCCAAATATTATGAGTCTTAGACCTTTAGAGATATTTTCGTAACTAAATATTTTCTCTTCACGAAGCTGACGCAAAAGGCTGCCCGGACGTTCTATCGGACCTGTCACCAACTGAGGGAAAAACATCACATAAAGCGAATATATCCCAAAGTTGCGTTCTGCCTTCTGGTTGCCACGATATACTTCAATAACATAACTCATGCTCTGGAAAGTATGGAACGACAGACCTATAGGCAATATCAAATCGACAGTGGTATTGACGTTGATACCTAACGACTGACATAACGCCACGAGATTGTCGTTGACAAATCCAAGATATTTGAAGATAAAGAGAACCAAGCAAGTCGAGACGATACTTATTACCAAAAAACGTTTCTTCAGTTTATGGTTATCGGAATATTTCTCCATCAGAATACCGGCGAAATAATCTATGATTATCGTGATGAGAAGTATTAAAATGTATTTAGGAACAAACCACATGTAGAAAGTGCAGCTAGCAGCGAGAAGCATCACCCAACGATATTTATGCGGCAGCAGATAAAACAATATTACTACTATAGGTAGAAATATCACATATTCAATTGAATTAAAAAGCATTTGGTTATTTTTTTCGCAAAAATAATAATTTAACACATAGCAATTTTAATTTTACATTTTTTTTATCTTTGTAATGCCCTTCGGCTGACAACAGTCGTTATCCAAATTTTAAAAACAACATACTTATGTCAAGAAAGAAAAACAAAAACAGCCTCAGTACTTTTGTAAATACCATTCTTGCTATATTTGGTGAACATCCGTTCAAACCAATGAATTATAAACAGATTGCCAAGATGATGTCGGTACGCGACGCCGCTGACAAAGATGTGATTCATCAGATTCTCGTCACTCTTTGTAATGAAGGAAAACTCATAGAAGATCGTCCGTATCGTTATCTTCTTCATCCTGATTATATACGCGAATATGGTCCTAAGCCTCAATATGTCGTTGGTATTGTCGATATGAAAAGTACAGGCAAAGCATACGTCATTCCTGATGAGGAAGGCGAAGACATCTTCATCGCTGCTAACAACACAGGCAAGGCGCTTCATGGCGATAAAGTCAAGGTCTCGATGTTTCCTAAACGTAAGAGCAAGAAAAACGAAGGCGAGATTGTCGAGATCATCGAGCGCGCCAAGACCGATTTCGTCGGCATTTTCAGCCTCTCGCACGGCTTCGCCTTCGTGGTGCCAGATCGTATCACCATGCCTCTCAGCATATATATCCCGAAAGGCAAATATAAAGGAGCTAAAGACGGACAGAAAGTCATTGTGCATCTCACCGACTGGCCCGACAACGCCAAGAATCCTTTTGGCGAGATAGTGAAAGTACTCGGTAATCCAGGAGAAAATAACGTAGAGATGCAGTCGATTCTCGCGGAATATGAATATCCTCTCGACTTCCCTAAAGCCGTAGAGAAAGAAGCAAAAGCCATTTCTGAAAAGATTAAATCAGCAGAGATAAAGAAACGTCGCGACTTCCGCAACGTCTTCACCGTCACCATCGACCCGCACGACGCCAAAGACTTTGACGACGCCCTTTCGTTACAATATCTGCCAAACGGCAATTATGAAGTGGGCGTTCATATCGCCGACGTCTCTCATTACGTACAGCCTGGCTCTGCCATCGATGCCGAGGCTCAAGAACGCGGAACATCAGTCTATCTCGTTGACAGAACGATACCTATGCTTCCTGAAAAACTATGCAACATGGTATGTTCGCTGCGTCCCGACGAGGAGAAACTTGCTTTCTCTGTTATCTTTGAATTGAATGAAAATGCTGATATTGTCAATAAATGGATTGGCAAGACTGTCATAAAATCAAATCGTCGTTATGCTTACGAAGAAGTGCAAGAGATGATAGAAGGCGCTGATGGCGATAACAAGAAAGAACTTATGACGCTCAACGACTTGGCTACGAAGCTGCGTGCCAAGAGGATGAAAGAAGGCTGTATCAACTTCCATTCGGAAGAGGTGAAATTTATTCTTGACGAGAACGGAAAACCTATCGACACTTACGTCAAGGTGCAGAAAGAAGCCAATATGTTGATAGAAGATTTCATGCTTCTTGCCAATAAAACGATAGCCGAGACGATGTCGAAATCGAGTAAATATAAAGACTATACCTTCGTCTTCAGAATACACGACGAGCCTAATCCAGAGAAGCTTTCAAACTTCATACAGCTCGTCTCAAAACTCGGTTATTCGATGAATATCAGTTCGAGGGAGAAACTTGTGAAGTCGTATAACGCTTTATTTGATGCCGTTGACGGTAAAGGCGAGAAAAACTTGGTGGAATCTGTCGCTATCAGGACTATGGCGAAAGCAGTATATAGCACAACCAACATAGGTCATTACGGGTTAGCTTTCCCATATTACACTCACTTTACTTCGCCTATACGTCGTTATCCCGACTTAATGGTTCATAGGTTGATAGAACGTTATCTTATAGAAAATCAGCCGAGTGTCGATAAAGAAGAATACGAAGAGTTATGTCTTCATGCTAGCGAGATGGAGAAAAGAGCTGCCGATATGGAACGTGAGTCGGTGAAATACAAACAAGCCGAATATCTGCAAGATCAGATAGGGAAGGTGTTCGATGGCCTGATTTCAGGCATCAGCAAATGGGGGATATACGTAGAACTCAAGAAAAGCAAATGCGAGGGCTTGATACGCTACGCCGACTTAGACGATGACTTCTACTATCTTGACGAGGAAAACTTCCGCGTCATAGGACAAGACTACGGAAACATATATCAACTTGGAGACGAGGTGAAGATTAGAGTGAAAGATGTAAATCTCATCAAGAAACAATTAGATTTCGAGATGGTCGTCAACAATAGAACGAAAAAAAGAAAACGCTGACTCAACAACTCAGAACAAGACTCGGAGTCTGAAAATCAGACTCCGAGTCTTAGTATCTATAAAAAATCATCCAACATTACTTCCTGGAGCGACAGGCTGACTTGGTGTTACAACAACCAATCTTCCGTCTTTGTCTTCTGCCGATAATATCATGCCTTCACTGGTGACGCCTTTCAACTTACGAGGCTCGAAGTTAGCGATGAAGCAAACTTGCTTGCCAACCAACTCTTCTGGATTAGGATAATATTTCGCGATGCCAGAAACGATGGTACGTTTGTTCATGCCGTCGTCGATCAAGAATTGTAATAACTTATCAGCTTTTGGAACTTTTGTGCATTCTAAGACAGTACCAACTCTGATGTCCATCTTGCCAAATTCGTCAATATTAGTATTAGGCTTGACAGGATTTGGAGCCCATGCGTTGAGTTCGTTCTGTTTCTTGGTATCTTCCAACTTCTTAATCTGTGCTGCTACAGTCTCGTCT
This sequence comes from Lentimicrobiaceae bacterium, assembly GCA_015061295.1. Taxonomy (GTDB): domain Bacteria; phylum Bacteroidota; class Bacteroidia; order Bacteroidales; family F082; genus Limimorpha. The sequence goes on from SUWU01000005.1 coordinate 4,635, forward strand.
TCCACTTTTGTGAACAACAACTCTACTTCACCGATTTGACTTTCTTCATTTAACAAAACAGTCTCCTTAGCCTGATTCCATCCGCTTACTTCCAAACCTATCATAGCTTGTAACTTCTTAGCTGAGAAAGGAAGGAATGGTTCTGAAAGGATAGCGAGTTTTGCAACGATTTGCAACGACACTGCGAGGACTGTCTTCACTCTTTCTGGATCGGTCTTGAATTGTTTCCAAGGTTCGTTTTCGGTGAGATAACGATTTCCGAGACGAGCAAGATTCATCAATTCTGACAAAGCCTCACGGAATTTATATGTGTCAAGAAGATGAGCAATCTTGTCAGGATATTGATTCATCTCTTCTATAGCTGCGTTATCTTTCTCATTGAGATTTGTCAAGGCAGGAACTTTACCTTCAAAATATTTATGAGTCAAGACCAAAGTACGGTTTACGAAGTTACCGAACACTGCGAGTAACTCATTATTATTTCTGTCTTGATAATCTTTCCAAGTGAAGTTATTATCTTTTGTCTCTGGAGCGTTAGCTGTCAAAACGTAACGAAGCACATCTTGTTTTCCAGGGAACTCTTCAAGATATTCGTGCAACCATACTGCCCAGTTACGAGAAGTAGATATCTTATCGTTTTCAAGGTTGAGGAATTCGTTAGCAGGAACGTTTTCTGGCACTATATAATCGCCGTATGCCTTGAGCATACAAGGGAATATGATACAGTGGAACACGATGTTATCTTTACCGATGAAATGAACGAGTTTCGTATCTTCATCTTTCCACCATTTTTTCCAGTCGGTGCCATTTTCTGCACAATGTTCTATTGTATTTGAGATGTAACCTATTGGAGCATCGAACCATACGTATAGCACTTTACCGTCGGCTTCTTCAAGAGGCACAGGCACGCCCCAGTCGAGGTCGCGAGTCACAGCACGAGGCTGCAAGCCATTGTCGAGCCAGCTTTTCACCTGACCATAAACGTTAGGTTTCCATTCTTTATGACCTTCGATAATCCAGTCGCGGAGCCATTGTTCATATTGGTCTAAAGGAAGATACCAGTGTTTGGTAGCTTTCTTTACGAGTTTCGCGCCGCTGAGAGCTGAGTGAGGATTTATCAATTCTTCAGGGCTCATCGAAGAACCGCATTTCTCGCATTGGTCGCCGTAAGCATGGTCGTTACCGCATTTAGGACAAGTACCGATGATATAACGGTCGGATAAGAACTTGTTACGTTCTGGGTCGAAGAACTGTTCTGTCTCTCTCTCGATGAATTTACCGTCTTCGTAGAGTTTCTTGAAGAAAGCAGCTGCTGTCTCGTGATGAGTTTTAGAAGAAGTACGGGAATATATGTCGTAGCTTATTCCAAGTTTTTCAAAAGAGTCTTTGATGATATTATGGTATCTATCGACGATGTCTTGAGGTGTGCAGCCTTCTTTTTCTGCTTTGATAGTGATAGGCACTCCGTGTTCATCGGAGCCGCCGACAAACAAGACCTCTTCACCTTTCATTCGCAGGTAACGGACGTAAGTGTCGGCAGGGATATAGACACCAGCTAAGTGACCGATATGTACAGGACCATTAGCGTAAGGTAAAGCTGTCGTTACCGTATAACGCTTAAATTGTTTGTCGTTATTTTCCATTTTTATAAAGTTTTATGAGTTTAAAATTAAGGTACAAAGATACGAGTAATTTTTGAAAATGAAGATAAAACGACAATAAAAAAGCCCAGCTTCTTAATGAAACCGGACTTTCTTATTCTTGTTATGAATCTCTTAGAACTTCATTGAAACACCAAGTTGACCGCCAAATGCTGAACCACCACCAAGTTCAAGGTTGACACCCCATTGTCCGAAATAGTAACGTGCTCCAAGATGACCGTTTAATGCAAATGAGCTTCCCAAGACACCAAGATTCAAACCAACATAAGTATCTAAGTTGTTTATAAATTCATAGTGGAAGTTACCTCTTGCACCTGCTGACAAATGAACGCCTAATCCACCACCAACTTTGTCATACATATATACACCAACTTCACCACCAACAGAAACAGCTGCATTACCATTAATAAAACCGCTAACAACACCATAATCTGCAGCTACACCTATAGGAAGACCATAACCGCTGAAACCAACTTTTAAAGTTCCTACTAATTGACCTTTGCTCATTGTGCTTTGAGCTTGAACACCCAAACCTAAGAAGCAGAATACTGCTACTAAAAAGAATAATTTTTTCTTCATGACTTTAAATTTAAATTAAACATGCTCGCAAAGATAACATTTTTTCTTTTCAGACAATATTTCTATCATCAGTTTTTTTATCTTTGCAAAAAAATAAATTTAACAATTATGTCAAAGATTTTCGGCACACTGATGAAGACTGTTTATTCGGTAGGCAACATTCCTATCGATATAAAACAAAAGAGATTAGATCCAATAAAAGCACAAAACAAAGTTCTAACAAAATTGTTAAAGAAGGCATCTAACACAGCATTTGGCGAATATTATAATTTCAATGAAATCTTAAAATCTGATAACATATTTGACACTTTCAGAGAAAATATACCTATCTTTGACTACAACTCCATGTATAAAAACTGGTGGTTCCGCGCTTTAAACGGAGAGACGTTCGTCACATGGCCTGGCAAAATCAAATATTTCGCTTTAAGTTCAGGTACTTCGGAGGCATCGAGTAAGTTCATCCCTATCACCAACAACATGCTCAGCTCTATTAAGAAAGCAAGTCTTCGACAGATCTTAGCGGCCACAAAATATGACTTCCCATTAGACTTTTATGACAAAGGCTTCCTCATGATAGGCGGTAGCACACACCTTCAATATAATGGAACTTATTACTCAGGCGACCTTTCTGGCATCTCAGCTGCTAAACTGCCTTTCTGGTTCGAGTACTTCTATAAACCTGGAAGAAAAATATCCAAGACAACAGACTGGAACACCAAACTCGATGAAATGGTAAAAAAAGCTCCATCATGGGACATCGGTGTTCTCGTTGGCGTGCCTTCTTGGGTGCAGATACTCTTAGAACGCATCATAAAAGAATATAACCTGAATACAATACACGACATGTGGCCTTCATTGTCGGCTTATGTCCACAGCGGCGTTGCATTTGCTCCTTATGAAAAAAGCTTCGAGAAATTGTTCGGCAAGCCTGTGGTTTATAGCGAAAGTTACTTGGCATCGGAAGGTTATATCGCTTATCAAGTAGATCTCAACAAACGCATAATGCAACTCATTGTTGACAATGGAATCTATTACGAGTTCTTGCCTTTCAACGAAGAAAACTTCGATGAAGACGGAAACGTAAAACAAAACTGCAAGTCTCTAACAATGAGTGAAATTGAAGAGAATGTAGATTATGCAATCTTACTATCTACAAACGCTGGTACATGGAGATACCTTATCGGTGATGTCATTAAATTTGTCAATAAAGAGAAATGTGAAATAGTCATCACAGGAAGAACCAAACAATTCTTAAGCCTCGTAGGAGAACATCTCTCTCAAGACAATATGAACCAAGCTATTGAGAACATATCCAACGAACTGAAAGTTAATATAAATGAATTTACTGTCACTGGTTTCCGTGAAGATAAGTCTTTTGCTCATCACTGGTATTTAGGCTGCGACGATGCTATTGACAAAGAATTAGCTATCAAAAAAATAGATGAACATCTGAAAGTTCTCAACGACGACTATCGTGTTGAAAGAGAAGAGGCTCTGAAGAATTTATATATCGATGTCATTCCAACACATGTCTTTTATGATTTTATGGAGAAAAAAGGAAAGATTGGAGGAGCCACTAAGTTTCCTCGTGTCATGAAAGGCGAACGCTGTAAAGAATGGGAGCAATTTGTATCTTCATTAAATCTTAATAAATGACAATTTTTTTTGAAGGTGCAATAATAGGATTGACCTTAGCCCTCATCATGGGCTTCGGTCCATCGTTTTTCACGTTGATACAAACGAGCATCAGCAGAGGCTTTAAATCAGCTATGTTGTTAGATTTAGGCATCGTCTTAAACGACATAATGATTGTTGCCCTTATGATGATGACAAATGTTCAATTTAACATCAAAGGAGAAAGGGGATTGATATATGCGGGCATCAGCGCTGGTATCATACTGATAATATTTGGAGTTTATACCTATACTTTATCACCTAAAAAAATTATACATATCAGCGAGAACAACAACAACAGTATTGAACGATTAAATGAAAAGTTCGATGACGCTCCAAAGTGGTATGTGTATATCTCAAAAGGATTTCTGATAAATGTATTCAATCCTTTCGTATGGATCTTCTGGATCACGTGCGTTGCTTCTGCCTCGAGTAGCTATGGCGGTGACAAGAAGTCGTTGATTATATTCTTCGCTGGAGTCTTTATAATAGTTTTTTTCTTCGACATACTCAAGGCATTAGGAGCTTACTCCTTAAAGAAATTCTTCACTGAGAAAATGCTGAAGATATTGAACAGAATAACAGGTATCGCCTTGATAGCATCAGCTATCTACATTATTGTAAGAGTGATATTTTTCCCTATCGAGATATAATTATCAGTATTCTTCTGAAAATTTAATGTCTTTAACATTAAGTTGAAGATTGGTCTTTCCTTGCCAGAAATTCTTCTCTATGCAGTAACACATATCAAAAGGCTCTCTTGAATGTACCCTATTGTATATATGGCCTTTTTGGAAAGCTATTCCTGCAAAGATATTATCTGGAGCATTCTGTTGAAATATCGTGAGTTTCAGATGTTTTTTATCACCTACCGAACGAGATGTTCCCGCATCTACCACATTCTTGGTGAGGAATACAGGCGACATATTTCCAGGTCCGAAAGGAGCGAACTGTTTTAATACACGAACAAATTTAGGTGTTATATCTGAGAAATTAATCTCAAGATCCACATTGAGTTCTGGCACTAACTCCTCATTCTCTATATTTGCAGAGACATACTCTTCAAAACGTCTCATAAACTCAGGGAGGTTCTCTGGCTTAAGAGAAAGTCCTGCCGCATATTTATGACCACCAAAATGTTCTAATAAGTCGGAACAATTATCGATAGCATCATATATGTCGAAACTTCTTATCGAACGAGCTGAGCCTGTAATGAGATTATTCGACCTCGTCAGCACTATTGTAGGACGATAATACGAATCTGTCAATCGTGAGGCAACGATACCTATGACACCTTTTTGCCAATTCTCATTAAACAATACTGTACTCTTAGCATCGCGTAATCGAGTGTCTCTTTCTATCATAGACAGAGCTTCTTTCGTTATCTCATTATCTAACTCACGACGTTTAGCGTTGAGGTTATTGATACCTGCTGCCAATTTCTCAGCATGTTCTTTTCTATCAGCGATGAGCAATCTTACCGAGTCGCTGGCTTTTTCCAAACGACCAGCCGCATTGATACGTGGTCCTATCATAAAAACCAAATCACTGATAGTGACTTCCTTATTCAAGACATTATGTGGTTGCTCCTTATTAGATTGTACATCATCGTCAATGCGAAATACGTTGGCATGACTCAACACTGCTTCTATTCCTGGACGAGGATTCTTATTGATCTGCTGCAATCCATAATATGCCAACACTCTATTTTCTCCCGTAATAGGAACAATATCTGCAGCAATACTTACTGCCACTAAGTCAAGAAGTTCATATACCTCATCGATAGAACGATTCAATGTCATAGACAATGCCGTAATCAATTTAAAGCCAACTCCACAACCAGAAAGTTCCTTATATGGATATTCGCAGTCGCTACGTTTAGAGTCAAGGACAGCCACAGCATTCGGTATCTCATCCCCTGGACGATGATGGTCGCATATGATGAAATCTATATTAAACTCGTTGGCATATTCTATCTTCTCAACAGCTTTAATTCCACAGTCTAAAACAATGATAAGACTGAAACCATTGTCACGAGCATAATCAATACCTTTGTAAGAAATGCCATACCCTTCATCGTATCTGTCGGGAATATAGAACTCTATCTTTTTCTTGTTGACAATATTCTTCAGATAAGTATAAATCAGAGCAACCGCTGTGGTTCCATCAACATCATAATCACCATAAATCAAGATTTTCTCACCATTGTCTATAGCCTTTATAACTCTCTCAACAGCCTTATCCATGTCTTTCATCATGAAAGGATCATGAAGATGTTCTAATGATGGTCTGAAAAAATCTCTCGCTTCTTCAAAATTTTTAATACCACGCTGGACAAGCAAAGTAGATAGATTCTTATCGATACCCAAAGATTCCGATAAACTATCAACAAGTTGTTTGTCAACACTTTTATTTATATTCCAACGCGTATTCATTACAAAAAAATTGAACTCGTAAAATTACAACAATTTATTGACTTCATCAAAGTTTTTTTTACCAAAATAACAAAAAAAATATATCTGTTAATATTCAGTGTTTTAGAGTTAACTAGACGACAAGACAACGAGACAACGAGATAAAAGTTGCATCACAGATTGAGAAGTTTCTACTGCGTTTTTTTAGTAAAAAAAGTTGTGAAAATACTTTTACAAATGAGATAATTTTTATAATATTGCAATATGTTTAACCCTAAAACTTTTATCCCTTGAAAAAAATCAAAACTTGCTTAATATCAGTCTTTTACAAGACTAATTTAGATAAAATTGTTGCTTTATTAAAAGAGCAAAATGTTCAAATCTATGCTACTGGTGGAACTTATGATTTTATCAAAGAACTTGACGGAACTGTTAAAACCATTGAGTCGTTGACAACATATCCTTCTATTCTCGGTGGACGTGTGAAGACTTTGCACCCAAAAGTATTTGGAGGTATCTTAGGACGTCTGCAAAATGAGAAAGACGTAGAAGAGATGAAGCAATACGAGATTCCAGCTTTCGACCTCGTTATCGTTGACCTTTATCCATTTGAAGAAACAGTAAAGAAAACCGACGACCCTGCTCAAATTATAGAGAAAATCGACATTGGTGGCATTTCTTTAATTCGCGCTGGTGCTAAAAATTTCAACGAAGTCGTCATCGTTCCTGATTCAAAATATTATCTTGAATTTATGGAACTCTATAAAAACCAAGATGGATGTACAAGTATAGAAGATCGTAAACGTTTCGCAAAATACGCATTTGCAACAAGTTCTCACTACGATGGAATGATTTACGATTGGTTTGCAAAAGACGATGAAGTGGCTGACTTGAATATTCATATCGACAGCAGAAGTGAACTTCGTTATGGTGAGAACCCTCACCAAAAAGCCGCTTTCTACGGCAAACTCGATGAAGTATTCGAGAAACTTCATGGCAAGGATTTGTCATATAACAATCTGTTAGACCTAGAAGCCGGTCTTAACTTAATTCGTGAATTTGATGAACCTACATTTGCCATCTTAAAACACAACAATCCATGCGGCATAGCATCTCGTCCAACGATAGCAGAAGCATACCAAGCTGCATTAGCAGGCGACCCTGTGTCGGCATTCGGAGGTGTCTTCGTAAGCAATAAAGCTATCGATGTTGAGACAGCAAACGAAATAAACAAAATGTTCTTTGAAGTCATAGTAGCTCCAGATTATAACGAAGGTGTCTTAGATATTCTCTTTGCAAAGAAAAACAGAATAGTTTTGAAACTTAAATCTAACGACTTCCCTACGAAAGTATATAAATCAGCTCTCAACGGCATCTTGACACAAGATCGTGATGTTCATACAGAGACAGCTGCTGACTTTAAGACCGTAACAAACAAAGAAGTAGCTCAACAAGAGATAGACGATTTAATCTTCGCAAACAAGATAGTGAAACACAGCCGCTCTAATGCTATAGTCCTCGCCAAAAACAAACAATTATACGCTTCTGGTATAGGACAAACCTCACGCGTTGACGCTTTGAGACAAGCTATCGAGAAAGCACAATCTTTCAACTTCGACCTCAATGGTGCTGTCATGGCTTCAGATGCTTTCTTCCCATTCGCTGATTGCGTCGAGATCGCTAACAATGCTGGCGTCACAACCGTCATACAACCTGGAGGTTCGATAAAAGATCAAGACTCTATCGACTATTGTAATGCTCACGATATGGCGATGGTATTCACAGGTTATCGTCATTTTAAACATTAATCATAAACACAGAAAAAAATGGGGTTGTTTTCATTTTTCAATAAAGAATTAGCAATAGACTTAGGCACCGCCAACACCATCATAATATACAATGACAAAGTTGTGGTTGACGAGCCTTCTATCGTTGCCATCGAGAGAGACACACAAAAGATTATGGCTGTTGGAAAAAGAGCCATGATGATGCAAGGTAAGACACACGAGAATATAAAGACCATCAGACCATTACGCGATGGAGTCATAGCCGACTTCCAAGCTGCTGAATATATGCTGAGGGAAATGATAAAAATGATTAACTTCCACAACAGTATTTTCCCTCCAGCACTGAAGATGGTTATTTGTATTCCTTCAGGTATCACCGAAGTTGAAGAAAGAGCTGTTAAAGACTCGGCAGAACAAGCTGGAGCTAAAGAGGTCCGTCTCATTCACGAACCTATGGCAGCAGCCATCGGTATAGGCATTGATGTACTTGAACCTATCGGAAATATGATCGTTGACATAGGTGGCGGCACTAGCGAAATCGCTGTCATAGCACTCGGCGGTATCGTCAATAATAAATCAATACGCACTGCTGGTGACGACTTCATCGATGATATTGTGGAACATATGCGTAAACAGCATAATATGTACGTCGGAGAAAGAACAGCCGAAATGATTAAAATTGAAGTAGGCTCCGCATTGACACAACTCGACAATCCACCTGATGAATATGCAGTACACGGTCGCGACCTCCTGACAGGTATCCCTAAAGAGATTAAAGTCAATTACTCAGAGATAGCTCATTGTTTAGACAAGAGCATCAACAAGATAGAGACTGCTGTATTACAGGCATTGGAACAAACTCCTCCAGAGTTGGCAGCCGACATCTACCGCACAGGTATCTATCTCACCGGAGGTGGTGCTTTACTTCGTGGATTGGATAAACGCTTACACTCTAAGACTCAACTGCCTATACACGTAGCTGACGACCCTCTTAGAGCAGTGGCACGCGGAACAGGTATAGCATTGAAAAACTTCGATAAATTCCCATTCCTGATTAAATAATCTGGATAGTTCATGTATAATCTATTAAGATTCATTGAGAAATATAGTAATACATTACTGTTTTTGATATTGGAAGTGATATGTATCTTGATGTTGATATATAACCTTCCATATCAAAAACGCGAACTGACTAATTTCGGAAACAACGTAGCTGGAAAGATATTCAAAACAAAAACAAATTGGAATAATTATTTCCACCTTAAAGACGAGAATATCATACTGACAGAGCATAATGCTGAACTGATGAGTATGCTGTCGCAACAACAAAACGATAGCCTGCACAAAACCATCTATCACCAGAACTATAGATATATACCTGCTCAAGTCATCAATAACAGCATTTATCGCCATAATAATTATCTTGTTATAGATAAAGGCAGGAAAGACGGCTTGAAAAAAGATATGGGCGTGATATGCGAAAAAGGTATAGTAGGAAAGATTGTAAACGTGAGTGATAACTACGCCTCCGTCATCAGTATGCTCCACCCTTATAGTATTGTAAGTGCTCGATTTACCAACAATCAACATCTCGCCAACGTAAGTTGGAATACTCGAAATTATCGCTACGGAACTGTTAACGACATACCTTTACATCTAAATCCACAAAAAGGAGATACCTTGGTAACAAGCGGTTTCTCAAATGTATATCCTCCCGACATCATGATAGGAACGATAGAGGAAATGACAGATTCAGAATCTAAAGACTTCAATAGTGCCAAGATATTATTCTCAACAAATTTCAGCACACTGCGTCACGTCTTCGTGATAGAAAACATAAATAAAAATGAAATAGACTCTCTATTTACACAGATGAAAGATGAATAACAGACTTATCATAAACATATTACGTTTCATTGGATTATTGTTACTACAAGTCCTTATCGTCGATAACATCAGATTGGGATATTACGTACATCCTTATGTATATGTGATATTCATTTTTCTCTTGCCTTTTAACACTCCAAAATGGCAACTGCTGCTATCAGGATTCGCCATGGGATTTGCTGTGGATTTATTCTGCGGTACCCCAGGCCTCAATGCTGCAGCATCGGTGTTTATGGCTTTCATCAGACCATTTATAATCAACGCTATGACAAGAAGAAAAGACATCAATGAAGACGATGAGCCTTCATTTAATAATATGGGAATGCTAAGATTTATGATATATGCAACGCTTCTACTCATAGCTCACAACATAGTATTATTCCTACTTGAAACATTCAGTATCAGACTCCTCGGCATCGTAATTATACAAACCTTAATCAGCGTCATAAGTTCATTACTGCTTATATTTTTGATACTGCTAATATTCAGAAAAAATCATAAAAAAATATCATAAAACATCATCATTATGAAAGTAAAATTATTATCAACAGCATTAGTAGCTTTATCGCTATTATCATGCAACAAAGAACATTTTAATGTTAGCATAAACTTACAAAATGCAGAGGGAAAATCAGTATATCTACAAAAATTAGTAGATAATGAAGTTGTTGTTATGGACTCTGCTGTAATTAAGAACAACATAGCTGATTTTAAAGTAGATAAAGCCGATCCTGTAATATTTTATTCTGTTAGAATAGAAGGTGTAAGATACCCTATTGGCTTCTTCAGCGAAAATCAAGATATTGATATTACTGGCGATTTCAACGACAACAGAAACATTACTGCAAATGGTTCTGACGCACAACAACTTATTAGCGACTACAACGCAGAAAATAATAAATTCAACAACCAACTTAGAGAGCTACGCCAACAATATGGCGAAACTGCACAAAGTAACAATACTGCTGCATTAGAGAAAATAGAAAATGATTATAATCAAATTGAAAATAATCAAAATAACTATAGAAAACTATTTTTGACAAAAAATTCCAACAGTATCGTAGCTCCTTATATCTTATACAACAACAGATATAATTATGAATTAAATGAACTTGAAGACTTTGTAAGTAACTTCAACGTAATAGATAATGATTATTCAAAGAAATTAGATGAATATATAGCTGTTCTTCAACGTGTTGATGTAGGACAACCATATCTCGATTTCTCACAAGAGACACCTGATGGAGATATGCTATCACTTTCGGAACTCGTTGGAAAATCAAAACTTTTATTGGTAGATTTCTGGGCATCATGGTGCGGACCTTGTCGTGCTGAGAATCCTAATGTTGTAAAAGCATACAATAATTATCATGAAAAAGGCTTCGATGTTCTCGGTGTTTCTTTAGACATGGAAAAAGAGAACTGGATAAAAGCTATTGAAGACGATGGGCTTATATGGCATAACATCTCAGACCTCAAGTATTGGAACAACGAAGCTGCAAAGGCTTACGGAATATCATCAATTCCAAGTAATCTTTTATTAGACGAAAACGGTATCATCGTAGCCAAAAACCTTAGAGGCGACGACTTAGACAAATTCATCGGCGATTATTTGAAATAATATCTCAAACAACGATGAACATCAACGATTTAAAAGATATTCTCTTAAAAGAAAACCATTCTTTGGTAATATATAAAAACAACGCCTCTGTCATTACTTCAAACGACAGAGGCGTTAATTCTCTGATTAAATTTATAGAAGAAGATAAATCACAACTCTCAGGTTCGCTTATTGCTGATAAAGTGATAGGTAAAGCAGCAGCTCTGCTCATGATATATGCTGGCGTTAAAGAAATCTACGCTCCAATCATAAGCAAACCTGCACTTCAAACCTTATTAAAACATAATGTTAAAATCTATTATGATAAAGAAGTTGAGAGAATTATCAATAGAAAAGGCGATGGTTTATGTCCGATGGAGACTTTATGCTTAGACATTGAAAAACCAGAAGAAGCCTACTTACTTCTCTCAACAAAATAGAAATCATTTTTTGTATTCCAACTCGTACATATCATGCAAATCATGATCACTCATCTTCATAATTTCCTTATAATCCATCTGTTTGGTCAATAACAACCATTCAAAAAATTCATCTAAAAAAGATTCTATTCCTGCTGAATGTGCCTTGTGATAAAAAAGACTTAACTTCTTTTCGGCTTTGATGTCATCGTAACCCTCTTGTTGCTGTTTTAATAATTCAATTAAGTTTTCCATATAGCTATTTTTTTTAAGTTTAATAATTTGTGGTAAGAACTCACAAATATACAAATAAAACAAACTTTTGTCAAGAGGTTCACACATTTTTTTTTAAACATGATGATACGGTTCACCCTTTATAATGGTGAAAGCACGGTACAATTGCTCAACAAAAATCAATCGTATCATCTGATGAGAGAATGTCATGGCAGAAAGACTAATCTTAGATTTAGCTTTAGAATATACTTCCTTTGAGAAACCATAAGGACCTCCAACGACGAAAAATAATCTCTTACTTCCTCCATTCATCTGCTTTTCAATCCATTGAGAAAAATCCACTGATGTGAAAGTCTTGCCATTTTCATCTAACAAAATAAGATCATCACCACTATTAAGTTGAGACAAAATAAGATCACCTTCAGCTTTTTTCTGCTGCTCCTCACTAAGTGTCTTCCTATTCTTAATGTCGGGAATAACCTTCATCTCAAAAGGAATATAATGCTCTAACCTTTTGATATATTTACCGATACCTGTCTCTAAATAACTTTCATCGGTTTTTCCTATAACGAGAAATATAATTTTCATAACGACAAAGGTAGTGAAAAAATAACAATCAACAATATACATTGTCACGTTGACTCATTAACAATTTTTTTTAATTTTGAAATCTGTTATAACAAAAAATAACATTATGGAAATCAGTGTTTTTCTTAATAGCATAAAGCAAGATTTTATCGAAAGTTGTAATTTATATCATCATAATCAGATAGGAAATAGTATTATGATTTATAAAGATAATGAAGATTTTCCTGATTTAGATGGTTTTCAACTCGCTATTGTTGGAGTTGAGGAAGACCGTAATTCTTTCAATAATAAAGGATGTAAAGATGCTCCAAATGCTGTGAGAAAATCGTTGTATCAACTTTTCAATCATTGGAATAACTTAAATATCATTGATTTAGGTAATATAAAGAATGGCTTTGGCATAGAAGATACTTACTTTGCTCTTAACAATGTTTTTACAACTTTGATGAAATATCGTATAATACCTATTATTATAGGTGGCAGTCAGGATTTGACTTATCCAATTTACCAAGTCTATGAAAACACAGGTAAATTGGTGAATATCACTTCCATCGACTCGCGCTTCGATATTGGACAAGATAACGAAGTTTTGAGTTCTAATTCTTATTTAAGTTATATTATTTTACATCAGCCTAATTTTCTTTTCAACTTTACTAATATAGGTTATCAAAATTATTATGTCGATAATCAGAGTATTGATTTGATGAACCAACTACTCTTCGATGTTCACAGAATAGGTAATGTTAAAAATAATATAGAACTTACCGAGCCTCTGATAAGAAATGCCGATATTGTCACTATTGATGTATCAGCTTTCCGAGCTTCCGATGCTCCAGGCGTTCAATATAACTCACCTAATGGATTCTCTTCTGAAGATGGCTGTAAAATGACTCGCTACGCTGGTCTCAACAACAAACTTACATCAATAGGTTTCTTCGAATATAACCCTTCATATGATGTTAATAATATGACAGCCAATTCTATATCGCAGATGATATGGTATTTTATTGAAGGATATAACAGTAGAATCGATGATTTGCCTTCCAATAATAGCCGCGACTTCAAACGTTTCATTGTTCAATTTGAAGGCATCGACGATGATTTAGTTTTTATTTGTAATAAAATAACAGGAAAATGGTGGATAGATCTGTCTTTCAAGAGTAAAGACAGAGAAAAATATGAGAGACATCATTACATTCCTTGTTCAAGAGAAGATTATGAACAAGCATTAAAAAATGAAATTCCCGACAAATGGTGGCAGTTTTATCAAAAACTGATGTAAACAAATTGTTTAAATCATTCTATCTGGATTGTTATTAATAAAATTACTCCAGCTGTTAGATGATTTTTTTCCTTTAGGAATTTTAACAGTTTTACTCTCAGAAGTAGTACCTATCACATCAAGAGAACGTTGGAAATAATGACAAACAGCTGCTGCCGTTGCATCGGTAGCATCAAGGAAGTCAGGAAGATGATCAAACTTAATGATTTTCTGTAACATGAGAGCTACCTGTTCTTTCGATGCTGCTCCATTACCTGTGATAGACTGTTTTATCTTACGCGGTGAATATTCAAAAATAGGAATGTCTCTATACAAAGCAGCGGCCATGGCAACACCTTGAGCTCTACCCAATTTCAACATCGACTGAACATTTTTTCCATAAAACGGCGCTTCTATAGCCAACTCATCAGGATGATACTCATCTACTATCTCTAATACTCTCTCAAAAATCTTCTTTAACTTTAACGCCTGATTATCATATTGTTTCAACTTTAAAACACCCATTCGTAATAATGATAGTTGCTTTTCCTTCTGCATAATCAAACTATATCCCATTATCATAGTGCCTGGGTCGATACCTAATATAATCCTTTCCTTAATCATTTTTTACTATTTTTGTAGCAACAAATATGTAACTGTTAATGAGCGACAAAGCAAAAATAATAAAATTCACAGAAACAATAGTCAAAATAGTAATAGTACTATTGGGAATATGGATTTTATATAAAAAAATCATTCAAAATCAAAATGTTACACAAGTATGGAATGATATTAAAATATCATTCACCGATAAAAATCAATTCATTTTAATGATAGCAGCTTTTTTGCTTGTAACTGTAAACATATTATTGGAAGCATTAAAATGGAAGATTCAAGTGAAACCTATAGAAGATATAAGTCTCGGTAAATCATATATCTCCATTTTTACAGGCATGACAGCTGGAATGTTTTTTCCTAACAGAATGGGTAATTTTCTCGGAAGAATTTTCATCTTAGAAAAAGGCGATAGAATAAAAGCCGCAATGGTAACCATAGTAGGAGGTTTTGCTCAGATGATAGCTACAGTGTGTTTTGGTATGATAGCTCTACTATTCTTCATCGAAAAAAATAAATTGTTAATATTTTTTGGAATAATAATTATTATCTCACTATTAATAATAATGTACTTTAAGATACATCTGTTAAAATATCTACAGTTGTTTATACCTAAACGCTTCAAAGAAAAAACCAAATCTTACATAGAAATATTTTCTCAATACAATAAAAAAGAACTTACTGAAATACTAATCATCTCATTTGCAAGATATTTACTCTATTCATTTCAATTTGTGATATTAATTTGGGCTTTCAATGTTCCTCTGTCATACATCAATGCCATGATTCCAATATCATTAACATATCTCATGATGATGATTGTGCCTTATATCACAATAACTGAAATAGCCGTTAGAGGTTCTGTAAGCATTTTGATATTTGAAAAATGGCTGATGATGAACGGAATAAATTCTTCGTTGAGCGCAATGGTGTTCTCTGCAAGCTCTTTGTTATGGATTTTTAACATAGCAATACCAGCTGTTATAGGTTTATTTTTAACAAATCGTTTAAAATTCTTTAGAAAAAATGAATTATGATCTTCTTCAAATATCGCTGAATATAATCTTAATAATAACGAGTTTATATTTTATCTGCATAGCTGCATTCACATTGGGTTTATATAATTTGAAGGAAAAAAATTATAATATCGATAAATCTTCAACAACAAAAGTATCTGTGTTGATAGCGGCACGCAATGAAGAGGAAAACATAGAAAATATTTTGTTATCTCTTTATAATCAGACATTTCCAAAAGAACTATTTGAAGTTATAATAGTTGACGATCATTCGGAAGATAACACGAAAACAATCATAGATAACTTTATCAACAACAATAAAGATTTCAACATGCAGGTTTTCATTTCTGAAGGCAAAGGAAAGAAAGCTGCTATTTCTCAGGCACTTCATAAAGCTAAAAATCATCTTATCATTGTAACAGATGCCGACTGTATTCTTAACACCCTTTGGATTGAAAATATAGTGGCTTTTTATCAGAAGACAAAATCTAAAATGATATTAGCTCCTGTTCTGCTGACACCAAGCAATACTTTATTTGAAAAAATGCAAGTATTAGAACATTTAAGTCTGATGGGAAGCACAGCCGGTTCCGCCGCTATAGGCTTTCCTGTGATGTGTAACGGCGCAAATATGGCATATGAAAGAGAAGCTGCTTTAGAAGTGGAAAAACTTCGCCACGACTTCAATATTCCATCTGGTGATGATATGTTCCTTTTAGAACAATTCGTTAAAAATTACGGATATAAAAATGTTAAATTCTTATTGAGTAAGTCAGCCATCGTCAAGACTAAAACATGTAAAACAATAAAAGATTTCTTCAAACAAAGAAGACGCTGGGTTTCAAAGACTAAATCTTACACCAATTGGAAAATAATAACAACGGCATTGATAGTATTCTTCTTTAACATAAGTATTATATCATTGCTAATCAGTGCATTCTTTATACCAGCTCTGTGGAGTTTGTATGTTTTGTTAACATTATTAAAATTCTTTATAGATTTTCCTTTGTTAAAAAATATTACCAATTTCATGAACCAAAGCAACTTAATGAAATGGGCTCTTCCTTTGGAATTTATATATCCTTTTTATGTCACTTTCACAGCCATCAGCGGACTGCTAATTAATGTCAGTTGGAAAGGTCAAAAGTAGCAAAGTAAAAAGTCGGTTTTTCATATATTCATTTATCTATTAATTAAATTTTAAAAATTAATATTAATATAAAAAATGAATGAATAACTCATTGTTGATAACTACTTAAATATATAAAATTCAATCTATTAGATAAGATTTTTATGTTGATAACATTGTAGAATCAAGTTAAATTGTTTAAACAATTTTTGTGACTATTTGTTCAGTGTAAAAAATCCAAATTAATTACAAAAACTTTTAAAAAATTATCAACAATTTTATTAGTTATTAACACTGTAATTGTTGATAAGTTTTATATCTTTGAAGCACAATAAGATGATTTTTTAAAACAAAATAAAATATTTTCGTAAAATGTTCATAATTAGTAAGAAAATACTTTTAGCATCATAAAAAAATTTATATATTTGTAAAAATTTATCAACATTTGTAATATGAAAAGAATAATTCCTATAGCTTGTGATCATGGTGGATTTGCCATGAAACAATATATCGTTGAGAGACTGCAAGAAAGCGGTTATGAAGTTAAAGATTATGGTACATATTCTGAGGATAGTGTCGATTACCCTGATTACATTCATCCAATAGCACAAGATATTCAAGATGGAGTCTATCCTATGGGCATTATCTTATGTGGCAGTGGAAATGGAGCTCAGATGACAGCCAACAAACATCCTAATGTAAGAGCTGCTCTTTGTTGGGACGTAGAGTTAGGAAGATTGGCTCGTCAACATAATGACGCAAATTTATTGACATTGCCAGGTCGTTTTATCAGTAATGAGTTGGCTTGGGAAATAGTACAAGTATATTTAACTACAGATTTTGAAGGTGGTCGTCATAGTAAACGAGTTGAAAAAATAAATTTACGATAATCTATGAATGATAAAGGAGTAGTTTTCAATCAGAATGTTAAAAAAATTGCTTTTGATGATGAGCATTATGAAATGATGATGTCTCGTTATGATGATTTTAAGCATGTTGTTGAAAACAAATCCTTTTATTATTCTGATTTAGATTTAGAAAAAAAAAGAGCTTCCAACATAAGGACGAAGGCTTTTAAAAAATTAGACAAACTATTAGTCGATTTCGACACTAATTTCTCCAATAACGGAGGAAAATTATTTTGGGCTAACGATGCTGATGATGCTAAACAGATGATTTCTGACATCTTATCTCAAGAAAAAGTAAAAAAAATACTTAAGACTAAAAGTTCAACTCTTGAAGAGATAAGCCTGACTTCATATCTAAAAATGAAAAGAATAAAAGTCATCGATACCAATATCGGTGATTTTGTTTGTAGTCTTTACAACGAAAGACCTTACGATATACAGTCGCCGGCAACACATAAAAAGACAGAAGAAATAGCATCGACATATAGCGAGCAGTTTGGAATAAAGGAAAACTGCAACGCCAAGCAACTCACTATTTGTACAAAAAATGTTTTAAGAGAAGATATGTTAAAACCAGAAGCTCTTATAACAGGAGCTAATTTCTTGGTATCTAACACAGGCACTATAGTACTTACCGAAGACGAAGGTAACATCTTAAAATCGATGTCTTTTTCACCTATACATATCATCGTTGCTGGCATCGACAAACTTATAACATCGATGGAAGATTTAGGTGTTTTGTTGCCTCTATCTTCACTTTATGAGCCTAACAAGAATATCTCCACTTACTATCATTTTATCAACAGTTCGGAGGATAAAAAAATATTCTTAATATTACTTAACAACGACAGAACGGAAGTATTATCGAAAGAGAAACAGAGAAATATTTTGTCGTGCATAAAATGTGGAGCCTGCGCAAAGGTATGTCCAATATATAACATAATAGGAGGTCATATCTATGAGGAAGATATTCCCGGACCTGTAGGCTCTATATTGTCGCCAATAATAAATGGAATGGAAGAATCGGCTCATTTCTGTTCGCTCTGTACATCGTGTGGCAGATGTAACGAGGTGTGCCCTGTCAATATTCCATTGAAAGACTTATTCATTGAGAATAAAAATGACTTGGTGAAAATAGATAAATCGTTGATAAGCGAGAGATTTTTCTTTTCTTTTTTGATGAAAAAATTTAGAAGTAGAAAATCGCTCGACAAGCACAATAGTACTTTTAAGAACTTTGAATTGAAACAATATATAAAGAAAAAATGGGGTTATAAAAGAGAACTGCCAAGATTTGCAGATGAATCATTTTCTGAATATTGGAAAAAAAATAATAACTAAATTACAACTATCATGATGAGAAAATTTACACTGTTGTTGGTGGCATTGTGCTTTTCCTTACAGATTTTTGCAGGCGATTTTGTTATGATAAATGTTAAAAACCAACAAAATTTGCAAAGTATTATTAAAAGACAAGACATCACTGTTCATTACTATAACGATAATTTCGTTCTTGCTACTGTTGATAATATCACCAAAGATATGATTGTGTTAGACGAGGATTCTTTCTCTTCAAATGAAGCATATTACATAATTTATTGTTCCTCAGATAATCAACAAGAATATATTGAAAGAGAGAAAAACAATGCTGATGTATTGTATAAAAATGCTGATATTTTAATTGTCAAGCCATTGAATGATAAATTGAAACCAGCTAAAAACGATGGCATGATTTCGATATTCAATAAGAGAGCAAAGATGGCTTCTTCAACACGCGATTTTCCATTGGTGACAGAGGAAAATACAGATGTTAGAAACTTTATAAATCAGGTGGAGATAGAAAATCTTACAGCTACTGTAGAGTATCTGCAGAGTTTAGGAAATAGGTTATACAATTCGCCAAAAGCTTATGAGGCTTCTGAATGGATATTAGAACAATTTGATAATATGGAAGTTTTAGCTACAGAGACACGTCCTGTAGAATATCAAGGAGAGCCATCAAGTCCTAATATCATAGCTATACAATATGGAACCAAATATCCTGATGAATATGTAGTTTGCGGAAGTCACTACGACTCATATAATTGGTCGGGTGATTGTCCTGGTGCCGACGACAACGCAACAGGTGTTGCTACAGTTCTTGAGACAGCCAGAATATTGTCGCAGTACGAATTTGACCGTTCTATAATATATTGTACTTTCTCTGCAGAGGAGGTAGGCTTGATTGGCAGTGAATTGTACGCATCATATTGTTACGATACCTTAGGAATGGATATAGTAGCTTATTTCAATAATGATATGAATGGCTATCTCAATCCAGGTGATGATATTCATATCGACTTGATTTATCCTAATAGCGCTGAGACCTTAGGTAACTACTATATAAATGTAGCTTCTGTTTATTTCCCTGAGATGGAAGTGGTTCGTAAATATTTATCTGGTGGCGACAGTGATCACACTTCTTTCAATCTTAACGGATATATGGGTATCTTCCCATTTGAAGACGTGGATAATTATAGTCCTTATATTCACACAGATAATGATCTTATAGGACCAAGTGTCAATTCATTTGAGATGTCGCAACGTTTCACTCAGATGAATATAGCAAGTGTAGCTCATATGGCAATGTATGGCGGTGAAAGCGTGACAGAAAATACAAATAACATCATATCGATATTTCCTAATCCTGTTAAAGATATTTTGACAATTACGAGCGTCAGCAATAATTTGAATGAAGTACATATTGTGAATGCTTTAGGTCAAATCGTTAAAGAGATAACATTTGAAGGTCAGACAGAAGTTGATGTTAAGGATTTAAAATCAGGAATCTATTTCGTCATGATATCAGGCGATAGTAATATTGTTGAGAAATTTATTGTAGAATAATATAAATAAGATTTTGTTATGAAAAAGATTACATTATTATTAGCATTGGTGTTTACAATATTATCTGTTAATTCGCAGACTGTAATCACAAAAGATTTTAACGATTATCAGGAAGGTAATCTTAATGGACAAGACAACTGGGTTGCGAGAGCTCATAGTGCAGGTGGTGGTTATATGGTCATCGATTATTTAGGTGATGGCTTACCGACAACACCTGACGAGACTCTTGGTGTGTTTTTTAGTAATGCCAACACTAACTATGGAGAAGTAGCTACACACAAATCAACACCTGATTTTCAGTTTGATTTTTCTGAAGGAGGAACGATAGAAGTAGAGATAGACATGTATTACGACTGGTGGGGTTCTGTGTTTGGAGTAGGTTATGACGCCGACGGTGATGGTGTTGTCTTACCTCCTATGAAATATGAGCCTACTGTTCCTAATACTAATTTGCCAAGTAAAGATGGAGGTATATATTTTACTACTTCAGGAAAGGCAAGTACGGATCCGAAATTTAAGAATGGTATAGTGTTAGCAGATAATACTATGCCTGTAGAATTTGATTATGACGCTTCTGTAGGTTGGACACGTTGGAAGATTATGATAGACCTCGAAGCTAACGATAGAGCAGGTAGCGTCACTTTATTTGCCGATCATGGCTGTACAGGTGAGTTTCAACCTATTCCTGAAATACAAGGTCTTAATGCTGGATTGACACCAGGTTCTGGCGACTGCAAAGACCCTGCGATGTGGGACGGTATCTTCTTCCTCAACAGTTCTAAGGCTGCTTATGATAATCTGTTAGTACGTCATATCCCAGCAGGCTTGGCATCACAATTCATCGACTTTGAATCTATATCAGACCAGCTAATCGATGCTGCTCCTATACAGTTGAAAGCTACCGCTACATCGGGGCTCCCTGTCTCTTTTGAGTTGATGGAAGGTCCAGCAACGATAGATGGTGACATCTTGACTTTAACAGGTGAAGCTGGAATAGTGAAAGTGAAAGCCGTCCAAGAAGGCAACGACACCGAATGGCAACCAGCTCCTTCTGTGACTCGTACCTTTGAAGTTGTTGACCCCGACGCTTATACACCAGAGATAACGATACGTCGTCCTTATGACGGAACAAAAGTTTATGTCAGCGACTTTGAATCTCCTATAATATTGGTGTTGAGCGCATATGTAGAACATGGCGACGCTATCAAATTTGAGTCGGTGACTTGCGACATCAACGGTGAGACTGTTGAAATGATGACGTCTTATCCTGACGACCCTTCTAACGGTTATTGGTATGCTCCATGGATACCATCAGCTGAAGGTATTCATAACTTAAGCGCTACTATAGTACAGTCAGGTGGAAAGACAACAACGGCGTCAAGCACATTTGAAGTGTCGAAAAATATCGACCCTGCTGATAAAGACTTCTCTATAATGAATGGTGAGTTGCATATCACTCCATCTCAACAAACAAACTATGGCGAATATGTCTTCCCAACTCATGTCGGTTGCTTCAATGATATAACGATGCACTATTTCCATAACTGTATCGGAACATGCGACGACTACGACAGAGTGGGTTATTGTAGAGTGAAGAACTATCGTGGTGAATGGGTGGAGTTGTATCGTTACGTCACGCCTTTCGGTAAAGAATGTGACGACGTATTGAATGTAACTGATTATACCTCAGTGTTGCAAGGCCTGGTAGAGTTTGAGATGTTCTTCCAGACATGGAACGGCGATGGCTATAACCCAACAATTAATTTCACATATACGGAAGGTCAGCCAGAATATAGATATGTTGACATGAATGAGCTATGGTTCGGCATCTACGACTTCGGCGACTATGCTAACAAACAACCTGTTCCAAGAGTTGACTATTTCTTCCCTGAAGGAACAGAAAAAGCTAATCTTAAACTTATCTCTACAGGTCACAACTGGAGCAGCGGCACTAATGGAGCTTATAATACCGATAACGCTGCTGAGTTTTATGAGGCTAATAATAGCATCTATCTGAATAGTAGTAAGGCTTATGATCAGCATCTGTGGCGACAATGTTCTCCTAACCCTGCAGGCTGTCAGCCTCAGTCTGGCACTTGGTATCATGCTCGTTCAGGTTGGTGTCCTGGCTCCATAGCTATGGTATGGGACTACGATTTGTCTGATTATATCAATGATGGAAGTGTAAATATCTTCTATGAATTTGATCCTGACTATCTCGACGAATGTCATCCTAATTACCCTGATTGCGTGGAAGATAATACTTATTGTGTTAACTGTGCCGCTGCCGATAACCCAATATTGAGAGTCTCAGGTAAGGTGGTAAGTTATAGCAACGATGTCAATACTATCACAGAGGTACCTACTCTGATAGATCATAATGATCCTTTTGAACTCGTGTTGACACCTAATCCTGCCGATGATGTCTTGAAGTTATCCTCTAATTATGACAAAGGTAAGCTGAGTGTTCATATCCTGAATATTCATGGTATGGAAGTACGTAACTTCGTGTTCAGTGGAAGTACTACCATCGATATCTCAGACCTGGCTCCTGGAATGTATTTCGTTAACGTCTTAGGAGGACAGATGGTGACAAAGAAACTCGTTATCAGATAACATTCTCGATAACATATATCACAAAAAAGTCGGTTCACTTGAAAAGGAATCGACTTTTTTGTGGCCATTAGCCATTGGCTTTTGGCTTTTGGTTTTGCGAGACGTGTCAATGTGTATTTATTATGCAGGTATCATTGACGCGTCTCTACTTGTTGACTCGGTGACTCGTTGTCTTATTGACTTATTTTCCCTATCTTTGCTCCATTATGAGAATATTAATACTTTTCATATTATCAATCTCCAACTTGTTGACATGTAGTCTTGGTGACTCGGTGACTCATAGTCTTGGTGACTCAGAGCATCAGTTTCACCTCTCACAGGTTTCCATTGCCGACTCTTTGTATAAGAGCTATCTTCCTCAGCATAACTTTGAAGAAGTGAAAGCTGCGGTTGACTTCTTTGAGTTAGAGATTGATGAGACAGACGACAGATTGCTAATTTACAACTGTGCGAGGGCGCACTATTATCATGCGGTAGGCTTGACTGAGAGAGACGACATTATAGGAGCTTGCGAGCATTATTTCAGAGCTTTGGAGCTGATGGAGACAAACTTTGCAACTCAGAATTTAAGCGACTTGGATTATGACAAGACAAGGTTTATGGCTTTGATATACACAAGGCTTGGAAGATTGTTTCTTAACGAGAACTATTGCGATTTGGCGATAATTAACTATAAGAAAGGATTAGAATATGTGGAAATGATTGAAGATGTTTCTTCTAAAGCGAATATGTTAAAGTTTTTAGGTAATACATATCAGTTGTTAGGTAAGACAGATAGTGCTTTATATTATTATACAGAATCGTTAAATACAAATTTAAATCCGATAAATAGAATAGATATCGAAAAAAATATTGCCCAAATATTATTCTACAAGGGAGAAAAAGACAGTGCCTATGCGTTGATAAGGAAAAATATTGTTGACATATATGATATAAACATGAAATACTCTTATTATGGAATATTGGGGGAATTTTATTTAATGGACAAAGTGTATGATACAGCTATTTATTATTATGAAAAGAGTTCTAAAAGTCCAGTATATTATACCAAACTTTCATCATATGTAGAATTATCTGCACTTTATGATATTGTTGGTGATTATGATAAGAAATCTTATTATAATCATGTCGTATCCAAGATTTTACAGCAAAGAACAAATGAAGAGTTAGATAAATCTAAACTTCAAAGTATGTATCATGAATACCAAGAAAGAAAGTATAGTAAGGAGAAATTATATGAAAAAAACAGAAACAGGAGAAATCTAACACTTTGTATAATTATATCGTTATTAGGTGTATCTGTGTTGATAGTATTTATAATATACAGATATAGTATAAAACATCATAAACTGACAAATGAAATAGAAACAAAAAACGACATCATTGTAGATCTAAAATTTAAACACTCTTTGATTGATGGAAAGATTAAAAGAAAGAATAATGAGTTAAATAATAAGAACAAACTTATAAATGATTATCAACGTGAGATATCTGAACTAAGAAGTAAATTATTAGTACACAATTCTGAGCCTGTAAGCTTACAATGTTACTATAATTCAGATGTGTGTCTGAAAATATTAAATCATATAAGTGAATTGCGGTCGAGGAATAAGGATAGTTCATTGCTTGAACCATTAAGTAATGAGGAGTTTACCTTATTGTTGAAAGCTGCAGACATTTATCTGGGAAATCTGATTAATGATATTTCAGACAAATATCTCCAATTAAAAAATGAAGATTTATATTACCTGTGTTTGGTGATACTTAATCTTAATGACAGACAAATCTCCTCATTATTTGGAGTGACATATACAGCTATAACCAAAAGAAGAAATAAAATTTGTCGAATATTAGGGTTGGACACAAGAGATAAATTGCAGAAAAGTCTTTTGCAATATATTGATAATTGATTATAGACCAAAATGATAACTAAATTTGGTTGTTATTTTTCTACTTGACATGTTGTTGAAGCAATCTTACTTTTGTAAGAAAAATGTCATGAAAAAATTAACTTTATCATTTTTGTTAATGGTGTTTGTACTAAAGATTAGTGCAAATCAGTCCTTATTGATAGAAGGCGTAGATGTATTAAAAACACAAAGCGGAATATACAACACTTCCGATTTTCGTTCACAATCTATCGTGGCAGACATCACAGGTCATACCCTTACGATAGAGTTTAAGGAAGATGTTGCCAAGGCGCATGTCATCGTAAGGAATCATTATGGTGTTATCGTAGCACAGGAGACCGTCATCTCTACACCAGATGTCATCACATTCACCATCAACGATGCCGGTCATTACAGAATGGAAATTATCCTTGTTAATGGAGATCAGTACTATGGAGATTTCCAAGTTATGAATTAAAAACTAAGAGATATGAACAAACACATCTTTTTTCTGTGTAAGAACAAATTCATAAAACTATAGCCTCTTGAAGAAATTTTTCAAGAGGTGAAAGGATCGTTTTTGAGAACTTGAATATTTATGAACTAACATTTAAATTTATAAAACCATGAAAAAATTTACTTTAACAATATTAATGATCATTATATCGTGTAGCGTTAAAGGGCAAGTGGAATCTTACGTTCCATTCCCGACGGAAAATGCGCAATGGAGCGTTTGTGATGATAAATATTCTTTGTATGGCGATACGATCATCGATGGTATCAAATATTCAAAGGTTTATAAACAGACATCAGATTCTGCATTTGAGTTTGATATCAATAAGGCGGAATATTTCTGTGCTATTAGAAACGATGAGGAAAATAAGCGTGTGTATGGCATTTATCGTGATTTGTTACCTGTTATTAATGCTATAGGTGTAGAGATAGATCATCCTACAAAAGAGATGTTGTTGTATGATTTTTCATTAAAGATTGGCGATACAGTATCTGTCGTTAATTTTGATGAAGTTGATGTAGCAGGTTATATTTCTTATGTGGATTTTGTTAGGGTAGAGGTGTTAGGTGTCTATATATATGACGGTAATGGAAGTTACGATCTTCTCAATCTATATGATAACGATTCTATAGTAACGTTAGAAAATGGAGAGCAAAGAAGACGGATGCTATTAATTTCGATAGGAGGGACTGTTAGCCAGTACTGGATAGAGGGGATAGGTAGCAATGAGGGACCTTTTGTTCATGATATATATGGTTTTTTAGAGTATTCACCTAAGAGATTACTGTGTTACAAGGAGAATGATGATTATCTGTATTACCAAGATGAATTTGACGTTGACGGTGATGTTGACTGTTTTTCTTCTAAATACTATGCAGTTGACATCAAAGAGAATGATATAAATAATCACATTTCCATATATCCTAACCCAGCTAACGGTATTGTTAATGTAGAGAATATATCTGATAATGAGTGTTATGTTGACATTTATAATAATAAAGGTCAAAGAATAATATCTAAAACGATAGTAAGTTCATCAGCTATAGATATATCGCATCTGTCATGTGGACTTTATATCATAAATGTAAATTCTAATAATGAGAATAAGAGTTATAGATTAATTAAAAATTGATTAGTTTATGAAAAAGATATTTTTATACATACTGGTATTTGTTAGTATAATTACGAATGCTCAAGATTATAACGAGGTAGAAGAGTATTTTAATGCTTACGATTATGATGAAATTGAAAATGATTATGAGGAAACAAGACATGTTTGTGAAAGAACTAAACCTTATGGTTGGAACGATACACTGATGCTTTTGCCTAACTTTATCCCTAGGAATGACACATTTCCAGTAATAACAATAAAGTGTAATGTTCATATTTGGAGAGAAGATGACGGAACTGGTAATAGATGGCTTGATACTGATGAATACAGAGATTCTCTAAGAATGGTGTTTGATTATGCAAACTATATAATGACAAATAATATAGAGTATTCTGAGATAATCCCTGATGCTGAATTTATTTCGGATACAAAATATAGATTGGTCTTGGATTCTGTTTTCTATTACAACGATTCTGTATTAGCATACAAAACATCAAATAATGCGCTAAATCAATTTATTAGAAATAATTATCCAGAAAGATTGGATAACTTCGCTGTACACATGAATTTAGCATATAGAGGTCAAATCGCTGGATATTCAAGTGGAATTTCAAGTCTTTTGCAGTCTGTCATATTAATTAATTGTAAAGTTGGACGTTATACAGGTTTATGGGCAACTGCCCAACTACTCATTCATGAGATAGGACATAATCTTGGATTGGATCATCCTTATAATACGGAAGAGAATAATATAACACATCCAGAATTTCTTTGGGATATGTTTGGTAAAACACAACAACCATGGTGTGATGAACCTGATACTAATGAAGTATGTTATCATGATTGGGGATGGGATTGCGAAGTTTCAGATACTACAAATACATGTACTAACAATATTATGGGAGGGAGTAAATATGGCGGACATTATACTGCACTTCAATGTGGAAGAATACATAGAGCATTACGTGTTGCAAATATCAGAAAGCACGCATATGGATATACAAATATTCCTCTTGTAATTAATAAGAATCAGTTATGGGATTTTACATATAAGTCATATCAAGATATAGTTATCGAAGAGAATACAACATTAACTGTTTCTTGTAGATTGGAAATGGTATCACAGTCTAAAATCATCATCAAACCAGGAGGCAGACTTATTGTTGACGGAGGAACTATCACCAATGCTCATCATGAAGGTAAATGGCAAGGCATCGAAGTCTGGGGTAATGATAGTGTCCCGCAATATCCTTATGATGGTGTTTATAGTCAGGGTTTTCTCGAGCTAAAGAATGGCGCTACCATAGAGAATGCTGTCTGCGCTGTAGAGCTCTGGAACCCATTAGATAACCATAGCGAAGGCGGAATAGTTCATGCTACAGATGCCATCTTCCGTAACAACGCCAAAGCAGTCCACGCTCTTAACTATACCAATTATAATCCTGAAACGAACTTTGAGGTAGATTATAACTCTTCGTTCAACAACTGTTCTTTCGTTGTAGATTCTAATTATATGGGAGAGGAACTTTTTCAGAGACATATAGACCTCAGCAATGTCAGTGGCTTTAATCTTCACGGATGCTCGTTCTCTGTTGATAAGAGTGTGCCACAGGTCTCGCCTCGTCCTTATGGCATCGTAGCCAATAATACAGGATTGAACTTGAGCTATTATATTCCTGAAGGCGAACTTCCTTTGCCAGGTGGTAATTTTACAAGAAATTCATTTGAAGGCTTCGAGACAGGAATCTATGTCACAAACAGCAGCCAATATTCAAGGACTGTCTCTGTAGAATACTCGGACTTTTCAAATAATGCAAAAGGTCTGCTTGTTCAGAATACGGGCTATGCTACAATAAACAATAACAATTTCATCATAGGTTATGATAGCGACTGTAGCTTTGGGTTATATTTAGACAGAGTGTCATATTTCGATGTAGAAGAAAATACCTTCATAGGTAATGCAAATTACGGCAGCGATAACTACGGCGTGATGGTGAGGAGTTCTGCAAGCTATAACGATATTAGCCGTAACACTTTCCGAAATCTTCAATGTGGTAATGTTTCGCTCGGAAAGAATTATGTGACGGGAAGTAGAGTCGGTTTGACATATACATGTAACACCAATATCGGTAACGTCAACGACTTCTGCATTTTCAAGGAAGACGGTATCGGAGGTATTTCACCTTGTCAAGGCTCGTTAGTAGATCCTGCTGGCAATACATTCTCAGGTTCTAATTATCACATTTGTAATGATGGTGACAATACGATAAGTTACTATTATCAGGCAAACAATAATTTGCAAAGACCTGTCGCGTCAAAACTGTATAATGTTAGAGCAGTAGGTTCAAGTAATATAAGTAGTTGCGGAATTGGTAATAATCCAGGAATAGACATAATGAGCATTGACGATGTAGTTACTTTGGAGAATGCGTATAATACAACTCTTGCAGCCTATAATGCCTTGTTGCAGACAAATTCCCAAAGCGTAGAAACAGCAGAAGATATTGAAGCTCAGCTGTCGCAACTTAAGACGGAATATCTTAACACCGTTGGAGAGATTGTTAAATTTTATTTGCAACAGGAAGAGAAAGATTATGAAGAGTTACGAGAATGGCTTGTCAAGTCGGAGGATATATTTGCCGACAGAATGGTTGTGGCATCATTCATTCAGGAAGGTAACTATGACGATGCAATGACATACGCGACGATGCTTCCAAAGATACATAATCTTAAAGGCGAGGAATTGCAAGACCATAACGATTATATGAAACTCATAGATTTATATATCGACTTGCACGAAGCAGATAGAACTGCAAATCAACTTACCGATGCAGAACTGACGATGGTTAAGAACATATCCGACAATGGAATAGGTACTTCACAGATGATGGCAGAATCGATTCTATTGGCGATAGGAGAGCCTTCATTGAGAGTTCCACAATGTCTCACAATGCCACCAGCTCTGATAATTCTCCCACAGACAAGAGGCGCGGAGCAGGAGATAGAATTTGCTTCTGTGGGAACTAAATGGTATTACGATTATAATGAGGATATGACAGGTTGGGATAATGGATATGTGCTAATAGAGTCTGTTATAGACACGTTAATAGATGATGTGTCTTGTAGAAAATTGGTTAAGACAATATATGAATATAATCAAGATTCTAACGAAGAACAGCAACGTGTTATAGGATATGAGTATGTCTCACAAATAGATGATTCGGTGATGATATATCGCGATGGAGAATTTAAGAAATTGTATGATTTTGGTGCGGAGGTTGGAGATACTCTCATAATTCCAGGACACGATTATGATCCTGCTTTAATGAATGGTCAAGGTGTGGTTGTTGATAAAGGTACTATTGAATTTGACGGACAAACATTAAGATATATAGATCTTAAACATCCTAAAGATACTCCTTGGCAGTTCCCAATTTTTGTTAGTTATGGTGAAGATTATTATACAGTCAGAATATGTGAAAAGATAGGAAATATATCAGGTTATCTTTTGCCTGAACCATATAACACAGGAGTAGAAGTCCTTTGGGAAGGTGGCGGAGCATTACGTTGTTATTCAGATAATGTGATGAGTGTGTCGTTCCAAGACAAAGCCTGTGATTATATAGTTAGCGTAGATGAGATTAGTTCACAAAATTTGATAAATATCTTCCCTAACCCAGCTAACGATAACATTACAATCGAACTTTCATCCGACTGCCACACCATAGAGATTTACGACAGCTTCGGAAGGATGATGATGAGTCAACAAGTCACCGAGTCTCTGAGTCACCAAGTGGTTGATGTTGATATTTCTAAATATCCTTCGGGTTTGTATCTTGTGGTTGTTAAAGATGATAATAACAGATACTATAAGAGAATAGTGAAGAATTGATGAAGCCATTAGCCATTGGCTTTTGGCTTTTGGTTTTGCGAGACGTGTCAATGTGTATTTATTATGCAGGTATCATTGACGCGTCTCTACTTGTTGACTTGGTATTTTCAAAGGTTTAAATTTAATAATAGACGAAGTTAGATAAAAAAGTTTTTATCGTATCTTTGCGAAAAAATAAATTACCATGAAAGAAGTACGTGTACGTTTTGCTCCAAGTCCAACAGGTCCGCTTCATATCGGCGGCGTCAGGACAGCTTTATATAACTATCTTTTTGCTAAGAAGAATGGCGGTAAGATGATTCTTCGCATCGAAGATACCGACCAGACACGTTTTGTGCCTGGCGCAGAAGATTATATAGTGAAATCGTTAGATTGGTGCGGCATCAAATTCGATGAGAGCGACATCGTCGGCGGAGAATATGGTCCATACAGACAAAGTGACCGCAAGCCTTTATACAAACAATATAGCGATGAGCTGATAGAAAAAGGTTTTGCCTACTACGCCTTCGATACAGCCGAAGAACTTGACAAATATCGCGCTGAAGCTGAAAGCCAGAAGAAGACCTTTATTTATAATGCCGAAAGCCGTAAGACCTTACGTAACTCGCTCACAATAAGTGCAGAAGAAGTAGAGAAAATGATTGCTGAGGGCGTGCCTTATACAGTGCGTTTCAAGATGCCTGAAAATTATGAGGTAAGAATGCACGACATCATTCGCGGTGACATCAAAGTGAATACCAATACCTTAGACGATAAAGTTTTGTTTAAGTCAGACGGAATGCCTACTTATCATTTGGCAAATATCGTCGATGACCATCTGATGAAGATTTCGCATGTCATCAGAGGAGAAGAATGGCTGCCATCGATGCCGTTGCATGTTCTTTTATATCAGGCTTTCGGTTGGGAAGCTCCAGAGTTTGCTCATCTTCCATTGTTGTTGAAACCTGATGGCAACGGCAAACTCAGCAAACGCGACGGCGACCGTCTCGGATTCCCTGTCTTCCCACTTCGTTGGGTCGATCCTAAGAGCGGTGAAGTCTCTTCAGGTTATAGAGAATCAGGTTATTATTCAGAGGCTTTCATCAATATGTTAGCACTTCTCGGCTGGAATCCAGGAACAGAACAAGAAATCTTTTCCATGGAAGAACTTATCGAGGCTTTCTCGTTTGAACATTGTACAAAATCTGGCGCCCGTTTTAATGTGGATAAGACAAAATGGTTTAACCATGAATATCTTTTGAAGAAATCGAAGGAAGAAGTCGGCGAGGAATATCTCCAATGGCTTGAGACAGAGAAAGGCATCAAGGCTGATAAAGATTATGTTGTGAAAGTAACAGGCTTGGTAAAAGACCGTGTCAACTTCGTGAAGGAATTATGGGATCAGAGTTTCTTCTTCTTCGAGGAACCAACAACTTACGACGAAGTCACTGTTAAGAAACGCTGGAAAGAAAACTCTCCTGAGTTGATGAGAATGGCGAAAGAGTTGATTTTAAGCATTGATGATTTCTCAGCAGAAAATATTGAGAAGGTCTTGAATGAATGGATTACCTCTAACGAACTTGGCATGGGACCAGTGATGAACGGATTACGCTTGATGCTTGTCGGTGCTGGCAAAGGACCACATATCCACGAGATATTAGAACTTCTCGGCAAAGAAGAAGCTGTTAAGAGAATTGATAAAGGACTTGAGGTGCTTGCTTAAAGACGAAATAATGTCAAAGATTACAATAGAAAATATGGAGTTTTACGCCTATCATGGTCATTTTGAAGAAGAGCAGAAGATAGGCACATGGTTCAGTTTAGACTTAACGATGGAAGTCGATACAAGTAAGGCTGAGCTTTCTGATGAATTGGAAGACACCGTAGATTATTCGGCGGTTTATCAAGTCGTCAAAGAACAGATGATGATACCCTCTAAGTTGTTGGAACATGTAGGGAGACGTATTTTAAATGCTGTTAAAGAAAGATTTTCAGATGTTAAAGATGCACAGCTTAAGATAAGGAAGATGAACCCGCCATTGGGAGGCAAGATGGATTTCGTGTCTTTGACGCTGACTTTTTGACTCATTAAGACGTGTCACTACTCATTAAAAAAATAATTGTTAAAAATATACAATTAGTGTTTGTAGATTAAAAAATAATTGTATCTTTGCAGTCTCAAAAAGGTACCATGGCCGAGTGGCTAGGCAGAGGTCTGCAAAACCTTGTACGGCGGTTCGACTCCGTCTGGTACCTCAAGAAAGACGTCATGAAAGTGGCGTCTTTTTTTTGTCAATAACTGAGTCTCTGATACGTTTCAATATAATAAAAAAAGAGCTGCCCAATTCAGAGCAGCCCTCTCTCCATTATTCATTGTACACTATTCATTTCTTCACAAATCTCTTTACGGTCTCGCCGTTGTCAGTAACGATTTTTACGAAGTAGATGCCAGCGTTTAAGTCAGCGACATTAACAACTTGTTGACTTGTTGACTTGTTGACTTGTTGACTCATAGCTTGACGACCGTAGATGTCGTAAATAGAAATCTCTTCAACGTTAACTTCTGCTGTGATGAACAACTCATTTTCAACAGGGTTAGGATAGATGTTGAAAGATGCAGTGTTTTCATCGATGCCATCGCCTTTTGTTGTAGCGCAGGCTTCGTTAGACTCTAAAGACTCACCTCCATCATTTAGTGCTGTCACCGTGAAGCAGTAGTTTGTATTTGGTTGTAAGCCTGTCACAAGGTATGTTGTCTCTGTTACAGTGATGAGTTTTGTAGCACCTTGATAAATGTTATAAGTTGTTGCGTTATCGACAGCGTTCCATGACAATGAGATTGTTGTCTCGCTTTCTGCTTTAGCTTCAAGGTTGGCAGGAGCTGCAGGAACTTCAGGTGTTGCCTCGAAAGTATCGTCACAGACTTCTGATGATTTGTCAGATTCTTTTTCTTCATTAGCAGCTGTCACTGTGAAGCAGTAATTTGTTTCAGGTTCTAAGCCTTCTACCATATACGAGGTCTCTGTCACAGTAGCGATTACTTCATCACCAGAATATACATTGTATTTTGTAGCGTTTTCAGCAGCATTCCACGACACTTTGATTGTTGTCTCGCTGAATGCGATAGCTTTAACGTTATCTGGTATTGTAGGTGCTGTGAAGTCAATAGGTTCTTCTGGTGTTAATTCTGAATCTGTAACAAGTTTTACATTATCTAAACATAAAGCATATCCGTTGGTCTGTTTGTAATGACGGAACCCGATGTATAATTCTTTACCAGCATAGTCTGCCAAGGAATAAGCTTTCGTCTCACCTGTGATGTTGCTATATCTTTCAAACCAAACGACATCGAAGTTGATACCATCTTCAGAAACGACAATAGCATATTGGTCTGTATTGTTACTACCAGCTTGTCTGATGTCCCATTCGAGAGTCGATGTCTCTGTGATGAGGTATGATTTTTCTGTTACGATATAATTGTCAGGTGTATGTGTTGCTGATGAGAATTCATCAAATGTCATTGAATATACTGCTATAGATCCGTCTTTACCATAATAAAGGTTCATAAGTTGCTCCACGAACTCACCGATAACATTTTCTTGAGGTGTTCCCCAGTTAGGACAAGCGTAACTTGCTTCCGAGCCTTGGAAAACACGTAATCCTGTCTTTGTACCATCGTTGAAGTCGAAGAGGAATGTGGTCTGTTTTTGTTGAGTCACAGCACATGCTTCGTTTGATTTTTCTGACTCTTGGTCTGATGAAGCTGTCACAGTGAAGCAGTAGTTTGTTTCAGGTTCAAGGTTTTCTACAACGTATGTTGTAGTTGATATTCCTGATGCTATTTTGTCATTATTTTGATATACATTATAGCTTGTTGCATTTTCGGAAGCGTTCCATGTCAACTCTATCTGAGTGTCACTTAATGCAGTAGCTACTAAGTTTGTTGGAGCTTCTGGTGCAGGGTCGAGTTCTTCTCCAGAGCCATCATCAACGATAGACAAAAGTACATGATTAATGTTAGCAGAGAGTGTTCCTGTTTGTGTTATATTTGTTGCATCACCATAATTGTCATTCCATGCTTTTCCGTAAAGCATTCTATTTTCTGATGTAGCATCTGATGCAAATTTTGTCACAAGAGAAGAACTGGTTCCTGTAACATCGTTTATGCACAATAAGAGATTCTTACCTTTTTTATACGTAAAAGGAGTCTGGAAGGTGATGGTTGTCCAACTGCCTTCGCTAAATGCCACAGAGCCTTCATAGACTAAATTTTGATCTGTAAGTGTTACCCAGTCTGAAGTGCTACTGAATGATGTCTTGTCGGTATTTGCCATATACACTTTAAAGGTACGTACAGCACTTCTAAGCGTACATTTGAATGAGATGCTTTGTATTTTACCAGATTGCTCTTGCATTTCTTCTGCCAAGAAAATCTGTTGAACTAAGCTGGTATAGCTATCAATGTAACTTGGTGAATAATTTATTTCTCCTGTACCACTGCCAATAGTTATAGTAACAGGTTCTTGCGCCTTGAGTGTTCCAAACATACAGAACACACATAATGTGAAAAGTAGAAGTTTCTTCATAACATTAAAAAATTAAATTAATTAGCTCACAAAGGTACAATTTTTTAGCATATGAAAATAAATCAATTATATACTGTCACTACATCTTTCTCTCTTTTCGTAAATCCCGTTAAATCAAAGAGTTCTGTTACGACAACGTAAATGCCAGGAGTGACAACATGTCTATTGTCATCGCATCCGTCCCAAAATATACATGTTTCATATTCAACGAGACTATTATGTAACAGCTCTCTTATCATATTTCCTTCAGTATCAAAAATCTTGATATTAACACTATAACCTTCTTTATCAAAATTGCAATAGATTCCGCAATTATCATCACGACCATCGCCGTCGGGTGAGAAGATTTCTGGGACGACATCTATCATATCATCATTATTCTCGATGATATTCATCGTCATAGAGTTTTTATATCCAGGAGTGCCATAGTTGACGTTATATGCTGCTGAATGCCAATTATCTTCCGCATCAGAAGAGCGTTCTGAAGATATTCTCTCCAACGACACGCCTTGCGTCTCCGCTAATAAGTCATAGTGCATCTTGTCGGAATAAAAAATCTCATCAATGATATTTCTTGCCTTATCACAAACGATGACTCTACCTTCTTCATTAGGAAAAGATGGCATCGACTTTAAATCTAAGAAACATTCTGAGTCGGAGACATAATGCGATTTTACAGCATCGCCATCGATAGATAGAAGGAGATATGAGTGGGGGAGAAGTGACCTTGAAACAAAACATATCTCCTTTAATGTAGTATCAACAGGATTGGGAAATGCTTGTTTCACAGTGCCAACCATCAGCGAGCTTATATCTATTACCTTCTCGGAACGATTGTAAAGTTCAATGTATTCGACACAGTCGTTGGTAGGATTAAATAATATCTCGTTAATGATGACATCGTTTTGTTCAATTACTTCAGCTATACCAAAAACAACCTTAATCTCGGTGTCTGATGCTATATCTTTGCAGTTTAAAATATTATTAACTTCAAGCGTATATAATCTGTCTTCTTCAAAGTCGTTGCTGAAAATCAATTCTACGGAGCTGTTGTCGTTGGAAGTAGAATGTGCTTCTATAGGATTAGACTGTGTCTCTATCACAAGATAGTTATTCACATCGAGCAGACTTTCAACATTCATTTTCTGATTGAAATAAACCTCTATGATGTTGTCCGACAGGAAACAAATATAATCAACCTCAGGCTTTATGATGTTTTCTCTGCTGATAGAGTTTTTTGTTCCTGGTGTTCCCCCCGCTCCACAAACGCTACTGCCCCAATTGCGCTTCCCCGCACAAGGATGCCTCGCATCAATCTGCTCCAACGACCAACCTCCCTCTTCTTTATAATCGTCACTATGCCAATCAAGTGAAAACTCTACCTGCGAAATGTAATATTCTTCTTCGTCAACAAGCGTCAGCTCACAACCAGAATTGGTGACCTTAAACGATTTAAAACCATGACATCTACCATATCGCGACATCTCTTCCACCGCATCTTCATGACATATGATGAGATAATCTTCTACTTGAAGTATGACATCTTCCTCAAAATGATATTTGCTGCTGCCAATCGTTAATTTCCAATCATTTAGATTTATATCTTCCTCCGAAACATTATATAACTCAACATATTCCCATTCTGGCAAATCTCTCGCTGGAGTAGGATCTGCCATTATCTCGTTGATGACAATGGATTCTTGGCTATGACTTTGACTATGACTTTGACTATGACTATGACAATGACAATGACAATGACAATGACTTTGATACAGACATGTGATGATGAATAAAAGAAGTAACGGTTTCATAGTTTTATGGTTTTTCTTTTTACTACATAAAAACGTTTCTAATAAATTCGTATTTTTGCATGTAAAAGTATGACTTTTTTATTATAAACAGTTGGATTTTAACATTTTTTAACATTTTTGTATGATAATGTTATTGATAATAAAATTTATGACGATATGAAGATAGCAGTTATTGGTGCCACAGGAGTAGTGGGGCAGAAGATGTTGCAGGTTTTAGAGGAGCAGAATCTGTCTTTTGATGAGCTTATCGTCGCCGCGTCGGAGAAGTCGATAGGGAAGAAAATATTATTTAAAGACAAAGAATACACATTGATGTCGGTAGAACAGGCTATTGAGGAGTGTCCTAACATTGCGATATTTTCTGCTGGAGCGGGGACATCGCTGAAGTATGCCAAGAAATTTGCTGAGCGGGGAACCTACGTCATCGACAACAGTTCTGCTTGGCGTAAAGATATGGAAGTGCCTCTCGTAGTGCCAGAAATCAACGCATCAGACATCAATATTAATAATCATATCATCGCAAATCCTAACTGCACAACGATATGTATGCTGATGGCAGTGGCTCCATTACATAAGAGATATAAAGTGAAGAGACTCGTTATATCAACGTATCAGTCTGTTAGCGGTAGCGGTCAGAAAGGATTAGATCAACTTGCCTGTGAGCAAAGAGGCGTCACTTCTGACAACCCAGCTTATCCTCATCAGATTCATGAGAATGTTATCCCTCATGGTGGCGATTTCTCTGAGACAGGCTACACCGCAGAAGAAGATAAACTCGTGTTCGAGACTAATAAAATCTTACATTCCGACATAGCCGTCACAGCTACCGTGGTGCGCGTCCCCGTCTATGGCGGCCATTCAGAAAGCGTCAATATAGAGTTTGAACAACAGTTTGATTTAGATGAGGTAAAAGAAGTCTTGTCGAATACTCCTGGCGTAAAAGTCTATGATAACCCATCAGAAAATATATATCCTATGCCTATAATGGCTTACGATAAAGACGAGGTCTTCGTCGGTCGTATCCGTCGCGACTTTAGCATAGAAAAGGGTCTTAACCTTTGGGTTGTTTCCGACAACATTAGAAAGGGCGCAGCAACAAATGCCGTACAAATAGCTAAATACATCATTGAGAATTTTAAAATATGAAGATATATCACGACTTTAATGACTTTGTGAAAGTGCCTAATGCTATCGTCACGATAGGAACTTTCGATGGTGTACATCTCGGTCATCAGGTTATCCTAAAAGATATGATAAAGACAGCTAAAGAGATAGGAGGAGAAACCGTCGTGATAACATTCTATCCACACCCTCGTCAAGTACTTAATATCAATAGCTCTAACCTCCGTTTTATCACAACACAAGAACATAAGATACAGCTCCTCGAAGAGATAGGCATCGACAATCTTGTCATTGTAAACTTCACAAAAGAGTTTTCTCGTATCACTTCTGATTGTTTTATCCGCGATTATGTCATCGAAAAAATATCTCCTGTTCGTTTTGTAATAGGTTATGATCATCATTTTGGTAAAAACAGAATGGGCGATTTTGACCTCTTGTATGATTTAGGAATGCAATATCGTTTTAAGGTACAACGTATTCCTGCTCATGATGTTCAAAATATAGCAGTTAGCTCTACTAAGATACGTCTTTCTTTGGAACAGGGCGATGTGGAACATGCTAATGCACTCTTAGGTTATCAATTTTCATATAAAGGTAAGGTCATCTCTGGCGAGCGTATCGGAAGAGAGATAGGCTATCGTACAGCTAATTTAGATGTAGCTAATGAATATCGCCTGATAAAGAGTGCCGGTGTTTATGCTTCTTATGTGGATTATGAAGATAAGGAGTATAAAGCAATGACTTATATAGGTAAAAAACCTACTATTACCAACAACGATACTGAGAATATAGAGGTTCATATCTTAGATTTTGATGGCGATTTATACGATAAAGAACTGAAGATTCGTTTTGTCGCTAAGATTAGAGATGAACAGAAATTTGATGATTTAGAATCTTTAAGAACTCAGATTGAGATTGACGAAAATAAAATAAGAGAATTATTATAATTTGATAAACACTTAAATTTATTTTGATATGAAAAGATTACTAACATTAATGATTATCATGTGTTTCGTTTCTTTTATGAAACCAACACAGGCTTGTACCAACTTTTTAATTACTCCTGGCGCATCTGTCGATGGCTCATCGATGATTTCTTATGCCGCCGACTCTCATGTCCTTTTCGGTGAATTGTATCATTATCCTGCTGCTGATTATCCAGAAGGTGCTATGAGAGAAATCTATGACTGGGATTCAGGTCGTTATCTCGGAAGGATACCAGAGGTACCTCATACTTACAATGTTGTAGGTAACATGAACGAATGGCAGCTCGCTATAGGTGAAACAACCTTCGGTGGACTTCCAAATCTCGGTAATCCAGAGGGTATGATAGATTATGGTAGCTTGATATATACCACACTTCAACGTGCTAAGACAGCTCGCGAAGCTATCAAGACAATGGCAGAACTTGTTGCTGAGTACGGTTATTTCAGCGATGGCGAGTCGTTCTCTATCGCCGACCCTAACGAGGTCTGGATTATGGAACTCATCGGTAAAGGTCAGGAGAAAGGTGCAGTGTGGGTAGCTCGTCGCATCCCTGATGGCTACGTCTCAGCTCACGCTAACCAAGCTCGTATCACTACTTTCCCTTTGGCAACAAGGAAAAATAAAAATAGTATCACCTCAAAGAATTTAGACAAACTTCTGAAGAATCCTAACATCGACTGTGTATATGCAGAAGACGTGATTTCTTTTGCTAAGAAAAACAACTTATACGTTGGAGCAGATGAGCAGTTCTCTTTCTCTGATGTATATGCCCCTGTCGATTTCAGTGGCGCTCGTGCCTGCGAGATTCGTGTTTGGGCTATGTTTAACCAAGTTGTCGATGACATGAATCAATATTGGGATTATGCAACAGGAAGAAATATAAATCGTGTGAAACCTTATGTCAAAGGTGAGCCTCAGACACCTGAGAATTTCCCTACCAACAGAATGCCACTCTGGGTCAAGCCTAATGAGAAAGTTTCAGTCTTAGACATGATGGCTTTTATGCGCGACCATCTTGAAGGTACAGAACTCGATATGACTCAAGATATTGGAGCTGGTCCTTTCGGCTGTCCATACAGACCACGTCCTATGGGCTTTGAAGTTGATGGCGTAGAATATGTTCACGAACGCGCTACTGCAACACAGCAGACTGCTTTCTCTTTCGTAGCACAATGTAGGCCTAACACCATTAATAATATAGGTGGTATTATCTGGTTCGGCGTCGATGACGCAGCAAGCACAGTCTATTGTCCTATGTACACCTGCATGACAGAGATTCCTCTTTGTTTCAGAGAAGGCAATGGCGACATCATGGAATATTCTGAGACAGCAGCATTCTGGGCTTTCAACCAAGTGACAAACTGGGCTTATACAAAATATAACTACATTCATCCAGAGATTGCTGAGAAACAAGCAGCTTACGAACAAGGCTGGGTGAAGACAGTGTTAGACGTCGATGCTAAAGCCGCTGAGCTTTACAAAGAAGACCCTAAGAAAGCTGTGGAATATCTTACTAAATTCTCAAGTACTGAAGCTGAGAAATTGACAGCCGACTGGAGAGAGTTTTACAAATATTTGTTCGTGAAATATATGGATTTCAATATCAAGACAGCTCAGCCTACACCTAAGAGCTACAAGTTCTTCGCTCCTAAGGTTGAACAACCAGAATTTAACGAGGAATTTTACAGAGCTATCATAGAACAGACAGGCGATAAATTGAGAGTTTATTGATGAGAAGATGATACAAAAATTAAAGCCGCAAGATATCTTGCGGCTTTTTCGTTTCTTAATATATTTTAATATTTCTCGCCTCTTTCCAATTCTTCTTTCGTCAAAGATTTCTTATCCATTTGTCGCCAGAAATAGGCGATGTAGGCTAACACGAAAGGAATTATTAAGGAGACTATCGCCATCGTCTTTAATGTAAATTCACTTGAACTACTATTACTTAAAGTAAGCGATGCTTGTAAGTCGGCAGTCGATGGGTAATATGATGTGCCGTTATATCCTGCTATCATAAATATCGCCATCACAGCTAAGACAGTTCCAGGAGCGGCGAACCATATTCCTCTTCTGAATTCCTTTTTCATTAATGTCATCACGACACCTGTGACTAACAGAACAGCTCCTAATAAGAACATTATCAGCACTGCTGGCATTTGTATTAAGTTATGGAAATATTTACCTTTCTCCATGAAGACCTTACCCTCAGCATCGACGGCGAAACCTTCCATAGTGATGAGGTTAATGATGACGAGAACCAACATAATTAAAAATCCAACGAAACAAATCAAGAGGCTCTTACGTAACTGAGTCGCTAATTTATCATCATCGATATTGTTAATCATATATAAGGCGCCGAGACATATAGCGAGGAACATCACCATCAGTCCGAACTCCACGTT
Organism: Lentimicrobiaceae bacterium; assembly: GCA_015061295.1. GTDB lineage: Bacteria > Bacteroidota > Bacteroidia > Bacteroidales > F082 > Limimorpha. The sequence goes on from SUWU01000005.1 coordinate 46,205, forward strand.
GAATGGATTAGCGACGGCTTCAAGTCCGTGCCAATTATTTGCCCAACGGCTTATGACAGGCGCTCCTATGTCGGCGACGGCGTTTTTATTCACCATAAATTCTGAGCCTGTGAAGAAAGTTCCTACGGCAGTACCTATTAACAAAGGTGCGAGGCAACCGTTGATGGTGAGGAAAGCACGGAAAGCATTTTTACCGAGAAGGTTGCCAGCCTTGTTTTGAAATTCATAAGAGACGGCTTGGAAGACAAATGTTATCAAGATTAGAATCCAGACCCAATAGGCTCCGCCGAAGCTGGTGCTGTAAAATAACGGAAACGAGGCGAAGAACGCACCGCCGAATGTTACTAATGTGGTGAAGGTAAGTTCCCATTTACGACCTGTGGAATTGACGATTAATTGTCGTTCGTCTTCGGTCTTTCCAGCAAGGAAGATCAAGGCGTTGCCACCTTGTACGAAGAGTAAAAACACCAAGAGTCCGCCAAGTAATGCGATTAAGAACCACCAGTAATTCTGTAAAAATTCGTATGTTATCATGACTTATTCTCCTTTCTGTTCTTCTATTTGAGGTCCTTGTTTTATAGCTTTTATTATTATTCTCGTCTCTATCACGAGGAAGAGAGTGAAGATGGCGACGAAGAGGAAGAAGGTTGTTTGTACTGCACCGACGCTTACACTTGAGACAGCAGCGTTGACGGGAAGCAAGCCTTCTATCGTCCATGGCTGACGACCTGCCTCTGCCACTATCCAACCAGCTTGTCCGGCGAGGTAAACCAATGGTATAGACAGTAATGAAATCCATTGAAGCCATCTCATATTGACGAGTTTCTTTTTATATTCCATCCAAAGCACGACAATCATAAGAAGCAGTAAGAATGTTCCTAAGCCTACCATAACGCGAAATGCCCAATATATCAACGTTACATTAGGTACGAGTTCTTCGCGATTTTCGATATATCCGTATCCGAAGTAATCGACGTTTTCATCGAGTATTTGACGAGCATCTTCAGCTGCTTGAGGGTCGCTGTCTTTCAAAGTACGATAGCTCTCGAAAGCGGTCAATGCTGTCTTGCCGCGTTGCATCTTCTCTTCTGCCGAGAGATGACGCACACCATCAGGAGTAGTGTAGCCATCGAGTATATCATTGATTCCTGGTACATAACCGTCGATGTCGTGAGTAGCTAAGATAGATAACATTCCAGGTATCTCAATACCAGGCACTATAGAGAAAGGAGCGCGGGTGCCTCCGTCTTCTAAGCCTTCGGCAGCAGCGAGTTTCATAGGCTGATATTTGCCCATATGAATACCAGAACTATCACCGCTGAACATGAGAGCCAATGTTCCAACAATGCCTACAACTGCTGACACTTTTATACTTGCGAGAGCGAATTTAGTCTCACGTTTTTTTAGTAGGTACCAGCAACTGATGCCGATGGCGAAGATGGCTCCTGTCATCCATCCGCTGAAGACAGCGTGGAAAAATTTAGAGACAGCAACAGGGTTGAGTACTAAAGCCCAGAAGTCTGTCATCTCGTGACGTACGGTATCGGGGTTAAACTCCATTCCCACAGGATGCTGCATCCATGCGTTGGCGATGAGAATCCATAGTGCCGACAATGCAGAGCCTATGGCAACGAACCATGTGGAGGCAAGGTGAACTTTAGGACTTATCTTCTCCCATCCGAAAAACATAACGGCGAAGAAGGTAGCTTCCATGAAGAAAGCGAAGATGCCTTCGATGGCAAGTGGCGCGCCGAAGATGTCGCCTACAAACCATGAGTAATTACTCCAGTTGGTGCCAAATTGAAATTCTAAGATGATGCCCGTAGCGATGCCTACAGCAAAGTTAATGGCAAAGAGTTTCATCCAAAACTTGGTGGTGTTTTTCCAGAACTCGTCTTTTTTGACGACATAAAGAGTCTCCATGACAGCCATTATCACGGCAAGACCCAAAGTCAGCGGGACGAAGATCCAGTGATAGGCTGCGGTGAGAGCAAACTGTGCCCTCGACCAATCTACTAATGCGCTTTCAATCATAATATCATTTTTTTATTAATTGCGTTCCAACGTATTCGCTTTTTTGTTCATCAGTCTTTCCCGCCATAGCTGGCTTAAAGAAAAACAATCGTAAGACAAGAAATAATATGATGACTTTGAGAAATATCAAGAGCCACAACTGTTTGCCCCAAGTCATATTCTTGAAGCCTTCGTAATAAAAGTTCCAGATAGAGATGATAGTTTTTTTCAAGTTCATTGTTCAGGATTTATGTTATAATACTCATTCCATTGTTTCAACACTTCTTGCCAATCTTCCACTTCGCCATTGGCGATGGCTTCGGCTTGTTTAAGAGATTCTTCGTATTGTTTCTTCTCGGCATAGCGTTGTTTCATCTCTTCTATCGTCGCCTCGTCAAGGATATGAATCCTGTTACGACGCACGCATTCGTCCAATTCTTTCGGGCCGAAAGGCTGACCTTGAACATTGAAGTCAGAGATATTGAAGTTAAACACCGTTCTCAAAGTATGACGTACCATCTTCTGACTGCCACGATTACTTGCCACCTTACGATTCAAAAGTTTACGGATAATGTCTATCTCACGCTGTGAAAATTTATTTCTGCCCATTTAGTTCAATTTACAATTAACAGTTTTCAGTTTATTTTTAGCTGCAAATATAGGAAAAAGCGCGTAATCCATGAAGGATTACGCGCTTTTGAAGTTTTATTTGCACAAAACTGTGAATGATGTCTTTAAAAGTTTTTCATAACATCAAGCATTTCTCCTGCAAGTTCAAATGCATCCTCCGCCATCTTTAAGGCTTCTTCTGCTTCTTTTAAATCTTCATCAATGTCATCATCTAAATCATCAATAATCGACTTAGTTTCTTTTGTGGCAGTTGGTTTCTCATTAGTCTTTTTATCTTCATTCTTTTGTATTATAGATGTGACTCTAAAACTTGCAGCTTCAGATAAATTGTCAAAATGGAAACCTATGGTTGTAGTCTCATCAGGGAGAATATGTAATGCGGCTGTCATCTCATCCCAGGAATAAGGGGTTGCTTTAGCATTTATTTTATCAATAATATCTCCATCAATATTAAGTATTTCAATACCAAATCCAGCACAGTTCTCTGCTGATGATTCGTCTGCTTCTGGGAAAATGACTACATTGTCACGGTCATAAGGAAGCTCTTTATTGGTACGTTTGAGTTCAACTGTAATAACATCATTTTCGTAACTTTTTTGAGCGAATTTAACCTTATAGTCTTTATCTACAACTTCATAACAACCTTTTAAATCACCTTTAATTTCTGTTTGAGCAGCTTTCAGAATAAGCTCTTTCTGCTCCTGTTGTTCTTCTGATTTGTCATTTCCACCAATGGTTGACAACAAACCTATCAGGATTATTACTCCTATACCTATTAAAATATATTTTTTCTTTTTACTCATAACTGTATATTTTTTAATTATTTATAACTTTTATTACATTATTGCATCGAAAGCATCTAACATATTGCCGACAGATTCTGCTGCGCCTGCTAAATAGTATTCTGCGAGGATAAAAGGCATAACAATAGCCAACACACAAAGCACCATTCCAATGATAGATTTTTTTAGATTCTGGTGTTTCACAATAGCTACAATTCCACAGATGATACCGATAGGTACCATAAAATAGTTGAGAAATGTGAGAAACATAAACCATGCACTGACTAATGGCAATAAAGCAAATATCATTGCTATTACACCTAACACAATTGAGGCTTTACTCCAACCTCCATTTACTTTTTGTTCTTCCATAAATAATTATTTTTTTTACATTTCCTACTCTCTTCTGGATTTTCGGAATCCTCCTTTCGGGGGCAAAAATAAATATTAAAGAAATCCAAAAAATTGTCTTTTCTTGTCTTTTACAGGTGTTATACTTGCTGTGATATTAATAGATGTAATATCTTGAATGACTGTATTTTAAATTATATATATGGCTAATGGAAAATATATGTGAGATGCAAATAAAAAAAAGCGCGTAACCTCTTCAGATTACGCGCTTTCAGTTTCTAATTATATTTGATTGTTTGACCTTTTTCTTTTAGAGTCAGAGTCAGTGTCTTATTTCACCTCTTCGAAATCTACGTCAGTGACGTCGTCATTGCCGTTGTTTGGATTTTGTCCGGCGTTAGGATCTTGTGGCCCGCCTTGTGCTCCGGCGTTCTTGTACATCTCTTCTGATGCCTTCTGCCAGATAGCGTTCATCTCTGCCATAGCTGCGTCGATGCCAGCGATGTCTTGCGACTGATGTGCTGTTTTCAACTTGCCAAGTGCGCCTTCGATTTCTGCTTTCTTGTCGGCTGGCAACTTATCGCCGTATTCCTTCATCTGTTTCTCTGTTTGGAATATCATTGAGTCGGCAGCGTTCAGTTTGTCAACGCGTTCACGTTCTTTCTTGTCGGCGTCGGCGTTAGCTTCAGCTTCTGCTTTCATTCTCTTGATTTCGTCTTCACTCAATCCTGATGAAGCTTCGATTCTGATGCTTTGTGACTTACCTGTAGCCTTGTCTTTTGCAGAAACGTTCAAGATACCGTTTGAGTCGATGTCGAATGTTACTTCAATTTGTGGTACTCCACGTGGTGCTGGTGGAATGTTGTCCAAGTGGAATTTGCCGATGGTCTTATTCTGATTTGCCATTGGACGTTCACCTTGTAACACATGGATTTCTACGCCTGGCTGATTATCTACAGCTGTTGAGAATATCTCTGACTTGCGTGTAGGAATTGTGGTGTTAGCTTCGATGAGCTTTGTCATCACGCCGCCGAGTGTCTCGATACCTAATGACAATGGTGTTACGTCTAACAAAAGAACGTCTTTCACTTCGCCTGTCAAAACGCCACCTTGAATTGAAGCGCCGATAGCGACTACTTCGTCAGGGTTAACACCTTTTGAAGGTTCTTTCTTGAAGAAGTCTTTAACGATGTTTTGGATAGCTGGGATACGTGTTGAACCACCAACCAAGATAACGTCGTCGATGTCGTTCACTGTCATGTTAGCATCTGCCAAAGCTTTGCGGCATGGCTCGATAGTAGCGCGGATAAGGTCGTCGCAGAGTTGTTCGAACTTAGCGCGTGTGAGCTTGCGTACCAAGTGTTTAGGCCCTGATGCTGTTGCTGTGATATAAGGCAAGTTGATTTCTGTCTCTGTTGATGATGACAATTCGATCTTAGCTTTTTCAGCAGCTTCTTTAAGACGTTGCAACGACATTGGGTCTTTTCTCAAGTCCATGTTTTCGTCACGCATGAATTCTTCTGCCAACCAGTTGATGATCTTACCGTCGAAGTCGTCGCCACCGAGGTGAGTGTCGCCGTTTGTTGATTTAACTTCGAAAACGCCGTCACCGAGTTCGAGGATTGAGATATCGAAAGTACCACCACCGAGGTCGAATACCGCTACCTTGACATCATTTTTCTTCTTGTCTAAGCCGTAAGCCAAAGCTGCTGCTGTAGGTTCGTTGATGATACGGCGCACTGTGAGACCAGCGATTTCGCCAGCTTCTTTTGTTGCCTGACGTTGAGCGTCGTTGAAATATGCTGGAACTGTGATGACAGCTTCTGTCACTGTTTGACCAAGATAATCTTCAGCTGTCTTCTTCATCTTTTGAAGCACCATTGCTGAAATCTCTTGTGGAGTATATAATTTTCCGTCTATGTCGATACGAGGAGTGTTGTTAGGTCCTTTTACCACTTGATAAGGAACGCGACCGATTTCGTTTACCATTTTGTCGTATGATTCACCCATGAAACGTTTGATAGAATAGATGGTTTTCAATGGGTTGGTGATAGCTTGACGTTTTGCAGGTTCGCCAACTTTACGTTCGCCGTTGTCGGTAAATGCTACCACTGATGGGGTTGTGCGGTGACCTTCGCTGTTAGGGATAACTACAGGTTCGTTACCTTCCATAACTGCTACGCATGAGTTTGTTGTACCTAAGTCAATACCAATAATTTTTGACATAATTTGTTTCTCCTATTTTAAGTTTAAATTTTTGTTCTTTTTTTCTGACACTGCTTTTGTCAATCATTATGCCAATGATTTTTTATGACAAAATGACAGAAATAGTTTACAATTTACAGTTTACAATGTATAATTGTAAATTGCTAATTGTTAATTGTAAATTGTTCACTGTCATTTGTTCATTGTCATTTGTAAACTTTCACGAATCCCCATTCTTTTACTAAGGTATTGATAGTTTGCTCGTTTAAAGGGAATAATTTAGAGCATACGGAGCGAGAGGAGAATATGCCAACGCCATTTTCTATATTGGTATATTCTGGAGTGTCAATAATGGCACTTCCAGAGTTTTGTATTAATATATAGTTGTATAGTTCGTCACCTGTTGCAGTGATTATAATTTCAAAACCTTCGGCAAACCTTTGAATATAGTCTGATTGCTCCCCTGTCATGTTGTCTGTTGATGCCAGATTAGAGTAGAAAGAGGATGGCGTATAGTTGATAAATAATCTTTTATCTGCGGAATTATATAATTCTTCACCAGTGCCTGCTCCCATAAACCATTTCATAGTATGTCGCACTGTGTCGGTAGATCCTTCAGCCTCAATCTCCTTGTAATGAAAATATCCAATAACTTCATAATATGCTGCCAAATCTAAGGGTACGTTTGTTGACCATTGTATCTGATTGGAATAATCCGATTCAAAACTGATATTGTATATAGGTCTTCTTATTGTCGATCCGCTTATTGTCACAATTCTTGAAGTTACAACAACTCCATCATTTCTTTTGATGATAAGTTGATATTCTTCGTTTTCTAAAAACTTTTCTGTGGTATAATATAAGACCTGATTTCTTCCACTGTAGAACAATCCGTCAGGATCGTAAGGTTTATAAACTGACGTTGTATCTAAAACGACTTCTGTGACATGTCCAGGTGATTTAGCAAATTTACCAACGAGTCTGACATCTAATTTATAATCGTAATTGCTTGCAGAATATTGAGGAGCGAGTTGTGTGGCATCACCGACAAAGGACTTGGTTATTTTAAGGTAATTGGTGTCAGCATCACAGTCTATATATCCATATACAACAGTAGCTTCTTCACCTTCAATAAATATCTCGACATCGTTGTTACACGAGCTTAAGATGACTATTGAAATGAAAATGTGTATAAATATTAAGAGTTTTCTCATCGTAAAAATAAGTTTTAAATATGGGCAAAGATACTATTTTTTTATATACTTTTGTTGTTTTAAAACAAAGGAAATGTATTTATCGCATAACGTATCTTTAGTGACTACTCATGTGCTTCAGAACATGAAGAACAGAGGTGAAAAAATTGCCATGTTGACAGCTTATGATTATTCCATGGCAAAGATCTTAGACGAGTCAAATATCGATGTTATTTTAGTTGGCGACAGCGCCTCCAATGTGATGGCAGGTTATAAAACCACATTGCCTATCACTTTGAACGAGATGATATATCACGCTTCTTCTGTATGTCGCGCGGTGAAACGTTCTTTCGTCGTCGTCGATTTGCCTTTCGGTACTTATCAAGGTAACTCGAAGGAAGCTCTTAACTCTGCCATTCGTATCATGAAAGAATCGGGAGCTAACGCTGTCAAGATGGAAGGCGGACGTGAAATTTTAGAATCTGTCGAACGTATCATCAGTGCTGGCATCCCTGTTATGGGACATCTCGGCCTCATGCCACAAAGTATCAATAAGTTCGGTACTTATATCGTTCGCGCTAAAGAAGATGAGGAAGCTCAACGTCTTCGCGAAGACGCTCTCTTGTTACAAGAAAAAGGCTGCTTCAGCATAGTACTTGAAAAGATTCCTTCAGCTCTCGCAACAGAAGTCACACAGTCGCTACGTATTCCTACTATCGGCATTGGTGCAGGCTCAGGAACCGACGGACAAGTGCTTGTCTTACACGACATGCTCGGCATCAGCAACGACTTCTCTCCTCGTTTCCTAAGAAGATATAACAACCTCTACGATGGAATAAAAAATTCCGTTCAGGCTTATATCAACGATGTGAAAGACATTAACTTCCCTAACGAAAACGAACAATATTATTAATGAGAAAGCCGATAGAAGAAAGAATCTTGTTTGAAGATAATCATCTTTTGATTGTCAATAAAGAGCCTTCTGAAATCGTTCAAGGCGACAAGACTGGCGACGTATGTCTCCTCGATGATGTGAAGTCTTATATAAAAGAGACATATAACAAACCAGGTAATGTATATGCTGGCTTGGTTCATCGCATCGACCGTCCTGTGAGTGGCGCTGTCATCTTTGCTAAGACAAGCAAGGCTTTAAGCAGAATGACATTGAAGATAAAAGAACGCGAATTTAGCAAGACGTATCTCGCCATAGTAAAGAACAAACCTCCTAAAGACGCCGACGAACTCTCTAATTATATGGTTAAAAACGAGGCTCAGAATAAGTCGTATATCGTGAGTTCAAATACTAAGGGTGCCAAATTGGCACAGCTGAGGTACCGTCTCATCGGGGCTTCTGACTCATATTATCTCCTTGAAGTGGAACTTATCACAGGTCGCCACCATCAGATAAGAGCGCAACTTGCACATATCGGATGCCCGATAAAAGGCGACTTGAAATATGGATTCCCTCGTTCTAACCCCGACGCTTCTATAAGCCTCCACGCTTATAAAATCAAGTTTGAACATCCAACGACGAAACAAATCATCGAAGTGACAGCACCTAAACCTGAAGAAAATATCTGGAAAGCGTTTTGACGTCATCTACAAGTTACATGACGTGCAAGTTGTTGAAGACTTTCTGATAAAAGGTGGAAAGAAGATTCTTTATTTCTTTTTAGGAAACATCTTTCTAATCCTTAACAAGATCTTTCCAATATTGCCTCCTGCTACAACGAAGGTGACGGATGTTATGACAAGTATCAATCCTAATATGATTCTCGGTGTTAATACTTCGCCAAAGATGACGACACCGAAGAACACTGCTGTGACAGGTTCAAGTACACCGAGTATCGCAGTCGGCGTGGAGCCAATACATTGAATGGCTTCCGTAGTGCATATCAATGAGATGATGGTAGGGAAGATAGCCAATGCCAAGACGTTAAACCAGAGATACCATTGCTCTGGTGATGGCACATTCAGCTCTCCCGTCGCCAAGGCTCTTATGGCAAATATGAACCAGCCAAAAGTCAGCACATACATCGTGACTTTTATCGTCGCCATTCCTTTTATCCTTGACTTGTTGATATATACGATATATATCGCGTACGATAATGCTGAGCCGAAAACGAAGAGCAATCCCTTGACACTTATCATAGCGCCGTCGCCGCTCTTACATAAAAGCGCTATTCCAATCATCGCGACGGCGATACATGCCATCGTCATCTTAGATATTTTCTCCTTAAAGAAAATAAACATAATGACAGCGACGATGATAGGATATATGAATAGAATCGTCGAGGCTACGCCTGCGTCCATGTGATTGTAGCTCGAGAATAATGTTATCGACGACAAGGCAAATAAGACACCTAATATTATTAATGGCGTGATGTCGCTTTTCTTTATGGAGAAGTCGCGACGACGAAGTTTGAGCATCACCGCCAAGATTGGTATCGCGAATAAATATCTGAAGAAAAGAACTGAAAACAGATCCATGCCACCATCATAAAGCGGAAGCGCAAACAATGGATTCATGCCGTAAGTGGCTGCAGAGATAGCGGCTAAGATATAACCTTTTACTTTAGTATTCATGATTGTAAAACTTGCGGCAAAAATAAAGTTTTTATATCGAAAAAATTGATATGTATATCGTTTTTTTTTATGATAAAAGCATTGTATTTCTTTGAAAAAAAATTCTATCTTTGTAAAATAAAAAATAATGCTAATGAAACTAAAGACATCATACCTCGGATTAGAATTAAAATCGCCTATCATTGTAAGTAGCTCAACTTTAACAGGCAATGTCGAAAGTATAAAACACTGCGCAGAAGCAGGCGCGGGTGCAGTCGTCCTTAAGTCGATCTTTGAGGAACAGATTTTATCCGACATCAAAAAAGAAGAAGGATATACCGATATTTACAATTCGTATTTTGAGGCTCAAGAATATCTGACCACTTTTATGCGTGGTAACGAAATAGATATTTACGTAAAACTCATTCAAGAGTCAAAGAAAGTTGTCGATATTCCTATCATTGCAAGTGTCAACTGCACATCTAAAGGAGAATGGATTAGCATAGCTAAAGAACTTCAAGTAGCTGGTGCCGATGCTCTTGAGCTTAACATCGCGATAGCAGCGTTCGATAGAGACCTCAACCCAAGAGATATTGAAACAGAATATATTGATATTCTTACTGAAGTTGAGAGAAATATCAACATCCCTGTCTCTGTGAAACTCGGCGACCATTTTACTAACATCAGTCAGATGGCATTCAACTTGACGAAAGCTGGAGCTAAAGGCTTGGTGCTATTCAATCGTTTCTATAATCCTGACATCAATATTGAGAAGATGAATGTTGTTCCAGGTAACTCAATGTCAACTCAAGAAGAAAACCACAACACTCTTCGCTGGATTTCTCTCTTGTCATCACAAGGAGTTCCATGTGAACTTTCGGCTTCAAGAGGTGTTTATACAGGTGAAGACGTGGTGAAACAAATTCTTGCTGGAGCTAAGACCGTACAAGTGTGCAGCACGCTCTATCGTAACGGCATCGACCATATAAAACAAATGAACGCCGACATCGAGGCTTGGATGGATAGACATAACTTCAACGATGTTGAAAGTTTCAGAGGCTTAGCAAATAAAAAAGAAGATATAAAAGTCGCAGAACGTCTTCAATACTTAAGAAGAAACTATGACTTACATTAAAGATAATATTATTGTTTAACTTAAAAATTTAAAAAGATGAAAAAATATGTATGCGACGTATGCGGTTACGTCTATGACCCAGAAGTAGGTGATCCAGATAACGGTATTGAACCAGGTACTCCATTCGACAAACTTCCAGCAAGTTGGGCATGCCCTCTCTGCGGAGTAGGAACAGATAATTTCTCATTAGAAGATTGATGTTCAATTCCCTTTATGGATACCAATGCTCTTTTTAAGATAGGATACGGACTCTACGTCCTGACTTCTAACTATGAGAACATAGACAACGGCTGTATCATCAACACAGTGATTCAGATTACTGATGAGCCATTGCGTATAGCCGTCGTCGTCAATAAGAAAAATTATACGCACGAGCTTATTCTCAACTCGTGCGTATTTAATTTGTCGATGCTGACAACAGAAACGCCTTTCAAGGTGATAGAACATTTCGGATTCCAAAGCGGCAAAGATGTAAATAAATTCGCCGACTGCGAACAGGAGTTCCGCTCTAAAAACAATGTTCTATATATTCCTAAATATACCAACTCATACATCTCTTGCCACGTGGTAAGCCATCAGGATTTAGGAACACATACCATGTTCTTCGCTGATGTAATAGATTCTGAAGTGTTATCAGAAAAAGAATCATTGACTTACAGTTACTACCAGAACAACATCAAACCTAAGAAAGAGACTAACGGCAAAAAAGGCTGGTACTGCAAAATCTGCGGCTGGGTTCATGAAGATGAGAACCTGCCTGACGATATAATTTGTCCTTTGTGCAAACACGGCAAAGATGCTTTCGAGAAAATTGAAGATGACAAAACAACAGAAATAATAGAAACAAAACAAAGTATTGATATGTTAAAGATAAACTTGACAAACGACATTTACTATGTCGGCGTTAATGACCGCAAAACTGAACTCTTTGAAAATCACATGGAACTTCCTAACGGCGTTTCATACAACTCATATCTCATCGTCGATGAAAAGATAGCTCTCATCGACCCTGTGGAAGTCAGCTTCATGGCTGAATTTCTCTTTAAAATCAAAAGTGTCATCGGAGACCGCAAGATAGATTATCTCGTCATCAACCACGATGAGCCAGATCATAGCGGTGCTGTCCGCGCTATCGTTCAAGAATATCCAGATGTGGAAGTCATAGGCAACGCCAAGACTTTCGCTCCTCTTGAAGCATTCTACGGACCTCTGAACAATAAGAAGATAGTGGCAGAAGGCGAGACATTATGCCTTGGAAAACATACGCTTCAGTTCTTCATGGTTCCTATGTGCCACTGGCCAGAATCGATGGTGACATACGAACAGACAAATAAGATATTGTTCTCCAACGATGCTTTCGGAGGTTTCGGCGCTCTCAACGGATGTATCTTCGATGACGAAGCAAACTTAGATTTCTATGAAGACGATATGCGTCGTTATTATGCAAATATCGTTGGCAAGGTAGCTGCTCAGGCTGTCAAGGCAGTTCAGAAATTAGGACCATTAGACATTAAGATGATTGCACCATCACACGGCTTGGTATGGCGCAGCAACTTACATTGGGTTCTCGACAGATACGTGAAATGGAGTACAGGAGAGAATGAAGAAGGTGTCGTTATCGTTTACGGTTCTATGTACGGAAACACAGCTTTGATGGCCGACATCATCGCTCGTGGCGTGTCGGAAGCAGGTGTCAAGAATATCAAGATATACGATGTCGCTAAGACAGAAGTGTCGCACATCATCAGCGATATATGGAAATACAAAGGCGCCATCATAGGAGCCTGCGCACACTACGGCAGCGTGTTCCCTAATATGACATTATTGTTGCATGAGCTTACAGAGTTCAAGCCAAAGAACAAAATCTACGGCGTATTCGGTGGCATGAGCTGGGGCGGCGGTGGCGTGAAATATATCAACAACGTCATGGAAAGGAACCAATGGGAATGCCCAGTAGAATCGGTTGAAGTGAAAGGCGCACCATATCGCGATGAAGACGTGGAGCGACTTTACAATATGGGAAAAACTATTGGAGAAGCGGTGAAGAGTTAACAATTTACAATTAACAGTTAACAGTTAACAATTAACAATGTAGGGACGTGGCTTGCTGCGTCCTTAATTCTTATATCTATGTGGACTTACTTATCCGGTATAATGGGCAATCTCAGGGACTCAGAATGTGGATAATGCAAGTCCACATTTTTTGTTTCTGGAAATTATGGATTAATATCGTCATCGTCATCGTCATCGTCAAAGTCATTGTCATTGTCATCGTCATTGTCATCGTCAGAATATTTTCCATATCAACAAAAAATATCTTTATCTTTGTTACGTTAAAATTTAAAATATATTAACAAAATCTATATTACTATGAAAAAAACATTTTTAATTACAGCATTGATAGCTCTTGTTGTATTCACATCTTGTAACAAGAATAAAATTGATGGCGTCTATAATCCAAAAGAGAAGATAGATAAGATATATTGGAGCAACGATGATATAAGCAAATGTTTGTTAGAAGACTGGACATGGAAGGATAAACAACTGAAAACCATCGACTATTATAGTTCTGACGGAACTATTGAAAGTACCAACCGTTTTTCATATAATGGCGATCGTCTGATACAAGTTGATAATTATGAATCTGATGCCTGCATGAAATACAGATATGATCATAAAGATAGATTATCAGAAGCCACTTTCTCATACAATGGTATGTTGATGGAAAAATATGACTTTGAATATGATGGCAATGAACTTTCTGATATAAAGTGGACGATATATGAAGATTGGGCGTTAAGCAATGACAACAGAATGAATCCTTTGAGATATATGTTGCCAGAACTTTCGCTTGAGTCTATTAAAAAAGCTGCAAAGAAGAGTCCTTTAAGATCTAATGTTGTAATTGAGATAGACATAGATTGGGAAGGTAATAATATATCTGAGTTAGAGTATGATGCGGGTGATTATTCCGAGAAATTGGTTTTTGAATATGACAATAAGAAAAATCCTTTCCGTGGCTTCTTGGGATTATATTTTGATGAACTTATATTGGTACACGGTAACTTCGCAAGCAAAAACAATGTCACAAAGATCATAATAACAGAAGATTATAAAGGAATATCTGCTACCGATACAGAGGTAATATCTTATACTTACGATGGTAAATTCCCTGTGACAAGAAGCTATGATGGCAGTACTGATTATTTTGAATACGAATAATTTTATTACAATATGAAGACTATAGCTCTCGTTGCGCATGATGCGAAGAAAGACGACCTTCTGCGCTGGGTCACAGAACATGCTGACAAACTTATTGGAAATAAATTTTATGCTACAGGTACAACGGGGAAGATTCTATCCTCAGTGTTGCCTGGTATCAACAGGCTAAAATCTGGTCCTTTAGGTGGCGACCAACAACTTGGCGCTCTTATCTCAGAAGGAAAGATAGACTATCTCATCTTCTTCTGGGATCCAATGACGAGTCAGCCCCACGATGTTGATGTGAAAGCCTTGTTGAGATTGAGCGTGCTTTATGATGTCCCTACAGCTTGTAACCACGCCTCAGCAGATTTCTTAATCAACTCCCTGCTATTCGGTAGCGACTATAAAACGACACCCGAAGACTATTCTGAATACCTTAATAGAAGTATATAAATAAATAAAAGCGTCAATGAATCTCACTATAGAAACATTGACGCTTTTTTTATATTCAATGGCTGTTAAACCTTATCTTACAAATTTTGCTGTCCCAGCATTTGTTTTGACGATATAAACGCCATTATTCAAATTGCTTATATTTACAGTTGTGCTATTCTGCTCTCCTAACATATCAGCTACAACACGGCCATTGATGTCATATATTATTATTTCTTCGTTGGCTTCTGTTCCACTGATGATCAAGTTCTCATCTTTTATTTGCAATGCAAATACGATTTCTCCGAAATTGTTGATAGCTACATCATTTATTTCGCTACTGACCCAAAGTATGAAGTAAGCACCTACGCCATTCATGGTTTCATCCAATAAATCAACTGCGTACCAATTACCATCAGCTTCAACGAGTGAGCCCTTTGGTACATCGGTAGGTTTAATGTATAGAGTAGCTTTTTCTGTATTATGTTTTATTGTATTAAGTGCAAGATATGAACGTCTGACGTTAACGTCTTCTGTCGTTATTATCATATCCTCGGCAAATTCAAATGCGACGTAGAAGGTACCTTGCACCTCAACGGACTGTCCTAAAAGACTGACAAAATCTATTGTTCTACCTTCGCCATTTCCAGAGACACCGCTATAACCAAATACATCTTTCAATGTTGAGCTTACACGAGCAAATACTTTTTCTTCATCAAGTTGACCATCCTTATCACCATAAACGACAATCTCAAATGGTTTATCGCTGTCGGAACCAGATGTACTAACTATATTACGATAGTGTGCCAACCATGTATCGAGTATATGTATTTTCACTTTTACCTCATCTGGTATCTCGAAACGTTCAGCGAATTGATGATAATAACGATTATAACCTGTCACAAAGTCATAATAATAATCTTCTATGTCATCATCGGCAAACGAAGGTATAGAACCGCGTTCTAACAATTCGTCTTGACTTGGATTCCATGTCATCATAGAATAGTCTTCAGCATCACTGTCAATATATTCAACGCTTAATATACGGCTTGTTGTGACAGAAGAAGTACTATTGATAGCTTCCAACTCGATATTATAATCACCTGATTGATTAAACATTAAAGAGGGGTGTTCTTCTGAAGAATATTGAACATTTCCATCAGGGAAAGTAATTTCCCATGCAAACTCATCAGCCCTTTCCGACAAATTAGTAAGATTCACATATTGATTCTTAAACACTATCATTCTACTATCTATTATGTCGAAGTTACCTCCAACAGCGAAATTAGCGACAGGGGCTGAGATAAGGTCGGGGGAGGTTATGCTAAAATCTTCTATAGCTACCATTCCTGAGTAGTTTACCTCGCTTTTCAATGAGAAAGCAAAGCAATAGGCACCGCTTTTTTGTGGTTTAAATGTAAACTCTTGATAAGTCCATTCACTTAATGATTGGTCTTCTATACTTTGAGTTATGATAGGGTGAAAATTAAGATCTTGTTCGCTACCTACGGTGGCAATAAGATCTGTTGCTCTCAGCACGCCTCCACCAGAATTTCCCGGCATATACAAATAGTAAGAGATAACATACTCATATTCGTTACTTAAACGGAAAAACGGAGTAAAGAGACAATCATTACGGCTATCAATCACTGACTCGCTAGCAACTAAATAATAATTACCTGTTACTGCACCTAACCCTGTTATGTTTGCTGTGAAGAAAGGATCGTCACCTGTGGAAGCCCAGCCAGACGGAAGGTAAGACTCTCCGTCATAGTCATTGTCAAAGTTGTCGAATGTGTTAAAATAAGGGACTGACTTTGCGTTGTCGTAGTTGTCAGGGTTAGGATTGAGATCATCACTGTTATTTTCGGAAGGCCCGAAATCGTTCCCGCCAGCAGCTACTATTCTTGCAGATAATATAATGCAAAGAAATAATAATGATATTCTTTTAGTGGTTCTTCTCATGGCAAAACAATTTATTTAACTACTACTTTTCTACTTCCGCTATTGTATTTAACTATATACAGACCTGATGTTTGGGAAGTTTCAACATAATTCATATCAGATTTATGCACTAACACTCCCAATACATTATATATTGCTACCTCAATATTTTCAGGGTTATAGATTATAATTTTGTTATCATCGGAAGTTACGATGATCTTGTTGTCACTGGTTGTATCATCATCGATACCAATATGGTCTTTGTTTGATGTAAGTTTTATGTCGTAAAGATACAAATAGTCTTGATAAGCCTCAGAGTATGCTTTGAATCCATAGTGATAAACGCCGTCTTCGGGAACTGTTATCTTGACACTATAAACGTTGTAAGTGCCATCATCATCGATAGCAGGAAGTTCAGGAATATCAAGGAGTATTTCATCTTGCGATTCAGGGGTATAGCTATCTCCAAAAGTAACCAACAACGATTCTAAATAATCTTCCTGAGATGAGAATGCGCCGAATGTCAAGGTGTAAGTTGCATCTTTTCTAAATTTTATAGCAGGAGATATCATCCAGTCGTCGGCTCCATTTTGCCAATTATATGTATAGACAGCAGCTCTGTTTATCTCATCATAAATCCAGGTGTATCCATCATTATTTGCATCGACGATAGTGTAATAGTTATACATATCATTAACTGAGCCGAACACACCTCCATAAGGAGTACTGAGAGGATCACCTACAATCAGGTTATTGGAGTAGGCACCTTCACTGCGTTCATTACCTATACAAGAATACACCATGTAAACATAACGAGTCATATCTACGCCATGAGTTTCTGTGAAAGTCAATTCTTTTATGCCACTTGCTACTTCTACCTCGCCAGGATACCTCACAATAGAATATTTTAAGTTCTCAACGTCGAACGGCTCGCCATGTACACCATTCTCAGGAGCCTCCCATGTCAATGTTGTTTTGAGCCCATTCTTTGTCAAGACGATATTTTTCGGTGCTTCTGGGAGGTCATATCCTACTAATATATCGCGTTCTATTGTTGGTCCGAAGCCTGAAGCATTATAAGCCACGAGTTTGACAGTAATGATACCATTGTCTGTCTCTATTGGAATGGAGATTAATTGTCCAGGAGTACCACTGCCTGTGTATTCGAACATCTCATCGGCATATACCTTATAATCGACATTAGCAGATAGATTGTCGCCACTATATGAAGTAGAAGGAAGACGGAATGTCATTGTTTCGCTGTTACTACCGTTAGGATCTTTAATAAATTCGAAATCTGTGATTATTGATGGAGCTGACATCAATGGCTCATTGAAGTATGCTCCAGCTACTGCTACTAAATCGAGTTGGTATGCTCGTAAAGTGACTACAGAGTTATATTTATTGACTTCAGCTATTACCGTATATTGTGAACCTAAAGCAAGACTTGAACTATAAAACATCCAATACATAGTGTCAGAAGAATTGTCAAAGAAAAGGACTTGACGATATTTCATATTATACAGATGATCCTCTTTCATGAAGTTGGTATGTTGCATCTTTCCTACCTCTGCGATAGTACCATCAGCCTTATTGATTCTACCGAGATAGTGAGTCTGATCGCCAGTAACATTGTCCTCTGTCATATAAATACAGTAAAGTTCTCCTTTAGCATTACAACCTAAGGTGAGGAAACGTTTAGTGTAGTCAAGACGGTCTGCTATTCTGGTCATTTCTCCAGTTTCTGGTTCTATTCTGACAAGCCATGTGTCTACATAATCTTTTACCAATCCATAAATCTTATCGGTTGTCACATCATAAGACAAGCATCTTGTAGTGTTTTCACAATTATCGTTGAGTGTGTTTTCTGAAATTAACTCGAATGTGTTGGCATCATATATTTTCCATACTGGTATCTCTTCCTGGATATTAGCGTCATCGTTGTAGATATTGCAATAAATTTTTCCGTTATGGTATGTAACACCACCATTGACATCGTCTTTCAACAATGGAGATTCTAAGTCAGGGGTGAAGCCTTTTTCAAGAGGCATGGAATAGATTCCGTTTTCTGCCAGAGTGTAGGCATCGACTTGTGCATGTGAGAATGCAGCGAAGAAATCTACACCTTCCATAGTGAGAGGTGTAAAATAATCTGTCGTATATGTCAAGTCCCCATTGTCATCATCAGGTAATACTGTCTCTATATATTCTTCAACTTCAAGGTCACCTATTTCTTCACCGCTACCACCTTCTTGAACAACGCATGCAACAGATACATCTTTAAGGGTGAAGTAATTCTCGACGTATGTAGCATGAAACCCTATGTGATATGTTCCTGTTTCCTCTACTGTAAACTGAGGTGATTGAAAATCAGCTAAGCCATTTTGATAGAAATTCTTGTATACATCTACCACCTGAGAATGTGCTGATGGATCAGTGTTAACACCTATAGTTACATCAACATCGGCGTATAGAGTCATAGAACTCGCTAACTTATAACACAAGACATAACGTTTGTCTTTCTCAAGTTGAAAACTCGGTGTAAACAACCAGTCATTAACATTTGTATAACTATTGATTGAAACTGTTTTGTTATAATATTCCCATGTAGCACCGCCATCAAGGTTTAAGACTTCCCATTCAGCAAAGTCGGAAGAACTGTTGAGAGGTATGGTTGCTACAGTTGTCATGTCACCTTGATAGTCATCAAGATTGATTTCTTGTTCAGTACTCTCTGATTCAAATTCATCTATAGACAAGGTAACACCATATACTACCATTCCATTAAAGTCATCTGGCGTATAAACATATTCTTCTTGTTCTCCAGCCTGCATATCGTTGAGTGTTGCTATAACTACATCATTTGCATATATCTTTGCTGTCATTGGCTGGGTGATAAGTATGTCATTGACATCACGCTGAGGATTAACCCATTTAATAGTAACGGTTTTCTCAATAAAGTTAGAACTGACAGCAATAGCAGGAGCCTTAGCTGGTAACTGGTTGCTACTTTCTTTTACTGATACTGATTTCAATGTAACAATACCGTTAGAGGCTGCAGAGGTAATGTTAAAACCTAATTGTACATTCCCGCTTTCTTGAGCCTTCAAATGATGTTTACGTGTTACAATACCTGCATGATAATCGTATCTCTCTTCAACCAACAATGTTGACGATGAAGCGTTTACTTCCGATCCAAAGTGAACATTAATAATATCTGTACTAAAACATCCTCTTTGAGCCGTGGTATATTCAACTATATAAAACTTTTCATTTTCCACTGAAAATAAAGGAGAAACCAACCAATCATCGGCTGCTACTTCAGTAGTGTTACCATTGTAAACAGCACCCTTCATACCATCCATTATCTCCCACTTACATCCATCATTGTTGTTATCAATAATGGTCCATTCATTCAATTCATTAGTTGCTGTGAAATCGTATGAAAATACAAAATCCTGACCTGCAACTAATAGTGTCGACATAAACACAATTAAAAATGTAAAAATCCTTTTCATACTAAATAACTTAGGTTCTATAATTAACATGCCTTCCATTATTGTTAGAACCTTATTTAAGACAATAACAAAAGTTTTTGTGTAAATAACTCCCTATAAGCCATCTTTTGTGATAACTCATTATATTGGTTAGTAGCAAAAGTATAAAAAAAGTCGAGATAATGGACAATAATTAGGATGAAAAAGCTGAAAAGTCCAATGATATAAAGGATTTCCCTGCTTAAAAAGGAAGCTCGCTACTCGGAATCTCTTCTAACTCCTCGATATATATCATTCTTTGTTGCTCCATATAGCCTTTGTTGTAATATTCCGCTGGTTTTAATATCTTACCAAAGGCAAAGTCTTGTATCATGACAAGCTCGTCGTTGTGCTCTATGTATGCGTATTTATGGTCAGGGTCGTTATCCCAATCGTCTTCTGCAAAGCCAAATGCTTCTGCATTGATTTTCATAGTATATGTTCTGATACTGCTTTCTTTTCCTTCTTTTGTAGTTATTGTAAGTCTTTCTAAATATGGAGAGTTGATGATAGAATCGCGGCGTTGTTCTGTGATATCGCTAAGGAAAGCCTCAAAACGAGCGTCGCTAAGTGATGTTAACAAGCTGAGGACTTTTATAGTGTCGAGGTCGATATGCGAGCCATCTAAGCAAGTCATCTCATAACTATAGTTATCAATGGTGTTTATCACAAAACTATTTTTCTTATCGTTGTTAAACTCTAATTTAACAGAAGTTATGTCATTAATATTGTTATAGAATACCTTATGGTCGCGCCAGTCTTCTTCACTTGCTGAGAAGCGAGAACTGATAAAGCCTCTGAAGCCGTGAAGATGTACAATATATGCTTTATCGGCTCCTTCTTTCAAGACGTATGTTCCGTTGTTGTCTTGTGTGATGTCGCCTATATAAAATACTTTAGTGCGTTTCTCGTGAGGGAATAACTTAATCTTGTTGAAGAGATTTATTCTTGGAACGATTTGATATACCTCCACTTTGGTATTTGTTCCTGCCATACGTGTGATAACATTGTCGTGAGAAGCCAATGATACAGGCATCTTAATTCTCATCTTATCAAGAGTGTGAAGCATGTTGTTAATCATGACAGGCTGAGCATCGTATTTATCATTGACTTTCCAGCCTTCTGATGTTCTGCTTAGAGTCACCTCATTACCACTTTTGTCGGCGAAGAAGAGACGTGTCACCGAAGCTGTGTCACGAACAGTGAAGTCATACGCATCACCACGTAAGGTAGTGAGATAACGGTTGTTCCACACTAAGACTATAGCAATAACGATTAATACTAATGTTACAATTATAGCTAAACGATTCTTTTTCATTGTTATATTTATTTTGAATATTTTCTTTTTCTAATGACTGCCAATATAAATCCTAATAAAATCATCAGTGCACTTGGCAATATCACGTTTATCATCTGCCACATGATAGGGTTGGCATTGACTTTATTAACATCGAGGAGTCTTATCTTCAACTCGCGTGATCTTATGCCTATCAAGCCTTCTCCATCGACGAGATAACTTACAGCATTCTCGATAAAGTCTTTATTACCATATGTTATCTGAGTATATTGGTCGAAGCCGAGAGGTAGTGGATAACCTTTTGGTATGTGGAATTGGTTGCGAATGATGTCGCCATCAGCGATGACAATCATAGAAGTAGGCTCGCTACTTGTCTTAAAACCTATCTCTTCCGATTCCATGATACCTGCTGTCATTCTGTTGGCATAAAGCGACTCGAAGGTTCCTTTTAAGAGATATGCTACGTTGTGACCTTTCTGTGAGAACATACGCTGGTCGGGAGCCTGGCGTAACATGCTAAGTGAGATGAACACTGGAGCTGCCGAGACCTTGGTATAATCTGATGTCTTCAGCAGAGGTATCTTCTGGACATCAGAGTCGGAGATGACAGGTTCTATGGAGCTGACAAAATCTGCTTTGACAGGATTTATGTTTTTAACGATGTTATTATCAGATGCTGCGTTTAAGAGTGGGAAGTAATACCATCTGAAATACTCTATCTGAGCTTGTCCTCCCATCTGTCCTGTCCTTAGTGCGATAGCTGCACTGTTATAGTCAAGTAGGAGGTCTTTGTTGAGTTTCAGTCCGTACTTGAAGAACATATCATCAAGGTTTATGTTAAGAGAGTTGCCCATGGTTGACTCTGCAGCTTGGAGGCTATCCATCGTTGCAAAGACAGGGTCGATGAGCCAAAGTACTTTACCACCTCTCATGATATATTGGTCTATGATAAACTTATCTTTTTCAGAGAAAGGCTTGGTAGGTTTTGCAATGATGATAGCTTCATAGTTAGAGCCTATTTTTATGCTGCTGTCAGCAGTCTCAGTCCTTCCGTTTAATGCTGTGATCTGCTCATCTATTGTTATGCGTTTCACGCTATATTTCTTTTGAAGACTTCTTGTGATGTCATATACTTCATTCTCGTTCAACTCGCCATGACCTTCTATGAAGGCGATGTTAGGTTTCTTTCTCTGAGATAAGTCTTTTATTGCGCTGATGAATTTATATTCGAGGTTGCGAGCCGAGTTGTTGAGAGCTTCTTGCGACGATTTACCTAACTGTGTGTCGAGCAAGTCGAGTGGCAGTTCCTTCTCTTGATAACTTACCAAAGCACATGGCCATATCACGATCTGTTGCGCTCCTTCTTTAGTTTGTATGGAAAGCTCTGTAGGGTTTAATCCGCTTTGATATAGGAGCTTATATGTCTCACTCCTCTCAGCTGCGTCGTTGCTCTCAGAAGGATTGATGAAGTCGTAGTCTATATATTTGCTATAAGCGCGAAATTCATCAAGCATCTCCTTTGTCTCTTTTCTTAATTTCTTAAAACCAGCAGGGAACTCACCTTCTAAATATATTCTGAAATATACATAGTCGTCGAGATTTCTTAAAATCTCTTTTGATGTATCAGATAATGTGTATCGTTTCTCACTCGTGAGATCGAAACGAGTATATACGAATGAGCCTATAACATTCACTGCAACGATTACTATCAATGTTATTGCGAATGATAACAGTTGACTTCTTTTCAAATTTTTACGTTCATTCTTCATCATCACCTCCTTTCACCATTTACGACTTGACAACACTAATTTGGTCATCGACAGGAATAATATTATCACACTGAGGAAATAAAGAATGTCGCGAGTGTCTATCACGCCACGACTCAATGAGCTATAATGCGATGCAATTCCTAACTGTTGTATAAACAAATCCACCGATCCGAATAATGCCATCGAATAAATCATATCGAAACCGATGTATATGAAGCCACAGAGGAATACCGATAATAGGAAGGCGAGTATCTGGTTGTTGGTCAATGAACTGCAGAACAATCCTATTGACACGAATGCTGCGCTGAGGAAGAACAGCCCGATATATGAGCCCCATATTCCTCCAGCATCAACATTGCCGACAGGGAGACTCAGACGATATACCGAGAAGAAATATACTAATGTAGGAATGAGAGCTAAAAGCACCAATGCAACACCAGCAAGATATTTACCCCATACTATCTGCCAATCGGACAGAGGCTTGGTGAAAAGCATCTCCATTGTACCTGTACGTCTCTCTTCTGCAAAACTACGCATGGTGACAGCGGGAACAAGGAAGAGAAACACCCATGGTGCCAATATGAAAAGGCTATCCAAGTTGGCATAACCGAAAGACATGATGTTGAAATCACTCTGAAAAACCCATAAGAATAATCCCGTAATCAATAGGAATACCACAATAACCATTATTCCTATGAGGGAGTTCAAAAAATTACTTATTTCCTTTTTAAATAAAGCGTACATTTTTGTAATTAATTAGCTTACAAAAATACGAATTTTTCTTAAAAATATTGTACGTTTTTGAACAATGAAAAATGAACAATTATAATCTCTTAAAATGATGTCACCATCCCTGATATTGTCACGTTTTGTGATGATGTAGCTCCTGAATAGTCGGCATTTGTGTAATATCCGTGAAACTCTTCCCCTCCTGATATTGTGCCGCCCTGTTTTACTGTGATGCTACCTTCTTGTAATTCTGGCGATGTAAAGAATAGGACTAATCCACCGCCGCCAGGACCACCACCAGGACCGCCGCCAGGACCACCACCAGGAGGTGTGGAGCCTCCACCGGAATATGTAGGGACTTGATATGTCAACAAGTCTTCACCTTCAGAGTTGGTGATCTGTAATGCGGTGCCACTTGTGACTCCGTTGTATATGAGGGAGCGTTGTGTACAAGCTGATGCTGTTGGGTTGGATATGGCTCCTCCAATACCCACGACAACACCTCCAGCAATCTTGAAAGTGTTCTGGTCGCAGTCGAAGCTGCCTTCTGGCGCTGTCTGTCCCGCCGCTACTATCAGACCTCCGTTGATAGTGATGCTGCCATTGGAGTCGATGGCATCGTTGCCTCTTGAACCAGCATATAATGTTCCACCATCTATTTGAACATGACTCTTGGCGTTGATGGCATCATCGTAAGTGTCGATGATGATATGACCTCCAATGATATATAAATTGTCCTTGCTTTCAAGTCCTTCGCCACCATCGTTTTCTGTATATATGTCGATGTTGCCACCATATACGTAAAGATTTCCTTCTGCTGTGAGAACTTTCGGATTAGCATAGTCCGCATCTTCTCCATAACCCGACTCATAGAACTTCTCACCATAAGTTGTCATGTTTAAGACTAAACCATTTTCTTCGTTTTCTTTGCCGATATGAATCTCACCATCAGCATTGACACATTTGCCAGCAGCACCTGTAGCTTCTAAGGTGATATCACCATCATAAAGATAAATATTGCCATCGGCTTTGATACACGATGATTTATAAGAATCTATTTCTCCTTCAGAATTAGTATATGTCTCTCCTCCTGAATGAGAGACTATGTTTATCTTACCATCTAATATTGTGATGTCGCCATCTACTTTTATTCCACGACCTGCCATATTGCTTTCAGGAAGTGTGATGTCGAGATAGCCTCCTTTCATCTCGAAATTACCGTCGGCTCCGATGGCGGTGCAATATGTTGGGTCGTAGCCTAAGTCTAACTCTTCCAGCTCTAAGGTTCCTGAAGATACGATAGTGATGTTACCACTATTGACGATGATATTAGCATCCGACTTCAATCCTTTTGATGTAGCAGCAGTATGATTTATTGATATTGTTGCATCGCTGATAATGATGTCGTTATCAGAAGAGATGCCATGCCTTTTATTGGCATTGATAGTAAGCGCACCATAGCCGCTTATGTTTGTATTTCCTTTGGTGTTTATGACGGATTTGCCATCGCTGTCTTCGTTATCGGTAAGAATATTATTTGAACCGTTAGCTATGATAATGTTTCTTTCTATGTTTTTACTTAGATTTAATGGTATCGTATTACTTGATGTTATGTTTAAATTATTTAAAATTACATCATAAGCCATATCGCTTTCGAGCGAGAAAGAACCGTTGGATGTAGTTCCGCTCAGGTAATATTGAAGGTTTTCTAATGCAGCATTTGTTACTATGCTGACATTTGCTCCATCAATATTGACGACAAAATCTACTGAATTAATATTATGTCTCACCACAGCAGTGTTATCATTATATTCAACATAAATAGCAGAGGATTCAACATCTTGATTTTCTCTGAACTTAATGCTGTCGATGGCTGCTACATAGAAGTTGTTGATGTCATCACCGCGATATAGAAACATATTAATGTCGTCGGGAGAGAATGTTATAGAATCAATTTCCGATGTATTATACGTTAAGATTGTCCCATCGGCATTGTAAATCCACAATGAGTTTTGTGAATTAATGCAATTAGCTATCAAGCACAAAACCGTAATTAAAAACAATTTTTTCATAATTATAAATTAACATTGATGAGGTGACGAAAGTATAAAAAAATGAGACGCCATTTCTAGAATGACGTCTCAAATATCTTCAATTGTCAATTATCAGTTCTGAACTGTCAATTTCCAATCTTCTAGTTTATCCTACGTGGATGTTGTCGTTGACGAGTTTCATGATTTTCTCAGTGTCGTTGCCGAGGTCAGCGCGAAGTGTGGTGTCGTTGAAGCCTTTAAGATATTTAATCATATAATCGACGATGTTATCTGAGAACACGCCTTTAGATGTATATATTTCTCTGTCTTTTTCGAGTTCTTCTGCTGCTCTGTAGCATGAGTCTGGAAGTTGTTCGAGAGCATCTTGAACGGCTTTGTTCTTGTCGTCGTGGATGTTGACGCCGAGACCGACATATGTTTTTTCAGCTATTTTCAATGCTTCAGGTGATTCCAATCCGTGACGTGCTGCTGCGCATAATGCTGCCATCAAGAGGTAGATGTCGGCACTTGCGTCTGAAGCACGCCATTCAAATGTTTGCTTGTCGCTGAAGTCTTTGTTTGAAGGAACTTCCAATGGGTTGCAGTCGGCGAGCATGTCTTTGCCGTTGTTGATCCATCCGAGAGGTACTCTGACTAATGCGCTTCTGTTTGAGAATGACCAGCACAATGAAGTAGGAGCTTCTTGGTGAGGAACGAGGCGTAAGAATGCCAATGGGTTAGGATTGCCGAATGCAGGAAGTGAAGTACCTGCCATCATGTAACCAGCGATAGCTTTCTTGCAAATGTCTGTCAACTCACCGTTTTCAATCATGACTGACTTACCGTCTTTAGTGAATTTGCAGTGTACGTGCATACCAGAACCAGCCTTGCCGACAGTGATCTTAGGAGCGAATGTCAAAGTCACACCATATTCGTAAGCAAGTTGACGCATGATCCATTTAGCGATAACTAATTGGTCGGCAGCGTCTTCTATGTTTGTAGGTAAGAACTCGATTTCATTTTGTTCGTAGATCTTGCCATCTAAGGTGAAGTTACCAACTTCTGAGTGACCATATTTTATCATGCCACCTGCTTGGGCGATGAGCTGCATAGCTTCAACACGATAGTCGGTGAACTTATTGAAAGGACGGCTCTCGTGATAACCTTTTTGATCTGGCACCGAATATGCTTCTTCGTCTTCAGCGATGATATAATATTCGAGTTCGCCCATAGTCTCCATTTGTAAGCCTGTTGTCTCTTGGAAGACTTTGTGAGCTTTGCGGAGGATATATTCTGGTGAGCTTTCAAAAGGTTCGCCATCGCGGTTATAGAAAGAACAGAGGATATCTACTGTAGGTATCTCAGCGAAAGGATTTACGAATGCTGTTCTGAATTTAGGAACCACATAGAGGTCGCTCTTACCTGCCTCGATGAATGGGAAGAGACTTGAGCCATCGACGCGTTCACCTGCTGAGAGGATGTTGTCTAAATGATCAACGCTTTGAATGACAAAGTTTAAAGTCTTTAATTTACCATCCCAACCGCAGTAGTGGAAGTTGATAAATTCTACCTCATTATCTTCGCAATAACGAATGATGTCTTGTTTAGTAAACTCACGAGCTGGTTTTTGTAAATACTGAACCAGCGGATTAGGATTCATTTGAATGTTTGTGTTCATATCTTTTTATTATGAATAATTAAATCGATTTTATGCGTACAAACTTAGTCAAAATATTTGTATTAAAGCAAAGTTTTAGAATTTATTTTTTTAACATGTTGAAATAAGTCTCTAAAAGATTTTGTGCGGCAATGTAGGCGCTGGTTCTTTTCTCTTTTACATCGTTTTCTGTCAGGGCTATCATATCTTTTATCAAAGAGTTTTGGAAGAAATCGTCTTTCAACGTTTGTTCTATGCTGTCGTACATAGTCTGTACATCTTGTCTTGCTCTTTTCTTTGCGAGATAACCTGACTTTCTAATGTTGTCGATATGTTCTGTCACCATCTGCCATACTTCTGGTACGTTATGATGAGTAAGGGCTGAACAAGTCATCACATTGACGGGCTGCCCTGACTCGGCGAGAGGGAAGAGGTGTACAGCGTTTTTTACTTCTGCCATGGCACGGTTAGCTCTTTGTATATTGTCGCCATCTGCTTTATTGACGACGATGCCATCAGCCATTTCCATGATGCCGCGTTTTATGCCTTGCAGTTCATCTCCTGCGCCGCCTATTAGTATTAGTAGGAAGAAATCCACCATAGAATACACTGCTATCTCCGATTGTCCGACGCCTACTGTTTCGACGAAGATTGTGTCGAAACCGGCGGCTTCGCATAGTATTATCGCTTCGCGTGTCTTGCGAGCTACGCCGCCGAGAGTGCCAGCAGAAGCTGATGGTCGGATATATACATTACGTTGTTGAGAGAGTTCCTCCATACGAGTTTTGTCGCCGAGTATGCTTCCTTTGGAACGTTGGCTGCTGGGGTCGATGGCGAGCACAGCGAGCCTATGACCGCTGCGACTCAGCTCCATTCCGAGAGCCTCTATGAAAGTGCTTTTCCCAGCACCAGGAACGCCGGTGATACCAAGACGTATGGCGTTGCCAGAATGAGGCAGACATGCAGCGATGATGTCTTGAGCCATTTTCTGATGCTCATAAAGAGAACTCTCAACGAGAGTTATAGCTTTACTTAAGATGACAATATCGCCTTTGAGAATGCCATCAACGTAATAATCGAGAGGCATAAGTTTCTGGCGCTTGGCCATCATGCGCTCTAACGCCTTGGGGTTAACTTGAATAGGCTGTTCGGTAGGAGCGTTAACTTGTAAAGCCGACTCCCACTCGTGTTTCTGATTTTCAAAATGATCGTGTAGTTCCATAGTGATGGCAAAGATAATAAAAAAGACAATGAGTCAACAAGACAACAAGATTGTGTTTATTTACTTTAATCCCTTGACCACTCCTAAATTCTTTAAAACCTTTAAACCTTTTTAAAAAAAATCAAAAAAAAATTTGTCAATTAAAAAAAAGATTGTACTTTTGCAGTCTCAAAAAATGCTTCCTTAGCTCAGTTGGTAGAGCAATTGACTCTTAATCAATGGGTCCAGGGTTCGAATCCCTGAGGGAGTACGAAAGCGAAAGATGAAAGTCTTTCGCTTTTTTTATTGTTTTTTCAAAAAAACTAAATTTTTTCTTCCATAAATCAAAAATTTTTGCTTAATTTTGTAATGCCGTTTATGACAAACTAAAAATTGCCAATTATGGAAAAAACAAAGGTATTATTTGTTCATCAAGAAATAACACCATACTTAGAGGAAACGCCAATGTCTAACATTGGTCGTTATCTGCCAGAAGGAATTCAACTGAAAGGGAAGGAGATAAGAATTTTTATGCCTCGTTTTGGTAATATCAACGAGCGTAGAAATCAGTTGCATGAGGTGATTCGTCTCTCAGGAATGAATCTAATTATTAACGACACCGATTATCCTCTCATCATAAAAGTCGCTTCTATACAAAAAGCGAGAATGCAGATATATTTCATCGATAACGATGATTTCTTTACAAAACGTAAATCGACAATAGCAGATAAAAACGGAGTGTTTTTTGAAG
Source organism: Lentimicrobiaceae bacterium (assembly GCA_015061295.1). GTDB lineage: Bacteria > Bacteroidota > Bacteroidia > Bacteroidales > F082 > Limimorpha. The sequence continues at coordinate 75,632 of SUWU01000005.1, forward strand.
ATAATGACGACCGTACAGTTTTCTTCTCTCGTGGTGTAATAGAAACGATACGTAAGTTGAACTGGCCACCAGATGTGATACATTGTCACGGTTGGATGTCGGCATTGATACCGATATATCTCAAAAAAGTATTCATGGATAATCCTCTGTTTAATGAGTCGAAGATTGTGTATTCTTTGTATGATGATGATTTTACTAACACATTCCGCTCAGGATTTGATAAAAAGATGAAACTTCAGGGAATATCTCCTAAAGATGTTAAACATCTTAAGAAAACTGATTATGTCAATCTTATGAAAACAGCAATTGATTTCTCAGATGCTGTTATCTATGGAAGTGAAAATATCAATCCAGAACTCGATGAATACGTTAAATCGACGAAAAAACCAACGCTCGCATACCAATCGCCAGAAAATTACGTTGATGCGTACAATGACTTTTACGATAGTCTCTTAACAAATCAAAAATAAATAGCTTTGAAAACAAGACGACAAATATTATATGTTTTAATTCTCATCTTTATAGGATTTGTATCATGCAAAAAAGTGCCACAACATATAGGTAACTCCTTGCAACCTTCGGGTAGTTACATCAAAGTGGCTTTCACTGGCGATAACGGGATAATATCGGAAGTGGACAGGGTGAAGTCTCTTAGCACAAAGTCGGCGTCATTATCGCTTCTCGGTAGCCTTAACGACCCTCACTTTGGAAGGTCTGACCTAAGTTTCTATACTCAGATAGGTCTCACGAATAATAGCTTACAATGGGGCGATGGCGCAGAAGTCGATTCTATCATATTACAAATGGTATATTCTGGTTATTACGGCGATACGCTTTCTCCTCTGACATTACGCGTTTATGAGGTGTTAGAAGAAATGAACTCCGACTCATCGTATTATTCCGACACAACATTATCGTATGGCAATGAATTGGCAAATTATACATTCATGCCACGTCCTATGACTCATAGTAATATTGATGACGACTCTCTGACAAATGCCGTCATAAGAATACCAATAGACGTCGCCTTGGGTCAACGTTTCATAAATGACGAAGAGACGGCATTCTCATCTAACACAGCCTTCATGGATTATTTTAAAGGACTATATCTCTCTTGTGATGAGGCAACATCTACAGGTTCAATATGTTATTTCAACCTTCTCAACACAAAGTCATATATGAGAGTGTATTATCATAACGATTACGACACTACTTTTCATACTTTTAACGTGAGCGATAAATACGTTCGCTTCAATCACTTTGAACACGACTATAGCACCGCTATAGCTCCTATAACATTCAACGATACTGCAAGTAATGAATATCTTTATGTACAATCGACAGCAGGTGTGAGGTCGAGGATAGAATTTCCTAATCTCGCTCAATGGGCAGAAGATATGAATACAAATGTACTTATCAATGAAGCGAAGCTGATACTTACAGGTGTTAATGGGAATGTTAATGGCGTTAATAACGATACAACAATGTTTACTCCACCTATTCAGTTGGTTGCTGTTAAAGCTGATGGCAATGGCGATTATACTATATTGCCAGATCAGTTTGTAGGAACTAACTATTTTGGAGGCTTCTATGACCCTGATACAGATCAAGTGTGGTTTAGAATATCGGAATATGTGCAAGATCTCATCATGAAAGGTGTTGATGCAGAAGATTACGGCTTATATATATACACTTATGCTGGATCTTATAATGCCAAACGTTGGATATTCGGAGGACCTGGTTGTCCTGATGCTACGAAGGCTGTAAGATTGGAAATAGTTTATTCACAAATAAATGATTAAAATATGAAAAGAATTTGTTTAATAATTTGTATCTTATTAGGTATGGCAGCACAAGCTCAAGAAAAAGAAACGTTAGTCTTGATAAAGACAACGAAGGGTGACATCAAGGTGAAATTGTATAACGACACACCGTTGCACAGAGATAATTTCATCAAGTTGATTAATGAAGGTTGGTACGACAACTCACCATTCCATCGTGTTATCAATAAGTTTATGATACAAGGTGGCCATAATCAAGATGGAACTGTCGATCCAGGTTATAGAGTCCCAGCAGAGATTCGTCCTAATCACTTCCATAAAAAAGGAGCTTTGGCAGCTGCACGTCAGGGCGATCAAGTAAATCCAGAGAAAGCATCAAGTGGTTGTCAATTTTATATCGTTCAAGGTAATGTGTTGACTGATGCTCATATCCAGATGTATATGCAAAACTATGGAGTTAATTTCACAGTAGAACAAATCAAGGCTTATACAACAATAGGAGGAACTCCACACTTAGATGGTGAATATACTGTTTTCGGTGAAGTTGTTGAAGGTCTCGACGTAATAGATAAGATAGCAGGCGTGAAAACAGGCTATATGGATGTCCCTGTTGAACCAGTAACTATGACGATAGAGATAATTAACAATTAATTAGTAGTTGACAAATAGTTAACAGTTAATAGTTAATAATGTAGAGTTGACTCGTTGACTTAATAAAAGAAAAGATGATAGAAAAAATAGCTCAGATATTAGAGGAGATTAATTCTTTTAAGGCAGATAGCAAAGAGGCTTTAGAGAATTACAGAGTTAAATATATTAGTAAGAAAGGTGTCATTCCAGCATTGTTTGCCGACTTTAAACAGGTGGCTCCAGAGATGCGTAAGGAACTTGGCATTAAACTTAATGAACTGAAGAACAGAGCACAAGAAATCTTCGATGAGCAGATGCTCGGTTTTGAAAATCAGACAACAGTGTCGAACGATATGGATTTAACCTTGCCTGTCGATTCGATGAAAGGCGCTCGTCACCCCTTGTCGATAGTTAGAGAAGAGATAAATAATATATTTGAACGTTTAGGCTTTGTTATCAGTGAAGGTCCTGAAATAGAAGATGACTTCCATTGTTTTACAGCCTTGAACTTCCCTCCAGACCACCCAGCTCGCGATATGCAAGATACTTTCTTCATTAGCAAGAATCCTGATGTGCTTCTTCGTACTCATACTTCAAGCGTTCAGGTGCGTGCTATGGAACAAGGCGAGCCTCCAATTCGTATCATCGCTCCTGGAAGAGTGTTCCGCAACGAGGCAATATCTGCTCGCGCTCACTGTATCTTCCACCAGATAGAAGGTCTGTATATCGATAAAGATGTTTCTTTCGCCGACTTGAAACAGACTCTTTTCCACTTCGTGAAAGAATATTTCGGCGAAGAGACAAAGGTTCGCTTCCGCCCATCATATTTCCCATTTACTGAAACATCAGCAGAAATGGATATCTCTTGCAATATCTGTGGAGGAAAAGGATGTAACATCTGTAAACACACAGGTTGGCTCGAAATCTTGGGCTGCGGCATTTGCGACCCTAACATCTTGAAAGCATGTAATATCGATCCTGAAGTATATACAGGCTTTGCTTTCGGTATGGGCGTGGAACGTATAGCAATGCTTAAATATCAGGTCAATGACTTACGTCTCTATTTTGAAAATGACGTGAGATTCTTGCAACAATTTGAGAAAGCTTAAAAGGTAGTTAAAACCTAGAACTATTGATAATATCCGTCTCGTGAGATTCAACCTCGGCTAAGATAGTGTCTATCTTAGTGTTATACTCGAGGTCTATTACATAGGCATGTTGAACTTTCGAGATGGATTTTATTTTTGTGAGATATTGTTGAAACTTCTCCTCGTTGATATAATTTCTGATGATGAAAAGATAATCTGTCTGAGGTGAGAACGAAACCCATCTTTTGTCTTTGTTGGATAATGCTACAAGATTGAATACATTGGAGTTCTCTCCAGCATCATAGAGATAGAAAGAATAGAAGTCTTTTGAATTGGAAGTTATGTCTTTACACTTGACAAAATTCGTCTTAAGCATCTTATTTAGATGCCATGCTAATTGATAATCAACTAAACTTGTGACGATACCTACTATGATTATGTCGTCGAAAGGGTCAACGAGGATTTTGTTTTTTTTCATAACAGTAGGAATTATTCGTTCATCATAAGCCAAGTCTTTTCAGCCGCAAGTTGTTCTGCGCCTTTTATCGAGTAGTCGGTAGCTTTGCCATACTCTTTATCATCTATCAAGACTTGTATCACATAATGCTTATCAAAGCCAGCTCCTTTAGAACCTATCTGTTTAAAGTTGACGAGATGTTTCTCTTTCTGAGCCCACTCAAGCAATCGACTCTTATAGTTGTTCTCGCTTTTCTCTAATTCATTAAGGTCGATATGTAACTTTATCACACGGTCAACTATTATTTTGTAAGCGAAATCATAGTCGAAGTCTAAGAACAAGGCTCCTGTGAAAGCTTCGAAGGCGTTACCACCCATAGAGCGGAACTTACAATGTTCATTTTTTTTCGAATAATGTATAAAGTCGTGCAACCCGAATTTAAGAGATAGCTTGTTCAACGAGGAGCGGCTCACTATTTTAGAGCGCATCTCCGTAAGAAAACCTTCTTGTTTAGTAGGGAACTTCTTAAAAAGGAATTGGGCTACTATGGAACTCAACACTGCATCGCCAAGATATTCGAGACGTTCATTGCTGATAGTATATCCTGCTGTCTTGGAAGATACCGACTTATGTGTAAAAGCTAACTTATACAACTCCAAATTCCTCGGATAGAAACCGAATATATTATGGATAGAACGTGCTAAAACTCTATCCGACTTATTTCTATATCGTAGCAGAGTGAGTATAGACACGGCCGTTATTTTATTCGTATTTCTTAAATATTATACTTGCATTATGGCCGCCGAAGCCGAAAGCGTTGCTTAAAGCATATTTCATTTCCTTATGACGAGCCTCCCAATAGGCGAAGTCTAAATTAGGGTCGATATTAGGGTCGTCATTAAAGTGATTGATAGTTGGAGGTATTATACCATCGCGAAGTGACAATACTGTTGCTACAGCTTCTATGGCTCCAGAACCGCCGAGTAGGTGTCCTGTCATCGACTTGATAGAGTTAAGTACGATATTAGGTGCGTGTTCTCCAAAGAACTTACTTATAGCCATAGCCTCTGATGTGTCGCCTGCTGGAGTAGAAGTGCCATGAGTGTTGATATGATCGATGTTTTCCTTCTCTATGCCAGCATCTTTGATGGCGCGTTGCATACATAATATAGCACCTATACCTTCTGGATGTGGCGCCGTGATATGATATGCGTCGCTTGATAGACCGCAGCCGACAATCTCTCCGTATATCTTAGCTCCACGAGCGAGGGCGTGTTCGTAGTCTTCTAATACTAAACAACCACATCCTTCTCCCATCATGAAACCATCACGATCTGCATCGAAAGGACGTGACGCTGTCATAGGATCATCGTTACGTGTCGTCATAGCTCGCATCGCTTCGAAGCCTCCTATAGCAGCAGGTGAGACAGCAGCCTCAGACCCACCAACGATAGAGACAGGAAATAAGCCGTAGCGGATGTAATTATAACCTTCTATTATAGCGTTAGCCGATGATGCACAAGCCGACACAGTAGAGAAGTTAGGTCCCTTAAAGCCATGCTTTATAGAGATATGTCCGCCTGCTAAATCGGGTAACAGCTTTGGAATGATGAAAGGATTGTAACGCGGAGTGCCATCGCCGGTGGCAAATGCGGCAACTTCCTCGTAGAAACTATTTATGCCACCTATACCTGAACTAAAAACAACACCGACATTATCGAAATCGGTGTTGTCTTTAGTAATACCTGAATCACTGATCGCTTCGTCAGATGCAACTATAGCAAATTGTGTGTATAAGTCTAATTTTCTGACTTCCTTGCGATCGAAATACTGTTGTGGATCAAAACCCTTTACTTCACATGCAATTCGGGTTCTGAACTTAGTTGAATCAAAACGTGTAATGTGACCAGCACCATTAACACCCTTACATAATGCGTCCCAATATTCTGGAACCGTATTTCCTATCGGCGTGACAGCGCCTAAGCCCGTGATTACTACACGTCTGAACTCCATTACCGACTGCTTTTATCCTAAATTTTCTTCTATATATCTAATAGCATCACCTACAGTAGAAATCTTTTCTGCCTGATCGTCTGGAATAGATATATTAAATTCTTTTTCAAATTCCATGATTAATTCAACAGTGTCAAGTGAATCAGCACCTAAATCGTTTGTAAATCTTGCTTCTTCAGTAACTTGTGCTGCATCAATACCTAATTTCTCAACAATGATTGACACAACTCTTTCTTTAATGTCTGCCATAATTATGTAATTTTAGTTAATAATACTTTTTCTGCTCAAAGAAAAAATTTTTGGCAAATTTAAGTTATTTTTTCTAATGATAGCATTTTTTTTCAATTATTTTATCGACGAAATAAATAAGATATTGATAATTACAGAATTATTTTTTTGTTTAGAAGTAATTATATAGATCTTTTTTTGTAATTTTACATTATAAAATTATAATGATGAAAAAACTTTTTTTACTTGATGCTTACGCACTTATATATAGGGCTTATTTTGCCTTAAATAAAAATCCTCGTGTTAATTCAAAAGGTCTAAATACCTCTGCAATAATGGGTTTCCTTAATACATTGTACGAAGTGCTGAAAAATGAGAACCCAACTCACATAGGCGTTGCTTTCGACTTGGGCGAACCTATACGTCGCACAGAAAACTTCGCTGAATATAAGGCAAATCGTGAGGAAACACCACCCGACATCAAAATTTCTGTGCCTTACATCAAAGAAATCATAAAAGGTTTTAACATTCCTATCTTTGAAAAAGCAGGTTACG
>SUWU01000042.1 GCA_015061295.1 Lentimicrobiaceae bacterium
ACACATGGTGACTATAGCGCGGAGGTCCACCTCTTCCCATTCCGAACAGAGAAGTTAAGCCCCGCAGCGCCGATGATACTGCACGAGAGTTGTGGGAAAGTAGGTCGTCGCCACCCTATAACGGAAGAGCTGCCAAACATGGCGGCTCTTTTTGTTTTTATTACTCTCCATGTATTACTATATAGTCATTGTCATCGTCATCGTCATTGTTCTTTCGCTCCTACGGAGCTTTTATTAAAATCGTAACTATAAAAAAATATTTCTATTTAAATAGTTATTCTATTGATTTTATTCTTAAAATTGCATCTTACTAAATGATGGTAATACAAACTTTCTATTTATTAACTCTTAACTCTTAACCATTAATTCTTAACTATTAACTATCAACTTTATCAACGATAATAATTAATTAAAATAATTGTATTATGAAAAAATTTTATTTGTTGATGTTTGCGTTTTTGTTCGTTGGCGTTTCTATCTTTAGTTCGTGTAAACATAAAGATCCAGATGATGAACCGACTTTAAATGAGAATGGAGGTGGCAATGGAAGTGGCAATGATGAAGAAAATACAGAAGATGAAATCGTCTCTCCCGATTATGTCTCCATCGACTGGGAAAACGCTTCAATCATTTCATCTAATGATAGCATAGGTGACTATCAAATTAATTTTACAGGCGAGGTCCCAAATATTGTTCCTGGCTCTGTCATCGCTATCGATAATGAAAATATTTTACGATACGTATTCGTGGAGAGTGTGAATGTTGAAGGTAATACACTCAATATTAAGACATCGCAGGCTTACCTTACCGATATCTTGGCGAATACAAATATCACACTTACAACAGATAATAACAGAAGAGGTCACAATGTTTTTCTGCCGACAGAGATCTTCTATTATGATGATAAAGGAGACAGATGTGAAGTTGACTTGAAAATGGCAAGAAATGATAATTTCGGATTCACTCATGATATTTGGAAGTTCTCAGATAATTTAAACGGAACATTACTGCTGTCTGATGAAAACTGTAAGATTTATGTTGAGAAGCTTTCATATAACGTCGATATTGACTTAGTGATGGAGATGAATTTCGGTGGAAGAGATGAAATGGAGATTATGGCAAACGGATTGGAAAGATATAAGAGTAGAGCTTTGAATATTGAAACATCATTGGTTGGTAATTTCGATACGGAGCAGATGTTGAGATTTGATACAGAAGGAGATTGTTCTTGTCTGCCTGAATATGAGATGTTGAAAGCTGATTTCTTTAGACCTGTTACTGTAAGATTTTTGGTACATGAGGTTCCTGTAGAAGTTACTTTAGGATCTGATTTGTTCGGGCAAGTTGAATTGTCGGCTGAAGGCAATATGTCGGCACATCTCGGTTTCGTTGATCGTGCTAATGGATTGTTTGGATTTAACTGGTCTCAAGGTGGAGGAATGACATCGAATTATTCATTCTCCAACACCTTCGACTTAATGAATCCTACCATCGAAGGCAAAGGAAGTATAGAAGCTAAGGCTTGTGTCTTTCCGAGTGTGAAACTCATGATTTATGATGCGATAGGACCTTCGTTTGATTTCAAACCTTATCTCTCTACAACATTACGTGGTGGCTTCAATGAAACAACGCTCGGAACCGACAATGACTACTGCTCATGGAGCTTCGATTTCGGTAGCGGTGTCGATGCTGCTAATGAATTGAGCTTGCGATTTATAGGTTATGAGACAGAATACTATTCTACTGATAATGAGAATATTGTTGATAAGTTATTATACCATTCTCCTGAAAAGATAGAATTTATTCCTATGCGAGATAGAATTAGAGTGGGTGAAGGTAAAGAAGTGAAATTTAATGTATATGACTTAAATTATCTTCTCGGCACAGAGGTACTTACCTCATTGTCACAGATTGTGAAGTTTGAAGGTGACGGTTACTTCTCTGAGGAATATGGAATAGCTGATAAAGGTGAAGCCTCTGTCGTATGGACGCCTTCTTCCGAAAATGACGTGATGTACGCGAGACTTTATGATTATGAAGGTAATGTCGTCTCGGAAGCAGAGTTCACAATAGAGACAAAAGTTACTACATCTTCTGTTACGAATATAACAACAGAAGGAGCCACATGTGGTGGCGATGTCTCCTGTTATTATGATGATGACATCTACGAAAGAGGCATCTGCTGGAGCGAGACATCTGAGCCAGACGTTAATGATTATTATGCTACAAGCGGCAGCGGTGCTGGAAGTTTTACTTGCGATATGACAGGACTTAAAGACAACACCACATACTATGTTAAGGCATACGCTAAGATGTATGATTATGTGGTTTATGGTGAACAGGAGAGCTTTAAGACAGAGGAAAAAGAAAATGATGAGTTATGTGCTCCCGATGGCGAGATAGTTGGTTACAGCTACGTTGATCTCGGTCTGCCTTCAGGTTTGAAATGGGCTACTTGCAATGTTGGAGCTGCCTTGCCAGAAGAATATGGTGGCTATTATGCGTGGGGCGAGACAAGTACAAAATCTGCATATTATGATAATAACTGTGAAACATATGGTAAGGACATCAGCGATATCTCAGGTAATGTTCAATACGACGCGGCTACTGCTAACTGGGGCGGAAGCTGGAGAATACCAACAAAGAATGAGATGGAGGAATTAGTTGACCATTGTGAATGGGAATGGATACAGCTAAATGGAGTAAACGGCGCTAAAGTTATAGGACCAAATGGCAAATGTATCTTCCTTCCTGCTGCAGGCTACCATTATGGAGTATATCCTTATTCAGATGGTAATGGTGGAAAATATTGGACTTCCACGCCGTATGACGGTAACAGCGGCAATGCCTCATATAGCCTCGATACCAGCGATGGCTTCGAGGAGGTGTGGAATAACACCATCCGATACTACGGCATGTCCGTTCGCCCTGTCTCGGAATAAGAGTAGAGATGTGTTTCAAGACACCAAGTAAGAGTTCAATAGCCAATGGCTAATAACTAAAAAAAACACCGCCTCATTATGAGGCGATGTTTTTTCATTATTGGAGGTTGACTTTATATTTCTTGTTTAAAAAGTGAAGTTAGCTCTTATATAGAAGTTACGTCCTGGCTCGTATCTGATGTCGCCTCTGTTTGTGGAGAGGTGGTTTACATATGCGGTATTAGTGATGTTGTCGATGCCGCCGAATATCTGTAAACCGCATCTTCCAAAGTTAAACACCTTAGTGCTTAACGCCATGTCTAAACGACAGTAGCCATCTGTAGGAATCTCGCCTTCAGCTATCTTATATTGTTTTGATGCTGCAAAGAGACTCACACTTACAGAACCGACCTTAGGATAGTTGTACGTCAGTCCGAGACGACCGCTGAAAGGAGGTATGAGTGGCAGATAAGTATCGTTTTCTGTGTCTTTCCCAACGGTATAAGAGCCAGAGAAGTCGGCATAGAAGTTCCTTGCAAACATCCAGCTGCCGTCTATTTCAAAGCCGTATAACAAGGCTTTGCTTACATTAGATGCGATGAGTGCAGGAAGTGTATCCGACTTGCCATCGGTGGTGTTATAGATAAATTCTCCAGGAGCTTCTACAATCATGTTAGTGATTCTGTTGACGAAAGCAGAACCTTCCACTTGCAACCTGTCACCCCAGTATCTCACGCCTAAGTCGGCGAAATATCCGTCTTCTGGTTTAAGATCTTGATTGCCGAGTTGTACGTAAGCTCCTAAGTCGATATATTTAAATCTCTCTTCTAATGATGGCGCACGGTATGAGCGTGCTACATTAACGACGAGGTCGGTGTTTCTAAACATGTTATATATAGCTCCTGCGTTGGCACTCCATGTGATGTCGTGTGTCTTATCTGCTTGATAAGTGATGCGTTGTCCTGGAGGGTTGTCGTTTTTCTTTCCATTCTGAATGATATAGTCAACGTCATGGCATTCTTCATTTTCAACTATGATACCATCGAGACGTCCTCCGATGTTGAGGATTAATCTGTCGTTGAGAAGACGCATCTCATCTTGAACGAACAATCCAGCACTTGTGAATGATGAGTTTGGTATTGGTGTCTCATGACGTTCTACCTTGTTCTCATTAGCTATTTCTCCATTAGGTTTATGCACTGTTACGTTGACAAATTTAGTACGTGTCGTTTCCACGTCGCGGCGCCACACGTCGATACCAGCGATGAAGGTGTTGTTGTCGCTGAAGTCGAACACCGTCTGTAACTGAGCGCCTTTGGTTTTATGGATGCCATTAGGTGTTACCAACTGAGGTGCGGTGATTTTGACTTTTCCATCGGGCATTGAGTCGATGGTTTTGCTGTTAGGTCGCATCTCCACATTTCTGATTATCTCCTGACTATAGGCACTGAGTTTTAATGAGGTAAACATCTCTGTTATGTTTTTTATTTCATAACTGCCATCGAAGAGAAGACGTCCTATGTCTTTATAGTCTGCTGTGGCTGTAGGAGCGAAGGCTGCACCACCAGGTATGCCTACGTCGTTAGACCAGTTACGTTGGAACTGAAATTTGAAGATATGGTTTTTAAAAGGCTTGAGACCTAATTTAGCTGATATGTTATTTGTGGTGAAGCTGCTGTTATTTAGGACTCCTTCAGGTGTCATCACGTCGTCGGCTTGGCTATAGCTGGCGTTGAGTTTAAGATACCATCTCTTAGCTCCTGTCATGACAGAGAGATATTCAGAATGAGATTTGTTGACGGAGTTAAATCCTCCGAGCAGGCTCCCATGTACATAGGCTTTATCGGCGAAGTAACCGTCTTTCGTTATCACGTTGACGATGCCTCCCATGGCGCCGCTACCATATAATACCGACTGAGCACCTTTGATAACCTCCACTCTCTCTATATCGTTGACATCTATCATGCTGAGAGAGGCAGTGAGATCGGTGGCTGTCTCCACACGGTTACCGTCGATGAGTGTCACCATACGGTCTTCGCCGAGACCTCTCACGTTGAGGCCTTTCGACCACATACCATCACTACTCATGGCGATGCCTGGTTCTTTGCTGAGGATATCAGCGGTGGTGAAAGAGGAGTTACGTTTGAAATCGAGGCTGTTGATGATGCTGAGATTAGCCGGTGTCTCAGCGAGTTTCTTGTCAACCTTTAAACTTGATACTACAACATCTTCGAGTTTTAAGGTATCTAAAGCGAAGAGATACATATCGCTCTCTGAGTGTTGCATCTGAGCATTAACTTTGCCTGCAAAGATTAGTGCTGTTGCTGCTATGGCAGCGATCCATTTCTTTTTAATCATTACTCTTACATTTTAGCAAAGCCGACTTAACCTCGATTCCGTCGATGCGTCCAAGCTGACCGGTGAGAGAGCCTATCTCGTCGGTGGTGCCTTCAAGTATAAGAGAAATGATACTATTTTTATTGCTGCGTGGCAGTCCTTGTCTCCCGAGTATTATCTCAGAATGTTTTGAAATGACTTGATTAACTAAGGAAGCATTCTCCCTTTTTTCTATTTCTATTATCACTGCGCCTATTCTCTTTTCCATTAGAAAGTCCTCCGGATTAGATTAACACTCTCCGTATCACCTCGATATCGACAATCGTCTCGTCTCAGTATAAGTACGGTTTTATTTTTTCGCAAAGATACAAAAAAATCAGATGAACTTCATCATTCGTCTTCTAAATTTTCGACAACGATTTCTGCAATATCTTTCACCGCAATAGGCGACTTTCTCGCAAAGGTCTTCTGACATAACGGACATGCTGTCACTATCTCTTCAGGGTTGTTGTGCATCAAGTCTTTGATAGAATTTGTTGTTATCTCGTCGCGTTCTTCTATCGTCATGGTGATACTTCCGATGCTTCCGCCGCAACAGACCGACATGTCTTTGTCCGATTTGCCTCGCGTCAATAGTCCTATGTTATCTATAATATTACGTGGTTCGTCATAAACTTTAAAGGCTCTTCCCAACTCGCAAGGATCGTGATATACATAGCGTTTGTCGCTTCTGTCAACATGTATCTTGTCGTTCTCTATCAACTCATTGATATATTGAGTGTGATGTAAGATTTCTATGCCTTCAAGATGATATTCTTCTTTAAATACTTTATAACATATAGGGCAGGAAAGAACTAACCTCTTTGCACCAGAACTCTTTATCAACTCTGTGTTTTTCTCTATCAATGACTTAGCTTCGTTGACTTTTCCTGTCAACATCATAGGACGTCCGCAGCAGATGCTTCCATTCTTATCAAGAAACTCATAATTTTCTTTGGCTTCTTCAAATATCTTCACCATAGAACGAGTGATCTTAGGAGTGAGATGTGACATGCAACCAGCGAAGTAAACTATCTTTGACTCTGACTTTGACTCTGACTCTGACTTTGACTTTGACTTTGACACTATAACTTGTTGACTTGTTGTCTCGTAGTCTCGTAGTCTCTCCAAGTACCCGAAATCGGATTTCATTCTATACGAGATGTTAGCGCGTTGTGCCATCTTGATATTCAGTGACTCTATGCCGAGAGGACATACTTCTACGCATTTTCCGCACATCAGACATATCTCTGTCATCTTCCTTACTTCTCTCTTGTTTTTCCTTCGGATATTACGCATGAAATAGACAGCAGTTTTTTTGTAGTCGTTTTTATATTCGCTCATAGGGCAGACGTCGATGCAAAGTCCGCAACTTGGGCATGAGTATATTTCTGCGAGAGCGTAGCCTTTACGAGGTGCTGTAGTCTTAAGTCCAGCGTTGCGAAGTAATATCAACAAGGCTTCGGCAGGAATGTGCATATATCTTGTGAAAGGCAATACAAACATAAATATCGCTAAGTCGATGGAGTATAACCACCATAAGACCATGCTTAACGTCTCGTTATAATTACCTCCGAATAACAAGTCGAAACCCAAGAACTTTGTGAGGAAAGAGCCTCCGGCGAAGCCTGCCACCGATGATTCAGCTAAAAATCTTAAAGGGAATATCGTCCATAAGGCGATACGTACTAAGTCTTCTTTGATGCCAAACTTCGTCACACGTTTCATTCCTACTTTCCTCGGTCTCTTCTTCTTAACGACAGCGATGACTATTCCGCTTATTATCATGAGGAGGAAGAAGTCCATCAAGAAACTAAATATCTGAGCTTTAAGAGTTAGTCCTTCGATGGCGAAATAACGGAAGAAGATAGGAAGGTATAGGTTCGACATTAATTTCTGCATGAACGGCATCTCCACGCCTCTTAATGGGGAGAATGCCACTGTCTCAAAATGACCTACAATGATGATCATGAACCAGCCGAAAGCTATGGCAGAGTGCATGTAGCCGATGAGAGGTTTACGCTTCCAAATCTTGACGTGGAAGAGACAATCACCGAAAAGGTCTTTGATATTTTTCCACAAGGTCTTTGGCGTGATGAGAGAGAGTCCGAATTTACGACGGTCTTTCTTAGGCAGTTGCCATATGATACGTATCATCCCTATGAAACAATACATAAGTACGAATGTGGTACCTATCACGAAAGGTAGTACAAATGGGTCGAAAGTAGGTCTCATATGTTTTGTGCTTCGTTATATATTCTTGTAATAGATAATAATATGTTTCTTGTGTTGATGCCACGGCTACATACCAACAAGCATTTGCCGCACATCATGCATTTCTTCACTTTCTGCAGGGCTTCTTTCTCTTTGCCTCTTTGTAACATCAAGATTATCTGACGGAAGCTGACATCGGTGAAGTTGCCAGCAGTACATGTTGCTGTACATAATCCGCAAGCCATGCACGTTTTGATGTCGGGACAGAGTGTTTCTAATTTGTTAAATAATTTTAAATCGACATCATCCATCTGGATATGCGAACTCTTTGATATGCTGAAACCGAAATCGATCATAGTTTACAATTTACAATTTACAATTAACAATTAACAGTTAATAATGACTTTCACCTTTCACCCTTTCCTCCTTTTACTAAGTCGCCAGGGTTGCCTAACTCGTAGTCTTGTGGTCTCGTTGACTTGTAGCCTCTACGAATTTAAATATCTATAAACTTCCATTGCGGCGGCGCGTGCTTCTGCTAAAGTATCTGGCAATGTCTTTGGTGAGGTGCAGGCTCCTGCTACAAAGACGCCTCTTTCTCTCGTGAGGTTCATTCCAGTGAAAGTGTCTTTGTTTTCTATGAAACCATCGCTATTGCTATTGATACTGAGCATCTTCTGAATCTTATCTACGCCATCGGCTTTCTCCATTCCACACATCAGCACTAATAGATCTAAAGTCATCTTCATCGGAGTCCCGAGCAGTGTGTCTTCGGCTTTTATCACCAATTTACCTTCAATATTCTCCGACACCTCACAGACACGGCCTCTCACACATTTGATGTCGAAGTCTTTCTGTGCCTTGAGATAAAGGTCTTCGTAACCCTTGCCAAACATCCTCAAATCCATATAGAAACAATAGACATCGGCATCAGGAAATTCGTCTTTTATCTCGCAGGCTTGCTTCAATGCTGTGGCGCAACATACTTTAGAGCAGTATGTGTTGTTTACTTTTACGTCGCGTGAACCTACACAGTGTACGAAGCCTATACGTTTTGGCTCGTTGATACGTTCGTCGTGATGTGTCTTGAAATAACGTTCCAACTCGGCATTGGTGATTACATTATTGTAGATGCCATAGCCGTATTCTTGTTTCTTCTCAGCTTTGAAAAGGTCGAATCCTGTGCATAAAACGATAGCATCTGCATCGTAGGTTCTGTTGTTGGATAGCGTTACGTGGAAAGAGTCACCTTCTCTTTCAATATTAGTGATACGAGAGTTCAGCCTTATCTCTATGTCTTTAGTTTGTCCTTTTAGTCTTTCGAGCAGTTGTTCTGCTTCTTCGCTCGAAGGGAATAGTCTGTCCCATTGTGCGAGGTGTCCGCCTATCTTATCGTTTCTTTCTATAACGACAGGTGTAAGACCGAGATTCTTCAGTTGATAAGCTGTCTCTAATCCTGCTGGTCCTGCTCCTATTATTAATACTATGTGTTCTTTCATGACTTATACAATCTTAATGTTGACAGGATTCTCGGGCGTTCCTAAGTCTTTGCCTTTGATTCCTTTATATTTTGCTTTAGGGTCGTATTCTATTCCCATTTTCTCCAACAACGGTTCTATTGCAACCTGATGTACTTGCAATCCTAAGTCCCATGGGTCGTAGCCTAACACTAATCCTGCTACTTCTTCATAAGTGAGTGCTGGGATGCCATAGCCGTTTTTGCCGTAGGTCTTACCTGTCTGCTCTGCTATCACATATTGCCAATGGTCTAAGAAATAAGGACATCCAGGACAATTAGTGATAATCAGGTCTGGCTCGTAAGGTTCCATCGACTCGAATTTCTTGTAGGTGTTGGATAGAGAGTAGCCTCTGTTGGCTTGTACGAAATATTGACGGAATCCGAATCCGCAGCATTGACGTCTCTCTGGATAATCGACCACTTCGCCGCCCCATGCTTCTATCATTCCTACTAAGACGTGTGGATATTCAGCGCCACCGAAGCCTTTCGATGGGAACATCTTAGAATAATGACATCCTATATGTTCTACTACCTTCAAAGGCTTGCCTGTCTTGACGTTGATGAGTTTATGTTTTGCTTTGGTAGCTATTTCGTGACGGAATTTATATATGATATCGCTGCAATGTGCGAGATATTTTGGCTTGACAAATTCTTTCTTGCAAGAATCCCATAGATATTGACGTATCTTGGCTTCTAACTCTGGGAACTCGTGCCATGTCTCTAATGTCTCTGTGTAGCAGCCGAATGAGGTGATGCAGGAACAGACGTAGTTTTCGTAGCCGCTCTCGTGCATCAAGGCAAACTGACGAGCTATGATAGTCATGGCAGTCTCCTGAGGAATGCTGTCGCTGTGATAGGCGATGCCTCCGCATGTGGTGTGATAAGGATTCTCGTAAAAGTCTTTGCCTAATTTATTTCTTGTGATGTCTAAAAATGTCACTTCCGACGCGGGGAAGAACGACTGACGGATGCAGCTTCTCACATAATAATAATGGTCGTCGGGAATGTCTTTCTGATAATCAGCCCATATTTTTTGTTTTCCTTCTACTATCATGATTATCCGTTGTTAAGATGTTTTTTACTATTGTTGGTTGTATATACTTTCTTGAAATATTCTTCATCAGTAAGGTTTTCTTTCTGAGCTTGAAGGTGCGCATCATTGATGACTTTATTCATCAGTTCAGTAGCTCCTGTCACATCGAAGATGTTTTTCAACTCATCGAGGCTCTCTTGCGGTATCTTGCGAAGCCCGCCAGGACCGTCACCATCTAAGTTTGACCCGAGACGTTGATGAATGTCATCTAAATTTTCATTGATCCACTTGCCGACAGTGCCAAATTCTTTATGTGTTTCATAGTCGAAGTTACGTGGGTAGATGCAATATCCATGATTTAAGATATTACCACATAAGTCCTTTACCAAAACATATTGTTGTCTGCCTTTCTCCGATTCCATATAATAACCTGTCTCCATCGCTAATTTACGAAGTGCCATGATTATCAACCCTGGTGCATTGCTACGAGGGCAACGTGTCACACACGACATACATTCTCCGCAGTACCAGATAGTATCGCTTTTCAGCAGTTGTTCAAGTTCTTCTTCATTCTTGCGTTGAACAATGTTGACAATATTCTTGGGATTATATTTGTAAAACTCCGCTGCTGGACAGACTGCAGTACATACTCCACAATTCATACATGCCTTGAGACCTTCTTTCACGCGGTAGTCTTCCTGTAACCTTTCAAAAAGATGTCCTTTTGACGATGACACTGACGATGACACTGACTTAGAGGTGTTTTTTTCGTTTTTCTTTTCAAATATGTTAAAAAACATGTTTTTTATAATTAAGTAAAATAATATATAGTAAATATGTTTACTATTTTTTGTGAGCGCAAATTTAACAAAAAACAATCATATGTGTAATATGTTTTTTATTTTTCTTCTCCTATTGTTGTCTCAGGTCCGTGACCGCACAAACATAGGGTTTCGTTAGGTAATGTAAATAACTTGTTTTCAATGCTTTTGATTATTGTGCGATATGAACCTCCTGGTAAGTCGGTGCGTCCTATGCCTCGACAGAAGAGTGTGTCTCCTGTGACTACAAAACCCTGTTTTTCGCAATATAAACAGCAGCTTCCTTCAGCGTGTCCTGGGGTATATAGCACCTCCAGTTCGTCATCACCAATATTAATAATGTCTCCATCACGTAAATTGATAGTAGGATATACAGTGTCTTCTTCGTTGTAACTCATTCCAAAAGCACTTGCATAAGCATATGCTTTCTTATAATATTCTATGCCATCGAGATGAGCTGCTAAAGGAATCTGATATTTTTTAGATGTTGAACTGTTGCCAAGTATATGGTCGATATGTCCATGTGTGTTAATGAGCATCGTCGGCTTCAAATTGTTGTTATCAATGAAGCTAAACAAGGTGTTGTCTTCATTAATATTGCTGTTACCTGCATCAATAATGACACATTCCTTCGACTCATTATATATCACATAAGTGTTAACGCTGATAGGATTAAAAACGAAACATTTTATCTTTAGCATATAGAAAAATATTAGAAAATGATTTACAATAATAACAAAAAAAACGCCAAGCGTTCACAAAAAATATAAAACTTATCAACAAAAAATGTTAAAAAAAATATGATAAAAAATGAATAATATCATAGCCACTTCATAGTTTTTTTATAATTTAGCAGACGGAAAATGTAGCAGATACTATTATCTCTAATTTTATATAACACATTAAATATCAATAATAAAACGATAAAGTCATGAGTAAAATTAAGTCAGTAGAAAGAGATTTGTTCTCTATTTTGGAATCGATGGATAACAAAGTCGTCAATAAGTTGAATGATGAAAAAGTTAACGTAGGTATGGAAGAAAACTCTACACCTGTTGAAGAAAAAACTGTCGATCTTGCTGCTGATAAGAAGAAATATGTCACATACTCTGTAGAGGAAGTCAAGGCTGCTGCCAACAGATATTTTGGTGGTGATCAGTTGGCTGCTGATGTGTGGATGAACAAGTATGCATTGAAGGATAGTGATGGCAATCTCTACGAACTTACTCCTGACGATATGCACCATCGTATCGCTTCCGAGATAGCTCGTATCGAGAAGCGTTATCCTAATCCTATGTCGGAGGAGGAGATCTTTGATGTGTTAAAAGACTTTAGATATATCGTTCCACAAGGAAGTCCTATGGCTGGTATCGGTAATGACTTCCAGATTTCTTCTTTGTCGAATTGTTTCGTTATTGGTACTAATGGCAGTTCCGACTCTTATGGCGCTATCATGAAGATCGACCAAGAG
The DNA here is from genome assembly GCA_015061295.1 of Lentimicrobiaceae bacterium. Classification (GTDB taxonomy): domain Bacteria; phylum Bacteroidota; class Bacteroidia; order Bacteroidales; family F082; genus Limimorpha. The sequence continues at coordinate 12,356 of SUWU01000042.1, forward strand.
CAGGTTCAACTGATGAAACGTCGCGGCGGCGTAGGTCACGACCTCTCTCATATACGTCCTGCTGGTAGCCCTGTGAAAAACTGCGCTCTCACCTCAACAGGTGTGGTGCCTTTCATGGAGCGTTATTCTAACTCTACTAAAGAAGTGGCTCAAGATGGTCGTCGTGGTGCCTTGATGATGAGTATCAGCATCAACCACCCTGACTCAGAGGCTTTCATCGACTCTAAGATGGAACAAGGTCGTATCACCAACGCCAACGTCTCGGTCCGTATCAGCGATGAGTTCATGAAGTCCGTCAAAGAAAACAGACCTTTCGTACAAAGATACCCTGTCGATTCTGATAATCCTACATATACAAAGGAGATCGACGCTAAACGTCTGTGGGATAAGATAATTCATAACGCATGGCAGTCGGCAGAACCTGGCGTCCTCTTCTGGGATACCATCACACGCGAGTCGATCCCTGATTGTTACGCCGACCTCGGCTTCAAGACATTGAGTACCAACCCATGTGGCGAGATTCCTTTGTGTGCCTACGACAGCTGTCGTCTCCTCGCTATCAATTTATACAGTTATGTTGAGAATCCTTTCACTAACAAGGCTCGTTTCAACGCTGAGCTCTTCGCTAAACATGTCGGCATAGCTCAAAGAATGATGGACGACATCATCGACCTGGAGATTGAGAAGATAGATGCTATCCTTGAGAAAGTCTATTCCGACCCAGAAGATGACGATGTGAAGAGATGTGAGATAGAGTTATGGAAGAATATCCGTAAGAAGGCTCTTCAAGGTCGTCGCACAGGTATAGGTATCACCGCTGAAGGCGATATGCTCGCAGCTCTCGGCAAACGTTACGCTTCCGATGAGGCTATTGAGTTCTCGGCAACAGTGCAGAAACTCCTCGCTTTCGAGGCTTATAGATCATCAGTGATGTTGGCTAAAGAACGTGGCGCCTTCGAGGTCTATGACGCTAAACGCGAAGAGAATAACCCATTCATCAAACGTCTCCGCGCTATGAGCGAAGAGGCTTACCAAGATATGGTGAAGTATGGACGCCGTAACATCGCTATGCTTACAATCGCTCCTACAGGAACAGTAAGTATCTGTACTCAAACGACATCAGGTATAGAACCAGTCTTCATGGTATCGTACAAACGCCGTCGTAAAGTCAACCCTAACGACAAAAACGCTAAGGTGTCGTTCACAGATGCTGAAGGCAACGCCTTTGAAGAATATAATGTGTTCCACCCTAAGTTTATGACATGGCTTGAAGTCAATGGATATGACGTAGAAGAAGTTAAGACTTACGATGATGTGAAGTTACAAGAGATTATCGAGAAGTCGCCTTACTACAAAGCTACAGCTAACGACATCGACTGGGTTAGCAAGGTGAAGATGCAAGGTGCAATGCAGAAATGGGTTGACCACTCCATCAGCGTTACTGTCAATATCCCAGCAGAGACAACAGAAGAGTTAGTAAGCCAGATATATCTCACAGCATGGGAATGTGGCTGTAAAGGTATGACAATATATCGTGATGGCTCTCGTACAGGTGTGCTCGTCTCTAAATCAAGTGATGCTGGTAAGAAAGCCGATGATAACGACATCGTTGAGACTCATTCTCCTGCACGTCCTAAGAACTTAGAATGCGACGTGGTACGTTTCCAAAATAACTACGAGAAATGGATTGCCTTCGTAGGTAAGATCAACAACAAACCTTATGAGATATTCCTCGGTAAGCAAGACGATTTCTATCTGCCTCCATTCGTTGAGTCAGGCTGGATCTTGAAGAGCAAAGACGAAGAGAATAAGTCGAGATACGACTTCCAATATGCCGACAAACAAGGATTTAAGGTTACTATGGAAGGTCTCTCGCGTTCGTTCAGCCCAGAGTTCTGGAACTATGCTAAGTTGATCTCAGGTATCTTACGTCATGGTATGCCAATATCAAATGTCGTTACCTTGATTCAAAATCTGAATGTCGATGAAGATAATATCAACACATGGAAAAATGGTATTGCCCGTGCCTTGAAACGTTACATCCCTGATGGAACTAAGGTTGATAAGGAAGTCTGCCCAACCTGCGGAGAGGCTTTAGTCTATGCCGATGGTTGCAAACACTGCAAAAACTGCGGATATTCCAAATGCGGATGATAAAGGAAATTACGATCGATTAAAAATATTTATTTCAACCTTTGTAAAGACGTCGCTTCATAGTGGCGTCTTTTTTTAGCCATTAGCTATTAGCTTTTGATCTTGCGAGACGTGTCAATGTGTATTTATTATGCAGGTATCATTGACGCGTCTCTACTTGATGACTCGGAGACTTGATGACTTGGAGACTTAATTTTCCTCTTGACTTTTGGATTTTCATATCGTATATTTGTTGTCATCAAATAATAAAATAACCTAAAATCCGCAACTATCATCCAATACACGATTAAGGGTAGATTTATGAGTCGTTAGTAGCAGCTTTCAGTAAAAAGCAACAGCACAACATCAATATGTAGCCACCATCCCCTTACCCCA
>SUWU01000006.1 GCA_015061295.1 Lentimicrobiaceae bacterium
TACATGGATTGGTTCATGTTCGTTAGAATAAAAGTAGAATATGAACCCGAAATATTCGTAGATCTTTGGCATAAATTTAAGTTTAGAGTTCCTGATTGCAAATCTAATGAAAATATTCTTTATGGAATGTTGTTTTTTTATAATTTTTGTAGTACCTTTTTTAAAAGTAGGTACAAACAACAATATATATATATTATTATTATATTGGAAGAACGTAGAAATATATTGAAGGCTCATATAAAAAAAATAGCGGCCCAACAGAGTCGCTATCTTTCTGATAATTATAATTTTGATTATATCTTAGAATGTGTAGATGAGACCAAATTGAACAGGAACGCGGTTGTTGATGCCGATGCCGAAGTTGTTTGTCTTGTTGTAAGAGTCTTCAGTTATAGTTACGCCACCTACTTCATATTCGTTTGATGTAGAGACTTTTTTCTGGTTCCAGCCAAGGCTCAAAAGACCGAGTTCAGCATTGAAAGAGATGTGGTCGTTGAGCTGATACGAGAAAGAAGGGACGATGTTGAAACCGATTTCAAATAATTTAGGACCTTTGTCTTTTACCAAGTCGCATCCAACGATGTGTTCATACTTTCTGCTTCCGAAAACGAGAGGAAGTTTAGCGTCGGCGTATAATTTGATTTTTCCGAAGTCGCCGAATACATAGCGGAAAAATGGAGCGAAACCAAAGCCTGAATCGGTGGTTTTTGCGTCAAACTCCTTATTTTCGACGTTGGTACATTCTTTTGTGGTAGCGCTTTCGTAACCTACTGTAACACCGAAACCGATGACATCAGACATCATGTATCCTACCATTGGTCGAATGTCGAAATTTGAAACACGAGGACTGTAGTCAGTATCGATGACAGTAGTGTTACCTGCTACTGTGGTAATCTCTGAGTTACCACCTGTGTGATTAAAACCTAAGTAGCCGCCGACAAATAATTGGGCTTGTGATGCAACTGCCATAGTTACAAACACCAATACGAATAAAAGTTTTTTCATAGTTTAAAAGTATCAAATTTAAATTTATGCAAATTTAAGTTTTTTTGGGGATATTTGAACGGATTATGATAATTTATTTTAAGTCATTCTCCCTCATTGAGTGACGAAATCTTAAAAATCAAGCACTCATTGAGGGATTTTTAGTATGTTTGCAGAATGAAAAGGGGTTAAAGGGGGAAAGGGAGAAAGGGATAAAGGATTAAAGTCAAAAGGCTAATGATTAAAGAGAAGTAAATAAATATTGGATAAAGACTGTTGATTAAAAAAGTTATAATGCAGAAATTCATAAATAAATTAGAATCATCGTTGAAAGACGGAAGTTTCGTAAAGCTGACACTTTCTAAGCCAGATAAATCTCACGTAGAGACATACGGACGTATGTCTGCCGATATTCGTAATGTCTATGTCAAGCCTATCATCCTTCGTAATGAGAAAATGTATTCTTTTACTTATCGTTATGAGAGACGCGACGAGACCAAGAACTACGATGCTCAACAATCATTGGAAGTCATTACAAATCTCATTTCAGAAATATTTCTCAACGCTACCTTATTTACCTTGACGGAAGATGTGACGCTTCTCATAAGCAAGAAAGGCAAGACTACTGTCATGACGAAGGCTGTCAAGGAACAGCGTGAGCAGAATGTGGAACACGACAAGGTGAAGAATCGTCTGATAAATCCGGAAAATCCTTGGTGGTTCAAGCTCGGACTTACGACTCGCGATGGAAAAGTCACTGCCGATATGCAGCATAAATTCAAGCAGATTTGTAAATATGTCGAGATTGTCGATGGTGTGATGAAAAACGTGAAGTTCGATGGCAAGATCCGCATCGCCGACATGGGAGCAGGGAAGGGCTATCTCACTCTCGCTCTGTATGAATATCTTACGCAGAAATGCAAATACGACATCGCTATGGAAGGTGTGGAAATCCGTCCTGACTTAGTCGCCAAGATAAATGAGATAATCAAAGAATCTAATCTTAAAGACTTTCGATTTGTTGAAAGTAGTATAGACAGCTATCAGCTATCAGCTATCAGCTGTCAGCTGCCAATAGCTAACAACCAACAGCCAACAGCCAATAGCCAACTTGACATCCTCATCGCTCTTCATGCTTGTAACACTGCCACCGACGATGCTATTATAAAAGGTATAGAGTCGGGAGCGAAGCTGATAATATGCGCTCCTTGTTGTCATAAGCAGATCCGTCAGGAGATGGAGAAGTCGAAAGTTGTTGATGCAATAACGCGTTACGGCATCTTCATGGAACGTCAGGCTGTGATGATTACCGATACTATACGCGCCTTGATATTAGAATATTTCGGATATAAGACACAGGTGATGGAGTTTATCGAGATGGAGCATACGCCTAAGAACGTACTTCTCGTCGGAAGAAAAACTAATGAGCCGAGTGCCGAAGAGAAAGAAGCTGTCTTAAAAGAAATTAATAATCTAAAAGAAAGATACGGAATAGAGAAGCATTATTTAGAGAAAGTGTTTGTAATGAACAATGAACAATGAACAATGAACAATGAACAATTATGGTAGAGGCGTACTAATTGCACCAATCAGAATTAACAATGTGTAATAGGTACGTCGTTTAATTGGTAATGCATTACAATAAAAAAAATAAAAAAAACATCTCTGTCTAAATAAAAATGTTTATCTTAGCAAGCAATTATTTAAAACAAGTTATTAACGTTTAAAAATATTAATATCATGCAAAACATTGAATGGTCAAAACTTCCATTTGGTTATTATCCAACAAATTACAACGTCCGCTGTTACTACAGAAACGGACAATGGGGCGAAATTGAAGTAAGTTCTGAAACTACTATTAACATTCACATGGCAGCAACATGTTTGCACTATGGACAAGAGGCTTTTGAAGGTTTGAAGGCTTTCCGCGGTGTTGATGGTAAAGTTCGTATCTTTCGTCTTGAGGAAAACGCTAAGCGTTTACAGTCATCATGCGATGGCATCATGATGCCACAGTTCCCATTGGAGAAGTTTGAAGAGGCTATGAAGAAGTGTGTTCAGCTCAACGCTGACTTCATCCCTCCTTACGAAAGCGGCGCATCATTATACCTTCGTCCATTGATTATCGGAACAGGTATCCGCGTTGGTGTCAGCCCAGCTGATGAATATTTGTTCTTAGTATTTGCAACACCTGTAGGTCCTTATTTCAAAGGTGGTTTCCAAGCTAATCCTTACGTCATCACACGTAAATACGACCGTGCAGCTCCTCTTGGAACAGGTACATATAAAGTAGGCGGTAACTATGCTGCAAGTATGCGTCCTCACGTAGAAGCATGCCATGGTGGTAAATACGCTTGCGAATTTTATCTCGACGCTAAAGAGAAATGTTATATCGATGAAGCTGGTGCAGCTAACTTCTTCGCTATTAAAGATAACACATATATCACTCCATTGTCAACATCAATCCTTCCTTCAATCACAAATAAGAGCTTGATGTTCTTGGCAGAGAAGATGGGTATGAAAGTGGAACGTCGTCCTATCCATGTTGACGAACTCGCTACATTCGAAGAAGCAGGCGCTTGCGGCACAGCAGCTGTTATCAGTCCAATCTCACGCATCGATGATAATGACAACAATAAATCATATACATTTGGCGATGGTAAACCAGGTCCAATGAGTGAGAAATTATACAACAAACTTCGTGGTATCCAGACTGGTGCAGAACCTGATGAATATGGCTGGATCACTGAAGTAGAAGTGTGATTTAGAATTAATAATTAACACGATTTCGAGACGTATTGATGACACATCATAATGTAAATAAATGCCATTGATACGTCTCTTTTAGTATTTAAAACTATAATCTATAAAACAATGAAAAAATTATCCTTATTATTAATTGTATTGATGACATGTCTGATGCAGGTTGATGCTCAGGATTTCGTGTCAACAGAGCCTCAGAAGAAGAATGTCTTGATAGAGGAGTTTACAGGAAGAGGATGTCAAAACTGTCCTGATGGACACATCATAGCCAATGCTATTCATAACTCATATCCTGACAGAGTAAGTCTTGTGTCGATACATTCACAAAGTGGCTTGTCACCAGCATCGTATCCTAATCTTAATACTTCTCTTAGTGCTACCATATTTTCAGCTTTTGATGGTTCGTCAATACCAACGGCAGTGATAAATCGTTCTACTGCTGATAAACAAAGTCGTACAGCATGGTCGGCATTGGCAGGAGAAGAGTTGACGAAAGACGCTATTGTCAATGTTGACGGAGTGGTGATGATAGATGAAGCTACACGTATGGCTACCATAATTGTAGAGGCTTATTACACAGGTGATAGCGAGTCTTCTACAAATTATCTTACTATCTATATGGTGCAAGATAATATTTTGGGATATCAAAGTAATGGAAGTAACAATCCATCTCAGGTAGTAGATGGAACATATAGTCACATGCATGTGCTTCGTTCAGCTGTGACATCTACATGGGGTGATGAGATAACAACTACTACAGCTGGCACTTTGGTTAAGAAGACATATTCGTATGAAATTCCTTCTACGATAGGAAGTCCTAATGGTGTTGATGTAAATATTGACGATGTTAATTTTGTTGCTTTCGTTTCTGAGAAATATCAAGGGACACCGACACGCCCTGTGTTGAATGTTAAAACGTTAAAGAAGGTACAAGGTACTTACGGTAATATTGCACCTGTCTTTATCGATGCAAAACAAACATCAAAAATATCATGTTCAAGTGATAACTCATTCTTTGCTAAGGTCTTGAATGTAGGAGCAACAAAATTAGAATCGTTTAAGATTGATATTAAATTAGATGGTGAGAAAGTTGATGAGTATATCTGGGAAGGCTCCCTTGAACAATATGCGTCAGCATCAATAGATTTTAATATCGATGTCGCTGTTGGTGAGCACGAGCTTACATTGGATATTGTTGAAGCTAACGGTCAAGATGTTAATGAGAGTGTCACCATTGACGCAGTGTCTAAATCGTGGACTACTGTGGAGACAGAACAAGATGAGATGACTCTTACTATTGACGTTACACAAGATAAGTATGGTACCCAGATTACATGGGAGATTATTGACTCTGATATGAACGTAATTGCTGAGGGAGGCCCATATGACAACCTCGCAGGTTCTTCATCAACAAAATTACACAGAGTCAATGTAGATGTGCCATCTGATGAATGTCTCAGATTTATCATCAGAGACTCACAAGGTAATGGAATCTGCTGTAACTATGGCGATGGCTCTTACAAAATTAAAGGTAATAACACAGTCTTGGTTGATGGCGATGGAGCATTTGGTGCAGAGGCATCTCACGATTTATCGATAGTTAAGACCATTGGTGTTGATGAACATAATTCTAAAGAGAGTTATCAAATCTTCCCTAATCCTACTAAGAATGTTATTAACATCGAAGGTGACGACATGGCACAAATTATAATATATAACTCATTAGGTCAGATTATGAAATCTGTTGAATGTGATGCTGAGAACGTAACTGTTGATGTCAATAATTTTGATGAAGGAATATATTTTGTCAATATCATAAATAAAGATGGTGGGGTATCTGTTAACAAGGTATCTGTGATAAGATAAATCAAGTTCATCTAAAAACTAAGCGGGGACGCTATGAGTAAATTACTCGGCGTCCCCGCTTAGTTTTTTCTTTTATCTAAAACTTCTTTTATCTAACAACTGTGATACGTTTTACAGCTACACCTGACTTTGTAACTATGCGTATCATGTAAACGCCAGCATCGTATTGCGACATATTGATAGTTTCATTGTCGCTGTTAACGATGTTGTCTGCAACGGCACGACCCATAGCATCGATAATTGTGATACGTTCGATGCCTTCAGCACTTATCATAACCTTGTCTCTTGTTGGGTTAGGATATACCATCATGCCTTTGACTCCGTTCTCATCTATTGATACAATATCAACCATAACGTAGTCTTTATCGCTATTATAGACAGAAGCAGCTTCTGACTCACAAGTCTCTCCATTTTCTTCATAAACAGCCTTGACCTGATAATAATAAGTTCCATCTTCGTTTATTGCGTCGAAGTATGTTCCTTCTTCGCTGCTGCCTATCAATTGGAAGTTGTCTGCCGTTGTGCTACGATAGATGTTATAGTGATCTAAGGTGCTTGCTCTACGTGTTACGACTTCGTTCTTAGCTTTTAATGTTGTAGCGTCGGTGTTAATGTTGACAAGTTCTATTTGTTGAGCAGTAATTTCTGATGTCTTATTGGCGAATCCTGCGTAAGCTCTTACCATCCATGTCAATGGTGCGCCAAAGATGTCAGGACTTGCTACATCGCCCCAAGTGCTACCATCTAATGAGATCCAGCTGCCGTTAGAGTCGCCACTAAATGCACTATATGCAGCAGGATATGTTGCACCATAATCGTTGCGGAATACTACCCAGATGTTTTCTGTTCCGTCTATGGCTACGGGTCTGTTCAATTCAAATTTAACAAACTCTCCACTTCCTGTTGCGATGTAAGGCTGTGAACAAGCCAATACGCCTGGAGATGTTGTACCACCTTTAAAGACATAGAGTGTACCACCATGATAGAGACAGTCGAACATTGATACCATTGTCAGGCTTCTGCCTACATATTCACTGAGTAATTCGGCAGGGAACATGACGCCCCAATAGAAGGAGCTACCTGAATCGCCTGTACCTAATGCGTCTATTTGTACGCCATCGTCATAATACATCCAAGCTTTTTCGTCTTCGTAAGGCCATGTCAAGAGAGCTCCGCAGTCACCTCCTTGTGAATGATATTCTCCATAGAGATTTTTAGGAGCAGCACAATACATTTCATAGATGACTTCTGCACAAGCGAGGTCTGACATTGCGTAATATGTAGCATCTTTATCTCCACCATAAACGACTTTAACACAATATTCATCGCCTTCAACGCCATTGTTATCAGTGAATGTCTCACCTTCAGTGAGTTTATGAGAGAGGAGCTTCCCGTTACGATATATCATCACACCTAATATCTCGGCAATGGCATTCTCATTTTCTTCTCTAACTTCTCTAACTTCTCTTTCATTGTCATTGTTAATAAAGATCTCGATATCATCAACTACTACGATATATTCGTCCGATACGTTGAAGTGACGTATAGCGACCCATATTTCTTGACCAGCGTACTCGCTTAAGTCAGCTTCGTATTTAACCCATTCGGTCTGACGTTTATCACCTTCTATAGTCCATTCTGCTATAGTAGTGAAATCGTCGGAGTTGTTATTACTTGCCGATGAAACTGCTACGCCGATGTGTTCATTAGGATAGTTGTAATGTTGGGCGCAGGCGTAGAATGAGATTTTAGATTCTTCTGTAGCGGTGAATTTCTTAGGAGCGACCATGTAATTATCAGGGTATAGAGCTATCTGTATTTCATAGTTGAATGACTCAGAATAGACGCATGACTCTCCATTGTGAGCTAATACATCAGCGTTGTAGCTGTTATGTGTCCAATTGAATCCATCGCCGTCGTTGTCTATCAATGTCCATCCTTCCATGCCGTTTTCAAATCCGTAAGAATATGATACTGGATCTGGTAAGTCGATGTCGGGTAAAGTCCATGAAAGGACAGCCTTGTTGTCAATTAATTTTGCTGATAAATCGTTGACGCCTAAGAATGTCTCTTCTGGCATCTTAGTCCATGTGTATTCTACGGCTTCGCTGCTGCCTGAGGTGTATTTAGCGATGACTGAAGTGGTATATTCAGTGCCATCGACTAAGTTTTCATGTTGGAAGAATGGAGTTACTAATGAATCAGCTACTACATTACCATCTAACATGACTTGATATTTTATCAAAGCTCTTTCGCTGTTAGCATTTGTCAAGGTGACATCGTCTATTGTCAAGACAAACATATCGGCGATACCAAAGTGACGAATAGCGATCCAAACTTCTTTGCCAGCATAATCGCTTAGATTTACTTCGTATTTTGTCCATGGTGTCTGACGTTTGCCACCGTCGATAGTCCATTCTGCTATTGTTTTAAAGTCGGAGGCTGAAGTGTTTCCATCTACCGACACAGCTACTCCGAAATGTTCGGCGTAATAAGCTTCATCTATAGCACTTGCGTAGAATGAGAATACGGAGGTGTTACTAATAGACACTTTAGTAGGGGAGACGATATAATCATCCGGTAACAGAGCCTCGTTAGAACCAAGGCAGAATGACTCTGAGAATATATGACCTGTGCCTGTGTGTGAGGTTCCAACGACAGTGCCGTGAGTGTCGGCCTGTGAGCTGTGATTCCAGGTGTGACCATCTGCATTAGCATCGATAGTAGTCCATCCTTCTAAACCATTCTCAAAGCTATATGAGAACTCATCGCCTGTATCTATGAATTTACCATCCCACATAGCATATCCAGTAGGTGAGACGTAGAGACCTTCAACAGCTGAGGTGACTTCTGTTAGTAAGACATTGAAGTCAGCTTCATCCCATATCTCAACGACTTGGTTTATTATTGTTGAGGAGAAACCTTCTTTTTCGACAGTAAGTTCATAAGTTCCTTTACGGAATGAGTCGAAAGTAACTGTGCCTGTGTAGTCTAACACTGCTGAATACACGTAGTCTTCTTCAACTGTATTGGCGAGTGTCACAGTAGCTTCTTTTGCTGAGTCACCGTTATTAGTTCTGGCAGTTACCTTAACTTCTGTAGTCATGTCTTTATCTATTGGTTTTGACCATACTATCTCAGACTCCTGACTATTTCCTTCGTATAAAGCGGCTACACCCCATTGATATTTACCTGCTTCTTGTGTGCCCCATGAATTATCTACATATACGGTGTCGGTTGTATTTCCAATATTAGTTATATCGCCTGTAAATACATTCGTTCTATACACGTTGTATCCACTTGCGGCAAGTTCTCTTTTGTTTTCATTTGTCACGAAAGTAGCTTTGCTTCCTGGTTTTTCGAGATAGCCTCTTATGATCCACGACATCATGGCATCATTGTCTAAGGCATGTTTCCATTCTGTTCCGTTAGAAGAGTACCAGTCGCTATTAGGATTGTTACAATAAAGAGCTGCTACACATGGATATGCTAACTCATCGCAGTAGAAGACTATCCATAAGGTTTGTGTGCCATCGATATACACTGGTTCGTCGAGGGTGACTTCATATATAGCATTGGTGTTTCCTGGCATTCCAAAATCTTGACTTGTTACCAATGTGCCAGGAGCAGTCTCGCCACCGAGATGTATATCGACTCTGAAGTTGGCAGCATTACCTTCATAATCAAAGAGTGCTACCTTTGTCAAGGTGTAACCTTCTGTCTCTTCTGATGGAGGGAATGATGCAGCCCAATAAACAGGAGATGGCTCTCCCCAACCTATCAGGTTTGATACCGTGCCGTCATCATAATGTAACCAGCCGCCTTCAAATGACTCTTTTTTAAAGAATGTAATGTCGTCGATATAAAAAGCGTCATCGCCTTCGTTCCATAATTCGTCTTTGGAATATTCCCATCTGTAGGTGTGTGTGCCTTCTGAGATGTTTAGCTGTTTGTAAATCCAGTCAGCTACACCCGACATCGTGGCTACGAGTACACCATCAACATAGAAATATCCATAATCATAATATTGTTCACTCGATATCTTGTAATAGAATCCTAAATAACCATCTGATGGAGCAGTGTATTCTATCTCAATGGCTGATATACCATAGTTGACATTCTCACAAGTTGACTTCATAGCATATTGTCCTTCGTATGCGTCGGTAGTTATCTCCCAAGGGTAATCACTCACCGAGTTGTTCCATGCGTGTGATGAGAAATCTCCTGTCTCGAAGTTTTCTGTACTATCATCTTTCTTTTCAAAACTCCAGGCGACATGAACTGACGAGTCGTCTATTTCTGTAGCATCGACATACTCTACAGGAGTATTATTCCGTAGAGATTTAGAATAAAGATTTGATAAATTTTGTGCATTTGTCGAACAAAAAAGCCCGTGTAAGCACAACATTGCAATAATAAAAGACCTTTTCATTTTTAAATAATAATTAATTAATAATTGATATATATTACATGGATAATGTTAATTATCTCACATGCGAAAATAGCAATTTTATCTCTATTTTATAACATTTTATCTAAAAAAAAGACTGCCTAACTTTTTATCGTTAGACAGTCTCATTAACTCATTGATTCATTGACTCATTGACTTTATAAAGTGTCGTATGCTTCAATCAAATCTTTAGCGAAGCCATAGAACATCTGAGCCACCGCTGTGAAGTCCATGTTGAGGTCTTTGCTTAAGCCAATCATTTCTTTAAACATAGCTACGTTATACCATTGTAAGCATTGGAAAGCTCTGTGGAAATGGAGACGTTTCAGCTCCTCACTTGATGGCTTATGACCGAGATAGGCTTCTAACAAGCTGAGAGCTTTATCGAATCCTGCGTTGCCGTAACAAGCGATGTCATAATAAGGGTCGTTCATGCCTGCAAATTCCCAGTCTAAGATATAAAACTTATCACCATCGATGACTAAGTTAGTTGGCTGATAGTCGCAGTGACAAGGAACATGCTTGATGTCTTTATATGTATCTCTCATCGCGTCTAAGCGTTTGCGTAAGTCGATATATTCTTGAGGATGTTCGAAGCCTAAGTCTTTACAATATTTCTCATAGTTGTCTAAACGTTCAAAGGCATTATATTCTTTGAATTGAATGTCACTTTCGTGTAATCTTTTCAAGGCCTTTGCTGACATCTCGTTATAAGAAACAATATCGGTATTCGACATTATTGTTCCTTCAACATATAGTGCGAGTTTCTCTCCTGTTCTGAGTTCAACATATTCAGTCTTATTGTTGACACCTAATTTCTCTACTTTCTGAATGTTATCCCATTCTTCATATCTGTCAACAAAACATTCAGCGTATTTGCCTGGAACGCGATATGTATATTTAGTTCCTTTGCATTCTACCACGTAAGTGTAGTTACTCATGCCGCCTTCTAAACGTTTGATAATTTTAGCGTCGGTAGCATTCATCAAGATGTTAACTCTTTTAATGATATAACTTTCTATTTCCATTGTGTATTATAGTTTATTTATTTATTTGTATAAAATGTCTTGAAATCTTCGTAGTTACGTTTTAATAGGTTAGGCGTGTCTAAGCCGTAGGGACATCTGCTTTTGCAGAGGTTACAGTGCAGACAGTTATCTATTCTCTTCATTTTCTCATTCCATTCTTCGGTGAGATAAACGCTGTGAGGTGCTCGTCGTAAGAAGAGACTCATTCTCGCGCAGTCGTTTATCTGTATCCCAGCAGGGCATGGCATACAATAACCGCAGCCTCTACAGAAGTCGCCTGCAAGTTCTTCTCTGTCTTTCTTCACCTTAGCCCAGCGTTCTTCCGTCATGACGGGTGGGTTGTCTTGATACGAGATAAACTCGTCTAACTCCGACTCTCTCTGAACGCCCCATATAGGAAGCACATGATCATATTGATTTAAGAATGCGTAGGCGCAGGCTGAGTCTGTGATAAGACCTCCTGAAAGAGCCTTCATACAGACGAAGCCTATCTCTTTCTCCTTACACATATCAACCAATTCTAATTCTTTTTCAGAACTTATATATGAAAATGGAAATTGTAGTGTCTCATAAAGTCCTGATTCGATGGCTTCTTTGGCTACATGATGACGATGGTTGGTGATACCAATATGACGTATCATGCCTTTCTCTTTAGCTTCTAACATAGCATCATAGACACCGCTTTCATCGCCAGGCTTCGGACAGAAACTTGGATTATGGAATTGATATAAGTCGATGTAGTCTGTCTTCAACAGTTTAAGACTTGTCTCTAAGTCTTTCCAGAAAGCATCAACATTAGTAGCTGCTGTCTTTGTTGCTATGATAACTTTATCGCGAATATCGCTCAGGGCATAACCTATCTTCTCTTCGCTGTCGGTGTAGAAACGTGCTGTGTCGAAATATGTTATCCCGTTGTCGTAGGCTTTACGCAAGAGATAGGCAGCATCATCTTTAGAGATACGCTGTATCGGCAAAGCACCAAAGCCGTTTTTGTTTACAACGAAACCAGTCTTTCCTAATGTAACCTTTTGCATAACAGTTTACAGTTTACAATTTACAGTTTACAATTATATTGAGATTATTAACTATCAATTGTTAATTGTTAATTGTCAATTGTTAATTATCTAAAATATCCAAGTTAACAAAACATAAAGCCAGTGAGCAGCGACACCAGCGACGAGGCCTCCTATGGTGTGGGCTAAGATAGCTTTTGAGGTGAGGCTACGATAACCGAGTGAGTCGAGCATTGCAGTATGAGTGCTGAGATAACCGCTCCAGCACATTCCCATTGCTGTAAATACTGCTATGGCGTTGCCATTGATGATGTTCTCTTGTACGAAGCGAGGAATCAGACCGAGAGCTGCACCTACAGCGCCGAGTGCTGTGATAGGGAATGCAACTAACTCAGGGTTGGTGAAGCCGAATAACCATTCAAAGACAAAATCTATCTTTCCTGCAAGATATGGTAACAAGGCGATGCCTTCGTAAGCTCCTCCGGTGTAACCGCCTTCTGGCATTCCAAAGGTAAGCATCATGACTAAGGTAGATATGATGAGCACTCCTGGAATGATGGCGAGACCTATCTCAACACCTGACTTGCCTCCATCTAAGACAGCATTTAAAAGACGTAAGAAAACGCCACCTTCTGTCTTGAAAGAGATATTCTGTTCGTTGCCTTTCTCTTCACTGATCTCAACATCAAGGTCGGGACGTGATTTGAGTATGAAACGTTGCATCAATCGGGTGGAGATGATACTTCCTATAACAGCGCCTAATAAACCGACGAGGGCTGCGTTGAGATAACCTTTACCCATCATAAACATGATGACAACGAGACCCATGCCGAAAGCAGTGCCGAAGTTTGTTAATGAGATAAGCTGATATTTTTTGAAATAACGTGCGAAGTTGGTGTCTTTGGAGAGACTGATGATGGCAGGATTGTCGGATAAGAATGTCATGATGCCACCGAGAGCTGCCACGCCAGGAAGATTATATAAAGGCTTCATCAAAGGACGAAGAATGACTTCTACTAAACGGACTACACCGAACTCAACCAAGAGATTGCCTAAAGCTCCCGATAAAACAGTGATAGCCATGATATAAAACACTGTCTCTAACAATAAGCTATATGATGTTTGCATCAGTGTGTTGAGCATGTTGGGAAATCCCATCCTCATGCCGATGAATCCAAAGAATCCCAAGAAGACTATCAAGAAGACACCTGCTTCTATACGGCGTTTTGTTAAAAATTTTAAACCTTTCATTTTCTCAAATATTTAATTGTTTTTATTTTACAAAGTTAACTCTCCATGTTACACCAACATTGAACTGTAATGATAGACCTAAGTCGTCAGATTTGTTGGCTGCAAAGAATCCATGAAGTCTCACATTTTTGTTTCCTTTATAAGGGTAGGCCTCGAAGCCTAATCCTGCAAAAGTATATTCCATGCCAGGAACGACGGTCATATCCATAAATTGAGGTTTGCCATAGATGTCATTGATATTTCTGTCGTAACCGCCTTTTGCTACAAGGGTGAACTTATCTGTAAAAGCATATTTCACTTCTCCGATAAGGGTGAAGTCGCCCAAGAAGAAGTCTTTCTGATGGAAGAAGCCTCTGTTCATGAAGTCGATATAGAAATCCAATCTGTCGAAGTCGAACATATTGCCTAAGGCTATATAATTAATGTAATGGTGTTTGGTCTGTTCAATCATATTGAAAGAGTATGATGTCTTAAAGAATCCCATCCTTCCGTACCATAAGAGGTTGTAGGCATATTTACCTTCAAACTTATAATTTTCTTCATTTTCGTAGAAGGTTGAGTTGGTGATTTGGAATATGATGTCATGTTTTTTGTCGTTGCTATGGAATGCCACCTGTCCTCCCACGTCGTAGCAATTGAAAGTGTTCCAGAACTGAGATGCGTAATATACATCGATAGGAGCGAGGTCGTATTCCCATCCACCAACGGCGAGAGGCATCTTACCTGCTGTAACAGAGAGGTTTTTATGTCCTTGATAAGTGACAATCATATAGTCTGTCTTAGAACTTCCGTATTGCATATCGAATCTCTGGCGCACACGATAGGAGAAGTCTTGAAGGAAAGTTCCTTTTATCTCGAAGTTGAAATATTTCCCGTCTATGCCAGACGTCGATGTCTCTCCTTGTTCAAAATAGTCGAAGTCGGCGCGACCTTCTATCGATAATTTATCGATGGTAAAGTTATCCTTCTCTTGTGCTGAGGCGATGTTGAGAGATAATGTCGCTATTACTGCGATTAAAAAAACTCTTGATACTTTTTTCATAACATTAATATTCTATTCGTTTAATTTAGCTTCGCTGCGTAAGATGTGACGCATCTCGGTTATAAGCTCCGACGACTCTTGTATTATATTAAGGTATAATAATGCGAGGTCGATGTTTTCTTTGTTGTGTTGTATTCTGTCCATCTGTTCGTGGCTCATCTCCACCACTTCATCTTCTCTTGTTTTGATACGTTCCATCACGCCATCAACATCGCTATATTCTGAAGTTGATATTGTTATGTCGGCGGTGTCTATCGACCATATCACTTTTTCTTTCAGACTCTCCACCTCAGGAAGATATTTCTTGTCTAATGGAGTGAAGCTATTGTCAACATATTCTTTGCATGGATCACATATTCTTCTTAGAGCATATAAAATCTGTTCGATACAGTTATATGACAGATGGAACCATGTGTTTTTGTTTATCATCTTATCGTCTAAACGACGCATAATCATAATCTCTTTTCTCTTAAGTTGTTTCATCTTCTCTTTGGCGAGACGGCAGTCGTTAGACACTTTTCTCAGTGTCTTGATGTCTTCTTTGATGAAAGAACTCACGACATCGGTATAGATGTTTTTAGAGATATTAAGAAGTTCATTGATACTTTGTTTGTTATGCTGGATAAGTGTTTCATAAAGGATTTCTTGGTCGGAGGTGTTCATAGCTTGTTCGAATAAGTCGTCGGTCTCGTTGTTCTTGTTTGTCTTGGCTCTGTTTTTAATTATGACTAATACTGATAAAGCTATCATCACTATCATTGCCACTATGCCGCCGTAGTAGAATAGCAGGGCTATTAAGAAGCAGATGAGGAATGCCACTATCGCTGTGATGAACCAGCCGCCTATGACGGCGAACATGCCTGTGACGCGATATACTGCGCTTTCTCTCGACCACGCTCTGTCGGCTAATGAAGCACCCATAGTAACCATGAAAGTGACATATGTCGTTGACAAGGGAAGCTTTAATGATGTGCCGAGTGCTATAAGCATAGAGGCCAACACTATACTCACCGAGCCTCTGATGAGGTCGAAAGAGGCGTTTTCTTCGAGTATCATCTCTCTGTTGTCGAAGCGTCGTTCTATCCATGCCTTTACTTTTGCTGGTAAAATATTGTCAACAGCAGTAACCATATTATTGGTAAATCTCACTAAGCTACGAGCGATAGCTGAGGAACCGAACGACTCGTTGCCTCCGTTTTGTTTAGAGAGGTCTAAAGATGTCTGTAAAACGATTTTAGCCTTCTTTGATGTGAGTAATGTTATAGCCATGAGGATGCCTGCGACGACTAAATATATGGTGTTGGCAGCCGACATGGTGTTTAACGAGCCCATGCTGAGACTGTCGATGGCAACGTTGCTACGTCTCACTTCAATATAAGTGTCTAAGCCTGCAAGAGGTACGCCGATAAAGTTGACAAGGTCGTTGCCTGCAAATGCCATGGCAAGAGCAAAGGTGCCTATGAGTACTACGAGCTTTAATACGTTTACTTTAAGGAAATAAAGTATCTGCATCAATATGGTTAAGAAGACAAAACTTATACCGAGTAGTTGCCATGTATGAGTGTCGATCCATGTGTGCATGTCGGCGGTAATAAAAGCTGCTCCTTTCATTCCTTTGATGAGCATGAAATATATCAAAGCTGTTGTTGCTATTCCACTGAATATGCCAACCTTCCATTTCAGGTTTTTGAGATAATTGAAGGAGAAGATGAGACGTGTGATATATTGTACAATAATTCCAAAGATGAATGCTATTGCCACAGAGAGGAAGATGCCTACTACCATGGTGAGGGCTTTGTCGGTATTGATGAGTTCTGCTAAACTCGCGTCGGCTGTGCCGTTGTGCATCTTAATCATCGCGATGGCTACTGTGGCTCCGAGCAATTCAAAGACGAGCGACACCGATGTGGAAGTGGGTAAACCTAAGGTGTTGAAGACATCTAATAGAATGAGATTTGCTATCATCACAGCCAAGTATATGTAAATTATCTCGTTGGCGAAGAAGTACTGTGGGGTGAAGACTCCGTTTCTTGCTATCTCCATCATGCCGTTGCTCATGAGCGAGCCGATAACGATACCTAAGGCTGCGATGATTGTGACAACTCTGTATGAAGCAGATTTTGTTCCTACTGCTGCCGACATGAAGTTGGTGGCATCGTTGCTAACGCCAGCTATGATACCTAAAATGGCTAAGATGAAGATGAAAGTAATGACAATAGGTAAAAAAGTTTCCATTGATTTACATATAAAGTTGCAGGCACAAAGATAAAAAAAATATCAAGTCGTTATTTTAATGATAGCAAAAATTAAACACGTTTTTTTTGTAGCTGTGATAGCGTCGTTAATGAGTTATCAGTCAATGAGGTCTATTATCTCATCTGGACGGTTGATAAACAGACGAGCTCCGTTTTTAGAAAGAAAAATCTGGTCTCTGTATCCCCATAATACCGATACGCAGAATACTCCAGCATTCTCGGCTGTCTTGATATCGACTTCGCTGTCGCCGAAGAAGATACAATCGTCTTTATCTACATTATAGATGTCGCACAAGATGTTGATACCATCAGGAGATGGCTTACGGCGACATATCTCACTTTCTCCCATGACAGAGTTATACAGATCTTTGAAATAATGCTCGCAACAGTCATCGGCAGCAGATTGAAACTTGTTAGATACTATCCCCACTATCACACCTTTTTCTTTCAATCGCTGAAGTGTTTCTATGATGCCATCATATGGACGGGTCTTCTCACAGCAATGCTTCACATAATGATCCTTGAAACAAGCGAGACATAACTCAAAGTCTTTCTCGCTGATGTCAGAAGGTAACGACTGTCGTAATAAATGTTGAACGCCATTGCCTACAAAAGAAGATATTTCTTCTAATGTCTTTACAGGATAACCGAATAAATCTAACGTGAAATTAACACTGTTTGCTAAGTCTTCTAAGGTGTATAGAAGAGTGCCGTCTAAGTCGAAAATAACTAATTTTTTCATCAAAATGGTTTTTTCTGCAAATATAATCAGAATGATTTTTTTTTTAGATGTTAAATTGTAATTTTTTTTAACTTTGTGACGTTAATCTTAAAAATTTAATACTATGAAAAGATTTTTAATTGTATTAGTGTTCGTGGCTACAGGCTTAGTCGCTAACGCTCAGTTATTTGTAGGTGGTAGCATCGGCTTTAGTCATGGTGCTGGTTATTCAGAAGAAACAATTACCGTAAATGGTGTTGTTGAGCCAGATTATGGTGGTCTTGGATATAATCCTCGTACCACGACTTTTTCAATTGCTCCAACAGTAGGTATGATGTTCTCCGACAGAATGGGCTTCGGTGCAACAATAGGATACAAACAAGATATTACAAAGACTTGTACAGATGTCGAAAAGAAAGAGTTCGATGATAAGATAGGATTATCAGAATTTGATTTTACTCCGTTCTTCCGTTATGTATTCGGCGACTTCGGTAAGATTAAGTTATATGCAGACGCAAAACTTCCTTTGGCTTTCGCTTCATCAAAGATGGTATATAAAGATATAGAAGATGATGAAGAAATAACAGTTAAAGAAAAAGGTCCTAAAGGTTTTGGAATTGGTTTCTACATCCAACCTGCTTTCACTTATCAATTTAATGAGCATATTTCTTTCAATGCAGAACTCGGTCTGTTGAGCTTAGGCTGGTATCAGACAAAACTCTCATATGTAGAGGAAGAAGAGATTCTTGGTGAAGAGATTAAAGCTGAATATATCGAGAAAGATAGCGAATTTGGTTTCGGCATCAATGGTCGTGTTCCAGTAGAATTTGGTTTCGTCTATACCTTCTAATTATAACATGTAATAGAAAAAAAGTAGCGACTTCATTACGAGGTCGCTACTTTTTTTATTATTCACCGCAGCCGCCACCGCAACTTTCGCAGCAGCTCTGATTGTGACAGTGTCCTCCGCCGCAGCCGCCAAAGTCAGACTCGTTGAGCTCACGAACATCTAATATCTCACCTGTGAAATATAAAGGCACACCTGCTAACTCAGGGTTGAAGTCAACTTTTACTGTTGTCTCGCCAATCTCTAAAATCTTACCAGGGAATGGCTGGTTGTTATTGTCGGTAAACCACACTTGCGCACCTACTTGACAGATAGTCTCATTGAAGACGCCATCTTGAACGAAGATGTCTTTGTTAACGTCGATAACATTCTCGTCTCTGTGTTCGCCGTAGCCTTCTTGTGGTGTCAAAGCAAAACCGAATGTGGCTCCTGGCTCTAAACCGTCTAAGTTCTCTTCAAATTTTGGTAATAACATTCCTTGTCCGAAAATGGCTTGGAATGGTTGTTCTTTTGTCGTTTCTTGGATAATCTCGCCGTCAGCTGTCTCGCGATGTAAGACATAAGTCATGGTGACGACTGTGTTTTTTGCTACTTTCATTTTTTTTAAATAATTTTTGTTAATAAATTTATGTTAACTGAAATATTTTCTCAAGAACCATTCTATGCTTATCATCGTTATTATTATGAATAACAATGATTTTATGTTTATCAATCCGATGAAGTTGTTTTCTTCTCTCACTATAGAGTGTATCCTTTCATCATTATATAATGTTTCAGCGAGTTGATTTATTTCGTTGATGTTGAAATTTTTGCCGTTGGTGAGTGTTGATAGCAACTCCATTCTTCTTGCATTGGCTACTAAATCTTGGGCCTCGGCACCTACATTGACGACAGAGAAAGTGCCTTTGTCGCTATATTGTTTGCCGCCGTGTTCGGCTTTTGCCTCATATGTATATATTCCTTCTCCTAAGGTGTTGACATTTAATATGTATGACTTGTCATCTTTTGAAAACTCATACTCATAGATGTCGTTGTTATGTTTGTTTCTGATGTTGATTTTTAAGTCGGCATCGTTGAATAGTTCCTGGCTTGGATTTCTCATCTCGGCGCGCATGATGATGTTCTCGTTGTTGAGGTAACTCTCGTTATGATAAATAGTTAGCTCTTTGTCTTTGTCGGTGAGGAGGTATTGTATGCTTTTGTTTATTATCTCATCAAAACCATTGAAATTGTTCTCATTATAAAAATTGAAGTACTTCCATCGCCATATTTCCGTTCCGAAAAGAAAAGCCGTCTTACGACCTTCGTTGTCTGTTGCAAAACTCAATAACGGAGTATCTGTTGTCATATCCATGATGTTCATATAGAACAAGATGTCGTGTATTCCGTTTGTCTTTATGTCGAGATGTGGCAACGTCAGAGGTGGGAAGTTGTTAGCTATTTCAATGTTTTCCTTGTCGATATTGAATAATCCAAATAATTGATTATAATGAGCTTTAACGTCGAGGAGGCTGTTGATGGCTCCTTTTCTTACCTGTATTGACGACTGTATCTCGTTGAGACGTTCTATGTCGGTGTCGTTGCCTATCATACAGAAGATGGGCATCTCTTTGTTATTCTTAAGTTGTTCTGCTAAAGAAGCGTAGGTGTTCATGCCTAAGAACGGAACTTGATGTAATATCAATAAGTCGTAATCATAAAGATTAGGAATGTCGTTGTTGAAGAATGTTATGTCGAAGTCGAAATGGTCTCCTAAGATGTTTTTCAAACTCGCGATGTCGGGATGTGGCGACTTGGCAAGGCATAGAACCTTATATTTTTTGTCGATGACTTCAATAAATATTCTTTTGTTGTTGTTTCTGGTCTGTGATTCTTCTTCAAGATTTTTTATCCTGACATCAATTTGTTTTACACCTTCATCTTTAAAATTTATATTGAAATTCAAAGTCTTAGAGAAACGATTAGAGTTGATATGGATAATTCTATTATCGATGATGTCATTGTCGAGGAGAACCTCTATTTCCATAGATTTATCCTTGCAGTTGACAGCGTTGGCTGTTATTTGAATAGGAGAG
Organism: Lentimicrobiaceae bacterium; assembly: GCA_015061295.1. Lineage (GTDB taxonomy): Bacteria > Bacteroidota > Bacteroidia > Bacteroidales > F082 > Limimorpha. The sequence continues at coordinate 20,296 of SUWU01000006.1, forward strand.
ATGATGTTGGCGCGACATGCTTTGTTATATCGGATATTGTTGATGAACAAGTCGGGATAATTAGTTGTGTCGCCGAGTGTTACGCTGTATATAGGAAAAGGGTAGGAGCTGATGTTTTGCTCAGGGAGATATGATTTGTTGCAGATTCCATCGGAGAGTAATACTACAGCACCTACATTTTTTTTATAGTATGTCTTTTCTATGTAGTTTAAAATCTCGCTGATATCGGTGTAATAATCTTGATAATCAATGGTGTCGAGTTCTCTGACTTCGTCTCCGAAAAGATATTTGTCAACGATAAATTTTTCATCTAAATCATCACAGATACTATCTAAGAGGAAAGGGTATCGTTCTTTGTAAAAGATGGAGTCTTTGTTGAATGTCAATGACATGGAATTGTCTTGAGCTATAATTATAGTAGCTTGTTCTATCTTATTCTTTTTGTGTTTTAAATATGGATTAAAAAGTAATAGCACGATGAGAGATACAACAGCAGTTCTTAAAATGAACATTACAGATGTCAAAAATCTGCTGTAATGTTGTTTTTTGTTAGAGACATACAAAATAGAAGCGTATGCAAGCCCTATGATTATTGCTGTTATATATATCAACATCTGTGATTATCAAATTACTAATGATGAAAAAATAAAAAAATAATCGTATGAAAAAAAATACGGCTATTCATTCTGCAAAAGTAATAAAAAAGAGTTAATTTTGTTGTCAAAATAATATGATTGTTATGACAGATTTTGATAAAGAAGTAAATTATTGTTGTGAGTTATTGAAACAAGGTAAAGTTATTATCTATCCGACAGATACGATTTGGGGTATCGGTTGTGATGCAACCAATCAGAAGGCTGTTGACAAGGTCTTTGCTGTTAAAGATAGAACCAAAGGCAAGAGTCTTATAGTCTTGGTTGATAGTATAGATATGTTAAAGGATTATGTGGAGAATTTTCCATTGGTAGCTCCCGATATTATCAAGGCTGCTAAAAATCCATTGAGTATCATATACTCAGAGTCGAAGGGCTTGGCAAAGAATGTATCTGCCGATAAGACAATATGTATCCGCGTAGTGGATAACGATTTCTGTAAGGCTCTGATAAAAAAACTCGGCAGACCTATAACATCTACATCAGCTAACTTCGCTGGTGATACCGCACCTTCTATTTATGCGGAAATATCAGAACAAATAAAAAATAAAGTCGATTATGTGGTGCAACTGTATCATGACGTGCTTACAAAACCTAAGCCTTCTACTATCATACGACTTTATGAAGATAATAGTTTCGAGATTATAAGACAATAATGTTGACTATTGGCTGTTGAACTTTGTCTGTTGATTTTTGTTAAATGAATAAAAACGTTTATGAGATACATCAAATCTTTATTACTTTCCCTGTTGATTGCCTTTAATATGGTGGCAATGGCTCAGAATAATGAGCATAATAAGATAGACCCTAAGACGACAATACAGAAGATGACTACGATGTACTATCTTATTAATAATTTTTATGTCGATACTGCTAATCTCGAGGCTCTTACCGAAGATGCTATAGTCGCTATGCTTAAGGAGTTGGATCCTCATTCGGCTTACATATCTAAGAAAGATGTTCAAAAAGCTAACGAGCCTTTGGAAGGTAGCTTCGAGGGAATAGGCGTTACATTTCAGATATTTCAAGATACGATATTAATAGTGTCGCCAGTGCCAGGTGGCCCATCAGATAAGGTGGGTATTATGTCTGGCGATAAGATTATCACAATAGATGGTGAGGATGCCTTCGGGAAGAAAATCAATAACGAATATGTGACTGAACATATACGTGGTAAGAAGGGAACGAAAGTGACTCTTGGCATCAAAAGAGGTGATAGTGACGAACTTATAGATTATGAGGTGACGAGAGATAAGATTCCATTGAATAGCATCAATGCTTATTTTATGCTTGACGAAAACATTGGCTATATCAAGTTAGATCGTTTTGCGAAGACCTCTATGAAAGAGTTTAAAGAAGCACTCGAAGAGCTTGAAGAACAGAAGATGAAGTCGTTAATACTCGACCTGAGAGGTAACAATGGCGGTTATCTTAATGTGGCATTTGAGTTGGGTAATATGTTCCTCGATAAAGGTATGACTGTAGTTTATACCGAAGGCGACAAGAGTCCGAAGCAGATTTTTGAGACAGATAAGAAAGGCGACTTCGCAAAAGGAAAACTCGTGGTGTTGATAGATGAAGGCTCTGCGTCGGCGAGCGAGATAGTGTCGGGAGCGATACAAGATTGGGATAGAGGCGTCTTGATAGGACGACGCTCCTTCGGCAAAGGTCTCGTCCAACGACCTTTTAATCTCCCCGATGGCTCCATAGTACGACTTACTACAGCACGATATTACACTCCAACAGGACGCTGCATACAACGTTCTTACGAGAAAGGAACAGAAGACTATTATAACGAGATGACTAAACGCTTCGATCACGGAGAGTATTATCATGCTGATAGCATTCAATTTCCCGACTCTCTTAAATATGAGACTCTTGTGAGTGGAAGGACCGTCTATGGCGGAGGAGGCGTCATGCCCGATATATTCGTACCTATCGATACAACATTCGCTACTAAACTTTATACCGACCTTATCAGAAAAGGAATATTTAACCAATATGCTATTGATTATGTGATGGATAATAGAGAAGCGCTAAAAGAGAAATATCCTGACTTCTCCTATTATGAAGACGATTTCGTGATAACAGACGAGATGATTGACGACTTTAAAAATGCAGCAGAAAAGAAAGATATAAAATGGGATGAAGAACAATTTCTACGCTCAGAAAAGATGATTAAGTTGCAGCTTAAAGCTATGATAGCACGCAATGAATGGGATATGGAAAAATACTATAAAATCATCGCCGAAGACGATAAAATGATAGGCAAGGCAATAGAAATTTTAAACGATAAAAATCAGTATAAAAAGTTGTTACAATGATTGTAAAAAATACTTACCATATTGTCTTTTTTATTTGTATATTTGCGAAGTGTAAATTTATATCTAAAACTTGAATATGCTTATGAAAAGACAAACTTTATTACTACTCTTGACGCTGCTTGTAAATGTGATAAATGCACAGGGACGCATCGACCTCGATGCGAGTAATAGGGGTAACACTATCCAAGCCTCGTCTTTTGAAAAAATAAGAGCTACGTTTTCGTATAATAGTGTGGAGAGCGAACGTGTCGCCACTGAAGCAGGGGAGTTCTCTGTCATATCATTAGATGGCACTGTGGCAGGTGGTAATTATGGCGCTCCTGCTCTGCCAATATCTCGCAAACTCGTGGCTGTACCTTTCGGAGCTACCCCTGTGATAAAGGTAATCGATTATACTACCGTAGATTATAATCTCGACGATTATGGGATAAGTAAGATATATCCTCATCAACCGTCACAGAGTAAAGCGACGAAAGCTGAAGATGTAGTGTTCTACTACGACGAAATGGCTTATCAAACAAGATCGATGACCGAGCAACCTAAGACTTCCTTTGAGTTGTTGGGAACGATGCGAGGAGTGAGGCTCGGAGCTTTGCAAATAGAACCGACAAGTTATAATCCTACAAATAATACATTACGAGTATTCAATGATATAAAGATAGAGATAACATTCGAGAACGCAGATCAAAACCTTACAGAACAAACCCTCCTCAAAACCTATTCACCTTATTTCGATGTTATCTATAACCAACTCTTTAATGCAAGAACTATCAGCGATTTTTATGACAAACACCCCGACTTGCTGAAAACTCCAGTCAAAATGCTCGTTATTGCAAATCGTATGTTTGAGGATGTTATGCAGCCTTGGATAGAATGGAAAACCCAGAAAGGATTCTATCTCGATGTTAAATTCACCGATGAAATAGGAACATCATCAGACGACATCAAGTCATATATTAGACAACAATATGAGTTGGAGGCTCCAACTTTTGTGATATTGTTCGGCGATGAGGAGCAATTGCCGCCGAGCAAGATTTCGGGTGTAGAAACACAAAGAGTAACAGATAACTACTATTCCACATCTGACGACGATTATATGCCTGACATGTATTGTAGCCGTATGTGTTGTGAGACGGTGGAAGAGATGGAAGACTTGATAGAGAAGGTGCTTCAATACGAACAATATACTATGCCAGATCCTTCATATCTTAGAAATGCTCTGTTGATAGCAGGCTTCGATTATTGGTATAATCAAGAAGTAGCACAGCCTACAGTAGAGTATGTGTCAAATTATTACTATAATGAAGATCATGGTTATGATAATGTATATAAATACTTAGATTCTCCATATACAGGATGTTACGATCATCTTAGCGAGGGAGTGGGTTTTGCGCTTTATACAGCTCATGGATTAGAGACGCTATGGGATGACCCGAGATTTGCTGTGTCGGACGTGCCTAACTTAACCAATACCGATAAATATTTCTGGGCAGTGGGAAACTGCTGTAACTCTGGCGACTGGGGCTACAATGCATCTAAGAGTTTAGGTGAAGCTATGATATGTGCAGAGAAGAAAGGCGCATGGGGTTATATAGGCTCATGCCCTGTGACATATTGGTATGAAGATTATTACTTTGCAGTGGGAGCTACTTATGTCACAGGTGAGATGCCTGAATATAATGAGACTACCGCAGGATGCTACGATGCCTTGTGGTCAGACTCTTATAATACCCTGTCGTCGGTGATGTATTCTGGAAACCTCGCTGTTACATATTCTCATCTCAACGATTATTCCTCGTCAGTGACATCGAAGTATTATTATGAAGCCTATCATACTCTCGGTGATGGCTCTGTGATGCCATATCGCGCAAAGCCTTTCGCTAACGAGGTGTCGCATCTTTATACCATACCTGCAGGAGTAGAGTCGTTTGAAGTGAAAGCAGCTCCAGGTTCTTATGTGGGTATCTCTGCCAATGGAGTACTCTATGGAGCAGGAATGGTAGATGATACAGGAATAGGTAATATCCCTATAAGTGACATCTCAGGAGGACAAGAGTTGACCATAGTGGTGTCTCACCCTAATCATTATCCTTATAGAGAAACAATATCTTCAGAAGCAATAGAAGGAACTTGTATCATGTTTGGCTCATGCCGTATCAACGATGATAACGGTAAACTCGATAGTGGAGAGAATACCTCTCTGTCGTTGGATATTGTTAATGTTGGTTCTGAAGATGTGTCTGATGTCGAGCTAACTCTCACGACGAACTCCGAATATATCACGATGATAAATAATACAGCTACAATATCTTCATTGGCAAGTGGAAAGAAAGTGACTGTCAATGATGAATTCATGTTTGAAGTAGCAGCAGATGTGCCAGATCAGACTATGATAGATTTTAAACTTGTGGCGATGACAGGTGATGAGTCGTGGGAAAATGAGTTCTCAATAGCAGCAAATGCGCCTGCACTGACGATAAGTGATGTCGTTGTGTCTGGCAATGTTATTAATCCAGGGGAGACCGTCGTGATGAAGTTTGAGGTAAGAAACGAAGGCGGTGGCACAGCATACGATGTGCTGGCAAATATATCATGTAACCCGGAGGATATTAAAATAATACAAAAGAGTTTTACTAAAGATGAACTATTACCTGATGGTGTGATGTCGGTGTCGTTGAACATATTCATTCCATCAACGGTGGTAAATGGTTCTATGTATCAAGTAAATATTGATGTGTCCTCATCACAATATTTTGCCAATAAAGTTTATGACCTTCTTGTGGGTACCATAGCTCTCGATGAAAATACTGATGAACAAAAGATAGAATTGTATCCTAATCCTACATCAGGGATGTTGAATTTCAATATAGATACAAATGTTAATGTCGTGGTGTATAATCATCAGGGACAGGTGATGATGAGATATGTTGACTGTAAAAATCAGATTGACATCTCTAATCTTAAGTCAGGCATATATTTCGTGGAGATTAATAATGAAAGAAATCATATAATTGAGAAAATAATTTTGAAATAAATCTAATTTAAACCTATGAAGAGAATATTATTATTTACAATCATGTTGTGCGTGTCTATGTTTGGATACTCACAGAAATGGAATGGTTTGAAAAGCGACATTCCTACTAATGTAAAGAAGACTTTGGTGTCATCGTCAGATAAAGAAGTCGTTATCGATGTTAAAGTCGATGGCTACTATTCTACGACAGTTACAACACCAAAAGGAAAGCAGATGATAATATCGGCAGACGATATGGCATCAATGCTTAAAGCAGGAGCTCCTGATCTCCCGATGTTCCCTGTCTCTATAATCATCGATGACAATGCAGAGATGGAAGTGTCGGTGCTCAACGCAGAATATACCGATATTGAAGGTGTAGAGATAGCTCCATCGAAAGGTAACCTCAATCGTAAAGTCAATCCTAATGATGTAGAATATGTCTATGGCGAGATGTATCAACAAGACGCTTTCTACCCAGCACAACAGGCTGCATTGGAGACACCTTATATACTGCGTGACTTCCGCGGACAAAATATTATGGTCTATCCTTACGCATATAACCCTGTCACCAAGACATTACGTGTCTATACTCATATGACCATCTCTGCTAAGAAAGTTAGCGACAACGGAGTGAACAAGAAAGTGGCATCGCGAAAAGCAAGAACAACAATAGACCCTGAAGTTAATGAGTCTTATAAACGTCGTTTCATCAACTATGAGGCATCAGCAAAAAGAAGCTACTTACTTGACGAAGGAGAGATGCTTATTGTATGTGTAGATGAATATTTAGATGAGGTTCAGCCATTGGTAGAATGGAAGAACATATCAGGACGTCCAACAAAGATTGTGGCTGTGTCAGAAACTGGAACTGAAACACAATTGAGGAATTATCTCACTAACTATTATCAAGAAAATCCAGACTTGACGTATGTCTTGTTAGTCGGAGAATATGACGACCTTCCACCTTATTATGTAGCTTATTCTCTTGAGTCGGATAATTATTACGGAATGTATGAGGGTAACGATTATTATGAAGAAGTTTTTGTAGGTCGTCTTCCTGTTGCTAATGAGGCAGATGCTGTAGTACAAGTCAATAAGATTATTCGTTATGAACGTGATATAAAAGAAGATGCTACATGGTTGTCGAAAGGTTCTGGAGTAGGTGCTAATGAGGGTGATGGAAGAGGCCATTTTGGTGAAGCTGATTATGAACATATCGACTTCATCTGTGATACCCTCTTGAACTATACATATACCGACATCTCAAAACATTATGAATATATCAATGGTCCAACTGCATCAGGTATGGTCAGCGACTTTAGTCAAGGTGTCGGTCTCATCAACTATTGTAATCACGGACTTCCAACAGGTTGGGCAGTGGCTAACTTTGATGTCAGTAATGTACATCAGCTGACAAACGACAATATGCTTCCTGTGATATGGTCTGTGGCATGTAACAATGGACAATTTGATTATACTGAATGTTTCGCTGAGTCATGGATGCGTGCTACCAATCCTTCAACGGGTGCAGCAACAGGTGCTATAGGAGGCATGTTCTCATGGATAGCTCAGCCTTGGGTTCCTCCAATGCACGGACAAGATGAGATGGTGAATATCTTGACAGAGTGGCGCCCTAACTATAAACATACTCTCGGAGGCGCTTCTTTGAATGGTAATATGTACATCCTCGACGTCTGCCCAGAAGATTATGGCGAGACACATAACTCTTGGCTCTTGTTCGGCGACCCTTCTATGATGATGAGAACAAAAGCTCCAGAATCAATGAATGTCACCTATTCTCCTTCAGTAATGCTTGTCGGAATGTCTTCTATGTCAGTCAGTGCTGATACAGAATTTGGTATCGCTACATTGTCGATAGATGGCGAAGTAATAGCTTCATCGTATGTGGAAAATGGAGAGGTGAACTTTACCTTCCCTGCATTAAACGAGGTGAAACCATTGAAACTCGTCGTGATAGGATATAATAAAGTCACAGAAGTAAAAGATATAGAGGTGATACCAGCAGAAGGCTCTTTTGTGGTATGTGAAAGTTATGACCTTAATGATGACAATGGACAGTTAGACTACGGAGAAAACGTGAACATCTCTTTGAATCTGAAAAATATTGCTACAGAGACTGCCAATAATGTTAAAGTGGAATTGTCAACAGAGTCGGAGTATATCACAATAAATAATGCTGAAACAACAGTGTCTGAGATAGCATCAAACGAAGTGGTGTCAGTAGATAACCAGTTGAGCTTTAGTGTGGCATATAATATTCCAGATAGAACACCTGTGAAGTTTAATGTCAAGTGCTCTAATGACTCAGAGGAATGGTTTAGCGATTTTACTATAATAGCTCACGCTCCTGTCATCACAATAGATAATTTAGCAATAGACAATGCTATTGGTGAGTTATTGCCAGGAGAGACCTCAACATTTACTGTTACCTTCAGTAATACAGGTAGTAGCACTGCTAAAGATGTGAAGACTTACTTAGAAAGTAGCTCCTCTGACGTGACTTTTGAAAACGTGACATTAGAAACAGATATGGCTATACCAGGAGAACAATATCAAGTAACAACAAATATAACGGTATCAGAGTCAGCGGTAAATGGTGCCTTGTACCAGGTAGGTTGTAAAGTACAGTCAGGAGCCTATTCTACATTTGGTGAATTTGAATTGTATGCTGGTATGATAAAAGACGACTTCGAGACAGGCGATCTGTCAACATTTGAATGGAATGATGGAAACGCTGCATGGTCGGTCATAGAAGGTGGATATGAAGGAGAATATTGTGTGGCATCTCCTGCAAACGGACAAAATAACAAGACATACACTTTGTCACTTACAGCAGAGATATTCTCAGAGGGTTTCGTCAGTTTCTATAGAAAAGTATCATCAGAAGAAGGTTACGATTTCTTGACATTCTCTATCGACAATAAGGAATTAGGTAGCTGGACGGGTGAGGCTGACTGGGCAAAAGTGGAATATGAAGTAGAAAGCGGTCTCCATAACTTCAAGTGGGAATATGTGAAAGACGTCTCATCAAGTGATGGTGACGACAGAGCTTACATCGATTTCGTACAATTCCCTCCATTGTTAGTGTTTAAAGTCGATGTGGAAGAGGTTGTAGAAGATAATAACGTAACAGTATATCCTAACCCAACAACAGGTATCGTCAACATCGATGTTGATACTCGCTTCGACGCTGTGATATATAACTATCAAGGTCAGATGGTGATGAAACTGAACGATAAAGATGGTCAGATTGATATAACAAATCTTACATCAGGAATGTATCTGATCGAGATAAGAACTGATGAAAATATTATGATTAAGAAAGTCATAAAGAAATAAAAATAATAATTAAATGAAAAAACTATCATTGTTAATGGTAATGCTCATGATGTTGACATCATGGGCATTTTCTCATGAAGAGAACGGCGTGAGAAAAGATGCGCCAGTAAAAGTGAAGAAGACCTTAGTGTCGTCATCGGAGAATGAAATCATCATTGATGTTAAAGTAGATGGCTACTTCGCAACAGCAGTCAATACACCGAAAGGACAACAGTTGGTACTCAGTGGTGATGATATGGCAGCTATGCTCGTTAAAGGCGCTCCCGACATCCCGATGTTCCCCGTCCCTATCATCATCGGCGACAAAGCTGAGATGCAAGTCAATATCATCGACTCAAAATATGTCGATATTGACAATGTGGAGATAGCTCCGTCAAAAGGTAACATCAGCCGACAAGTAAATCCTGATGAGGTGGAATATGTCTATGGTGAGATGTATCAACAAGATGCTTTCTACCCTGCACATCAAGTATCATTGGAGGCTCCTTATATCTTACGCGATTTCCGTGGACAAAATATCATGGTTTATCCTTACGCATATAACCCTGTCACAAAGACATTACGTATCTATACTCAGATGACAATATCTGCTAAGAAAATAAGCGATAACGGAGAAAACCAGAAAATATCACGCAGAAATAATAGAGTGGACTCTGAGATAGCTGTTTCCTATGAAAGACGTTTCATCAACTATTCTAATGATAGATACTCGTTTCTTGATGATAATGGCGAGATGCTCATAGTCTGTGTAGATGAATATTTAGATGAACTACAAGACCTCGTCGATTGGAAAAATATATCCGGTCGCCCGACATCTATAGTGCCTGTCTCAACAACAGGAACCCTCGACCAACTGAAATCTTATCTTCAAAGTTATTATATCTCACATCCAAACCTTACTCATATTCTCTTGGTAGGAGAACATAACAATCTCCCAGCTTATCCTACTACCGTGATAAATGGATTTACCACAGCAAGAACAGATAACTACTATGGACAGTTAGAAGGCGACGACCTTTATATGGATGTCTTCATCGGTCGTCTCTCGGTAGCTAATGAGATAGATGCAGAGAATCAAGTCAAGAAAATAATCTACTATGAACGCGACATCGACGAGACAGCTTCTTGGCTAAGCAAAGGTATTGGTATAGGCTCGGTGGAAGGTAACGGACACTATGGAGAAAAAGACTATCAACATATCGACTTTATCCGCGATACTTTGATGAATTATACTTATCAAGAGATATCACAGAGATATGAAGGCGTGTATAGCGCCACAACAGCTGATATTACTGCCGATTTTAATAATGGTGTCGGTATAGCTAATTATTGTAACCATGGTACAAAAGATAGCTGGGTCATCGCTAACTTCAACACTACATGTGTTAATAATCTTACTAATGACTACAAACTGCCTTTCATCTGGTCGTCAGCATGTTATAACGGTCAGTTCGATTATAATGAATGTTTCGCTGAGTCATGGCAAAGAGCTGTAAACCCTGCGACGGGTGCTCCTACAGGCGCGATAGGCGGCATGTTCTCCTGGATCTCACAGCCTTGGATCCCTCCTATGTATGGGCAAGATGAGATGGTTAACATCTTGGCAGAATATCGTAGCGGTTACAAACATACACTCGCTGGCGCATCATTGAACGGTAATATGTATATACTCGATATGTCGCCCGATGACAATGGTGACACCTATAAGACTTGGATTCTCTTCGGCGACCCATCGTTGATGCTCAGAACAGAAACACCTCAAAAAATGAATGTCGATTGCGATAATACCTTATATCTCGGAATGACAGAGATGCTCGTCAATGCAACAACAGACTATGGTATCGCTACATTGTCGATGAATGGTGAGGTGATAGCTTCCGCTAACATAGAAAACAATATGGCAAAACTCAACTTCTCAGCTCTTGATACACCAGGCATCGCTAAACTTGTGGTGATAGGATACAACAAAGTTACAGAGGTGATGGACATCAATGTATCTCCTGCAGAAGGTGCTTATCTCGTATGTACAGGCTATGAGTTAAATCAAGAAGACGGACAATTAGATTATGCCGAGACAATAGAACTTTCTTTGTTGGTGAAGAATATAGGTGGTGAGAAAGTAGAGAATGTCAATGTGAAATTGTCATCAGACTCTGAGTATGTGACAATACTTGATAATGAAGCCTCGATAAACGCCTTACCATCAAAATTGACAGCTACTATCAATAAAGGATTTAAGATTGTGGTAAGCCCATCTGTCCCAGATCAAACGATAATTCCATTTGAAGTTGAATGTACAACAGCTTCTGAGACATGGAATAGCGAGGTTTATATCACAGCTAACGCTCCTTTATTCGTGATAGATAACGTATCAGTAGTATCTGAAAATCCTGTCTTATATCCAGGCGATAAAGCGACACTTCGTTTCGATATTACTAACGATGGTAATAGCGTGGCAAATGATGTTATGACAGAGATATTCAGCAGCTCCGATGATATTATCTTCGATGCAACATCAATTAAAGAGGAACAGATAGGTGCGAGAGAGTCATTCGTCGTGACATCAGACTTTACATTATCAGATGCTACTGAAAACGGCTACTCCTACGAGATAGCTTATTCTGTGTCTTCAGGAAATTACATCACAGACTCTACTTTCTTCATCAATATAGGTTCTGTGTTTGAAGACTTTGAATCAGCTGGATTTGACAGCTACGAATGGGAGTCAGGCGGTTCTGCTCCATGGACGATAAGCGGTGGCGCATATGAAGGCAGCTACTGCGCAAAATCGGGTGCCATAGGCGACAATCAATATTCGAGCATGTATCTCGTGATGGATATTCCTTCAGCAGGTGAACTGAGCTTCTACAGAAAGGTGTCTTGCGAATGGAAATTCGACAGCCTTTTATTTATGATAGACGGTAAAGCTATTGACGGCTGGCATGACTTCGTAGATTGGGGAGAGGTGTCTTATACATTGCCTCCAGGAACACATACACTGGAATGGCGATATGATAAAGATCCAGCAGACTCTGGAAAAGATGACTGCGGTTATATCGATAATATCACCTTGCCTCCTTTTAATATTGTTACATCTCTCGCTGCAGTGGAGAACCTTACAGCAACAATAGAAGAGACTGCCGTGACATTATCGTGGGATGCAAACAACAACGCTGACGAATATATCATCAGACGCGATGGAGTAGAAGTGGCAGTGCAAAGCGAGACTACATTCACAGAGACATTAGATAAAGGTGTTTATACTTATAGTGTGGTGGCAAGAAATGGTAAAAACTATTCTTTACCAGCTTTCGTGGTAGCCAATATCGATATGGTGTCGCTTAATGAAATATCAATGTCAAATGTCAATGTCTATCCTAATCCTACAACAGGAATATTAAATGTTGATATTGATGAGAACTTCGATGCTGTCGTTTATAACTATCAAGGTCAGGTGATGATGAAGAAAAACGACAATAACAGACAATTGAATCTCTCAAATCTCACAGCAGGAATATATTTCGTTGAGATAAGGACAGAAAATAATGCTTTTGTTAAGAAGATAGTGCTGAGATAATTTGTAAAAAAAACATTGTAAAAAAAGGCGAAGGAGATTGATTTTCTTTCGCCTTTTTTTTATATTTGCAAAGGAAATTGGAAATTGTCACAAAGAAGATAATCATTGTTAAATAACATAAAAATTGAATGATATGGAAATTAAATTTATCGGTGCAGCAAGAGAAGTGACGGGAAGTAAGCATCTCATTACCACTCGTCATGGAAAGAAGATACTCCTCGATTGCGGAATGTTTCAGGGTAAAGGCTTGGAGACAGACTCCTTGAATCGTAATACTATGGTTGACCCAGCTGAGATTGACCATATCATTTTAACTCACGCTCACATAGACCACTCTGGATTGATACCTTATTTCTATAAAAGAGGTTTTAGAGGCTCTGTGATATGTACGCAGGCAACACGTAACCTTTGTTCTATCATGTTGCCTGATAGTGGCTTCATTCAGGAGAATGATACACATTGGTTCAACAAGAAAAGAGCTCGTCAAGGCTTGAAGCCTGTCGATCCTATCTATACAGAGAAAGATGCTCGCGAATGTATGGAACTCTTTATCAGCGTGCCTCTTAACCGTCAGTTTTATATCGATAACAACATAAAAGTTAAATTCACCAACACAGGGCACCTGCTTGGTAGCGCAGCTGCAACGATAGAGATTGATGAGTTTGGAACTGTGACACGTATCGGTTATACAGGTGATATAGGACGTGGTAATAACTATCTTCTCCGCGCTCCAGATGCTTTCCCTCAATGCGATTACCTTATTGTGGAAAGTACATATGGCGATAGACTGCATCAGAATAAACAGTTATCGGAAGACGAATTGTTAAGAATTATTAAGCATACTTGCGTAGAAAAGAAAGGAAAACTTATCATACCTTCCTTTGCTATTGGCAGAACTCAAGAGATAGTATATATCTTAAATAATTTTTACAATGAAGGTAAACTGCCGATATTACCTATCTATGTCGATAGTCCTTTAGCTGTCAATGCTACCAATATCTTCCGTATGCACCTCGATTTGTTTAACAAAGATGTGGCAGAAGTCCTCGAACACGACGATGATCCATTTGGCTTTGGAACGCTGAAATATATAACGAATGTAAATCATTCAAAAGCCTTAAATCACAGAGAAGAACCTTGTATCATCATCTCAGCATCGGGCATGATGGAGGCTGGTAGAGTTAAACATCATATAGCAAATAATATCGATAATCCAAAGAACTCTATTCTCGCTATCGGCTACTGCGCTCCAATGACTCTCGGGGCTCGTATCTTAAATGGAGAGAAGGAAATATCTATTCATGGAATGCCTCACAAAGTAAACGCAGAAGTCTTTAGCATCGATGCTTTCAGCGGTCATGCAGACTATCAGGAGATGGAAGAATATCTCCGTTGCCAGAACCCTGAAAAAGTGAAGAAACTATTTATCGTCCACGGCGAATACGAGGCACAGCTGCCTTACAGCAAGGTGTTAGAAAAAGCTGGCTTTAAAAATATTGTCATTCCTAAAGCTGGAGAGGTATTTACCATTAAGAATTAAGAATTAGGAAATAATTAAATTAAAGAGACGTATCAATTTCTTGTTGCTGATACGTCTCTTTTATTATTGAAGTGTCTTTGTCGTTGATTATAGGAATGCTGCCATTTGTTCTTGTAGTTTCTTTGCTTCTTCGGCAGCTTTCTCAGCGAAGTCTTTTTCTTTTGAAGCGTAGATGATGCCTCTTGATGAGTTAACAATCAAACCGCAGTCTTTGTTGAGACCATATTTTGCTACTGCTGCCAAGTCGCCTCCTTGAGCTCCAACGCCTGGTACTAACAAGAAGTGATTTGGTAACATCTTTCTTATCTCGCCTAATTCCTCAGGATGTGTAGCACCAACAACATACATCATCTTATTGTCATCAGCCCATGTGCTTGATTTAGCGAGAACTTCTTTATAAAGTTCATGGTCGTTTACATTGAGATATTGGAAGTCTTTAGAACCTTTGTTAGAAGTGAGAGCTAACAAGATAACCCATTTGTCTTCAAAACCTAAAAATGGTTCAACGGAATCTAATCCCATATAAGGCGCTACTGTGATAGCATCGCTACTCATGCTCTCAAAAAATGCCCTTGCATAGTTGGCTGATGTGTTGCCAATGTCGCCTCTCTTTGCATCAGCAATGACAAAAATCTCTGGATAGTTAGCCTTGATATATTTAATAGTCTTGTCTAAACTCTCCCAGCCTTTAGCTCCATACACTTCGTAGAAAGCTGTGTTAGGCTTATATGCTATTGTATATTGAGCCGTAGCATCTATGATACTTTTGTTAAATTCAAAGATAGGATCTTCACATTCTAAAAGATGTTGCGGTATTTTGTTGATGTCGGTGTCTAAACCAACGCAAAGAAATGACTTCTTTGCAAAAATCTGTTCTACTAATTGCTTCTTATTCATAATATTATTTTTTAAGTCAACAAGTCAACAAGTCAACAAGTCAACAATCTAACTATTAACTATTCATTGTTCATTGTTCATTGTTCATCGTTCATTGTCAATTCTCCTTAAGTCGTTCTGCGTTTTCTGCCATCTGTAGTTTCTCAATAATCTCGTTGATGTCGCCGTCAATTATAGCTTGTAGATTATAAATTGTCAAGTTGATGCGATGGTCGGTGACGCGTCCTTGAGGGTAGTTGTATGTCCTGATTTTGGCTGAGCGGTCGCCAGTAGATACCATAGTCTTTCTCTGTGATGCTATGCTTTCCAAGTATTTGTTGTATTCTCTTTCATAGAGACGTGTTCTAAGTACTTTCATAGCAGTAGCGAGGTTTTTGATCTGCGATTTCTCGTCTTGACAAGAAACGACGATGCCACTTGGTATGTGTGTCAATCTGACAGCAGAATAAGTAGTGTTGACGGATTGTCCTCCAGGTCCTGAGGCGCAGAATGTCTCTTTACGTATGTCTTTCTCGTTGAGTTCCACGTCAAATTCTTCTGCTTCAGGGAGCACCACTACAGAAGCTGCTGAGGTGTGTATTCTACCTTGAGTCTCTGTCTTAGGCACACGCTGTACGCGATGCACTCCTGATTCGAACTTTAATAAGCCATAGGCTCCGTCGCCTATAACGTTGAAGACGATTTCTTTGAAGCCTCCAGCGGTACCTTCGTTCATCTCAACGAGTTCTATCTTCCAGCCTTTGGTCTCGCAATATCTGATATACATTCTGTATAAGTCACCAGCGAATATTGACGCCTCGTCGCCGCCTGTACCTGCACGAATCTCCATGACAGCGTTCTTGTCGTCGGTAGGATCCTTAGGGATGAGCATCAGACGTATGTCTTCTACAAGAGTCTCACATCTTTGTTCTGCCGTAATCAACTCTTCTTGTGCCATCTCGCGCATCTCTTCCTCTTTCTCATTTTTTAAGATCTCGCGAGCTTCTTCAATATTTGATAAAAGATTTTTATATTCTTTGAAAGCAATGACGATAGGCTCTAAGTCTTTGTAATCCTTGTTGATTTTGACGAAACGTTTCATATCGCCAATAATCTCAGGATCGTTGAGTTGTTCGCCGAGAGCTTCCCATTTTGTTTTAATAGCTTCTAACTTATCAATGATTTCCATCTTTGGTAGGTTGATTTTTTATTAATATTCAAAGACACCAAACTCACTCTTGATGGTAAGTTGTTTCTTTTCTGATGCTTCGACATGACCAACAATCTGAGCCTCAATGTTGAAATCCTTAGCTATCTGTATCATTTCCTCAGCAGCTCTCTCATTGGTGTATATCTCAAGGCGGTGTCCCATGTTAAAGACTTTATACATCTCTTTCCAATCTGTTCCTGACGACTCTTGTATCATGCGGAAGAGTGGAGGCAGTTTAAACATATTGTCTTTTACGATATGCAAGTCTTTGGTAAAATGTAACACCTTAGTCTGTGCGCCGCCGCTACAATGTATGATGCCGTTTATCTGTTTTCTGAACTCGTGAAGGATAGGTACCATCATTGGAAGGTAGGTACGGGTAGGGGAGAGTATGAGTTTTCCTACATCAACGCCTTCTACTTCTGTTGGCTCTGTCAATGTATGTGGTCCTGAATATATAAGGTCTTCTGGAATTGAGTGATCGTAGCTTTCAGCGTATTTCTCTGCAAGATAATGACCTAAGACGTCGTGACGTGCTGATGTAAGACCGTTGCTGCCCATGCCGCCGTTATATCTGTCTTCATAGGAGGCTTGTCCTGATGATGAGAAACCAACGATAACATCGCCTGCTTGTATCTTGTTCTCTATCACCTCGTCTCTTCTCATACGTGCTGTTACTGTACTATCGACGATGACTGTCCTTACGAGGTCGCCTACGTCAGCTGTCTCTCCACCAGTGAGATATATGCCGCAACCGAGCGAACGTAACTTGGCAAGAAAATCCTCTGTACCGTTGATGATAGCTGAGATGACTTCACCGGGAATGAGGTTCTTGTTGCGACCTATGGTAGATGACAACAACATATTGTCGGTAGCTCCAACGCATAACAGATCGTCGGTGTTCATGACGATAGCATCTTGTGCAATGCCAGCCCATACTGATAAGTCGCCTGTTTCTTTCCAATAAAGATATGCTAATGATGACTTGGTGCCGGCTCCATCGGCGTGCATGATATTGCAATAATTGTAATCGTTGCCGAGAATATCAGGAATGATCTTACAAAATGCGTTGGGATATAATCCTTTATCTAAGTTCTTTATTGCATTGTGAATGTCTTCCTTCTCTGCTGAGACACCTCTAAGTTGATAACGTTTTTCTACTGACATATAATTATTTGTTAAAGATGAGCTTCATATTGGTAGTATCGAACTTAAATTCTCCAAATTGTTTCAGAGTCTTTTGTCCCATAACCCAGTCTGAAGTCAAATTGTTATATACTGTTACTTTAATGTTTTCTACTGTTCTGTCGGCTATATGCATCTCTCTGATGACAAACTCAGCTCTGTCGGCTACCGCTCCGATGGTGATGATTTTCTCTATGTTATCACCTATGAAGTCGTCTTTGGTTATGATGCCTTCTTTCAACAACTCCATTACCTTTTTCTGCGACACTCCGAAATCGAAGTCTTTGTCGTATGTTATATCTTCTGTATATGCGTTGATGATGGATTTGAAGATATAATTACCTTGCTTGTTAAGAATGAAATCTATCTGGTTGTCTTGAGGTTTCATGTCGATCGTTGCCATTTGGTCGTCGCTGATAAATTCTCTCGATACATAGTCTTTGCTGATGACTCTAAACTCAGACCTACGGTTTAACTGGTGAGCAAATTCTTTGATGTCGTCATTAGGCAGACTATTGATATAATCTTCTGTGAGTTTTGTTCCAGCTTTAAAGGTAAACCCGTTGTGTGTATAATCTTTTTGTAATGTACGTGGCACTCTTTCTCCGTAGCCTTTAGCTGTCAGACGATAAGGGTCGATGCCTCTGATGACTAAGTAGTCACATACCGATTGAGCACGTTTCTGTGATAAGATGTCGTTGCTCTCATGTGAGTCTCTGCTGTCGGTATGAGAACCTAATTCAATGGTAATATTAGGATTGACTTGCAGCAGCTCTATGAGTCCACGTAAGGAGTCTTCAAATTGTGGTCGTAACTCCCATTTCGCCAATTCATATAAGATGTCAGGCAATACCACAGGTTTGTCGGGTATCATGCTCATCTGATATTCTTCGTTGAAATCTCTGCTAAATTCTAATCCTACAGTGCTTATGGTGTCGGTGAAAGTGAGATAGTTCTTTTTGTCAATGGTGATGACGTATGTGTTGTTAAGTTTAATCTGTGAGTTGGTGAATAAGAATGCTCCCGTCTCACTGCTGTTTGTAGTATAATTAGATCCATCAGATCCTGCTATTCTAACAGTAGCTCCGTCAACATATTGAAGGCTATTGACATCTTTGATAGTTCCTGCTATGGTGAATAAGATAGGTGGTTCTATGAAATAATAGATGTCATCATCGAGTCCGTTTCTGCTGTCTCTGTTACTGATGAAGAAGCCTCTCTCTTCAGAAGGGTGGAATGAGATGCCGAAGTCGTTGCCGATAGAGTTGATAGGATATTTTAAATTAACAGGCTTATTCCATTGTCCTGTGGTATCTAATGTGGTCACAAAAATGTCTAATCCTCCCATACCGCCATGTCCGTCTGATGCGAAGTAGAGTGTGCTGTCGTTTCTCATATATGGATATAACTCGTCACCTTCTGTGTTTATGACGGGACCAAGGTTTAATGGTCGTCCAAATTTATCGTTTTTACTTTCTCTCTTCGCTACCCATATGTCTTTGCCACCGTAGCCATTTTTACGTTCTGTGGCGAAATAAATGTAAAGTTCATCGCTTGATAGGGTGGGGTGCCCTACTACATCTAAACTGTCTATCGTTGTTATTTCTACTATACTTGGGTCGCTCCATGCACTGCCAGAACGTGTAGATTTCATTATCTGACAACCAGACTCACGTTTCTTATGGTTGGGACAGCGTGTAAAATATAAGGTCGAGAATGATTTGTTTATGAATGGTGTACCTTCACTACCTTCTGAGTTGATGATGTCTTCATCTGCCAATTCTGGCTTCTCCCACTTGCCTTGTTTGTTCTGACGTGCTATATAGAAATCAGGAAAATGTTGTCCTGTGATGGCATCTTTCTCTTTCGATACTCCGTCTTCTCGCGCCGAAGATAACAATATCTCATTATAATTGTTGGAAATCCATGCTACGCCGAAGTCCGATGCCTTAGAGTTGATTTCTTTGATGCGTGTCACTTCATATTTCGATGGGTATTCTAACCATTCCTGTATATATTGTATGTCTTCTAAAGCAGCAATGCCGCGCTGATCATCGGGAACTAATTGGTTATACATCTCATAATAGACAGCGGCTTCTTCATACTTTTGATTTCTCTTTAAAACATTGGCATAGTTAAGATAAACTATTGGGTTGTCTTTCGGAAATTCGGTCTTTACCACACGCTTGTATTGTGCCTCAGCCATCTTGGTCTGTTCTGTAAATCTGTAACATTCTCCAAGTTGATATACTATATATGTACGTTCATCTTTATATTTTTTCTTGCCAGTCTTTTTATACGCTTTCTTATAACGTTCTATGGCTAAGTTATACTGTTTGCGCTCAAATGCCTGATCTGCTGATTTTGATGGGTTACGTCGTTGTGCAATAAGAGGTTCCGTGAAACCAATGACGAGTATTGTGAGTATTAAAATAACTTTCTTTATCATATGAAATCCTTTTATGAAAGGTAACGTAATTATCCTTACAAAAGTATAAAAAAAAACGTAATTGTCAAAAGTAGAAAGGCAAAAGATTTATAATTTTATTCAACAGCCATAATCATAGTTACCAAGTCGATTGTCATCGTCATCGTCATTGTCATTGTCATTGTCATTGTCATCGTCATAGTCATCGTCATCGTCATCGTCATCGTCATTGCCATCGTCATTGTCATCGTCAACTTCACATCCCTCACAAAAAAAAGAGCTCCTGAATTATCAGAAGCTCTCTTAACTTTAGCCTTTAGTCTTTCGACTTTAGCCTTTTATTATTTTCTTTTTTTATCTGCAACTTGTTCTAACTCTGCATCATATTTTTTACCTTTGAATAAAGCGTATGCTAAAGGTGATGCGATGAATAATGATGAGAATGTACCTGCAAACATACCTACTAACAATGCGAAGACGAAGCCACGGATTGTCTCACCACCGAAGATGAAGATTGCTAACAATACAACGATGGTTGTTCCTGATGTGTTGATTGTACGTAACAATGTGCTGTTGTTTGCGCTGTTGAAACGTTCTTTCCAGCCTTTCTTAGGGAATAAGTTTACGTTCTCACGTACACGGTCGAAGATAACCACTGTGTTGTTGATAGAATAACCAATGATGGTTAAGATTGCAGCGATGAATGACTGGTTGACTTCCATTGTGAATGGTAAGATGTCTTTGAATAATGAGTACATACCGATGACCAACAATGTGTCGTGAGTCAAACATACTATACTTGATAAACCATATTGCCATCTTCTGAAACGGATAGCGATATAAACGAACATGACAACGAGTGATATTATGACAGCGATGAATGCTTTGCGTGTCACATCGTCAGCTACTGTAGCACCAACTTTCTGAGAACTCAAGATACCGAGTAATACGTTGCTCTTGTCTGAGTCTGTTGTAAATTGGTCGTATGTCATATCTGTGTTATACAGACCTTTAAGAGCATTGTAAATGAGACCTTGAATTTCTTGGTCTATTTCAGGACTGTTGTTGTTGATTTCGTATGCTGTTGTTATCTTAACTTGACGGTTTGTTCCGTATGTCTTAACTTCTGGAACCTCTGTCTTGAACTCGTCTATGCTTGCTAAAGCGTTACGTACTTCATTAACAGTAACGTCTTTGTCGAAACGAACCACATAGTTACGTCCACCTTTGAAGTCGATACCGAGATTTAAACCGTTTATTGCTAAAGAACCGACGCTGATTACGATGAATACACCAGCGATGATAGCAGCTGTCTTGCCGAACTTGATGAAGTCGAATGAGGTGTTCTTCATGAAGTTACGTGTAGCGTTGTTTGAGAAACTGATATTTTTGTCTTTCTTCAACCAGCCTTCGAATACTAAACGTGAGATGAATATTGATGTGAATAATGATGTTGCAATACCGATCATCAATGTTGTAGCGAAGCCTTGAACAGGTCCTGTACCGAACTCAAATAATACGAATGCTGTCAAGAATGTTGTGATGTTACCGTCTAAGATAGCTGAATATGCTGCTTTATAACCGTCATCAATAGCTGTTCTTAAAGCTTTACCTGCACGTAATTCTTCTTTGATACGCTCGAAGATGATGACGTTAGAGTCAACAGCCATACCGAGTGTTAAGACGATACCTGCGATACCAGGCAATGTTAATACTGTTCCGAATGATGCTAATACGCCGAACATGAAGAATATGTTGACTAATAATGCTGTGTCAGCTGCGATACCAGCTTTGTTGTAGAAGAACAGCATGTATATAAGGACTAATACGAAAGCGATGATGAATGACCAAAGTCCTGAGTTGATAGCTTCTTGTCCTAATGATGGACCTACGACATTTTCTTCGAGGATTCTTGCTGGAGCAGGTAATTTACCAGCTTTCAAGATGTTGGCTAAGTCTTGTGCTTCTTCAACAGTCATGTCACCGCCAGAAATTGATGAACGACCATTTGGAATCTCGTCGTTGACAACAGGATATGAATATACATAGTTGTCGAGGACGATAGCTACTTGTCTGCCTATGTTCTCACCTGTCAAGCGTTTCCA
Source organism: Lentimicrobiaceae bacterium (assembly GCA_015061295.1). GTDB lineage: Bacteria > Bacteroidota > Bacteroidia > Bacteroidales > F082 > Limimorpha. The sequence goes on from SUWU01000006.1 coordinate 42,570, forward strand.
TGCTTTAGCGCCTTCACTGTTCATTTGGATTGTTACTTCAACGCGACCATTTGGATCATAGTCTTGACGTGCGTCAACGATGACTTCACCACCGAGAGCTGCTTTGTTGTCGCGTGATGTCTTTAATGCAACGAGGTCAATGTATTCTGTACCATCTTCTGTAACATTAGGTTTTACACACCATGCGAATTTAACGTTACGTGGAAATACTGATTTAACTTGGTTGAGCATTCTGTTGATATTAGCTGTGTCTTTTACTAATGCCATACCAACGCGTGCGGTCTGTGCTGGATATGTCTGGCCAGCTTCATTTTGATAATATGAAGGTGTCAAATAATTGTAAAGTGGGAAGCTAGCTCTGATTTCTTCTAAACTCTCTTCTTGTACAACTTGTAATGAATCTTCGCTGTCTAATTGTGACAAGAGTGAAGGTTCTGTCTCTGTTTCTGTTGCAGTCTCTGTTACTACTTCTGTTTCAGTAATTTCATCGTTATTGACTTCTGTTACTTCAGTTTCTGTTAAAGCTTCATTAGCTTTGTTAAGTTCAGCAAGACGTTTGTTTGCTTCATCGAAATATCCGTAAAGTTCTGTGAAGTTGTATGTCTCCCAAAATTCTAATTGTGCTGTGCCTTGTAAAAGTTTACGTACACGTTTTGGGTCTTTAATACCAGGAAGTTCAACGAGGATACGTCCTGAGTTTTCTAACTTCTGGATGTTTGGTTGTGCTACACCAAAACGGTCGATACGTGTTCTTAAAATTTGATATGAACGATCGATGGCACTGTTTGTCTCTTCTTTGATGACATCTAATACTTCGTCATTTGTAGAATTGACGGTGATGCCTTTATCCTTAAACTCGAACAAGAAGATAGGAGCTAATTTGGCATTTGGATCTAATTGTTGGAAAGCATCGCCAAATAAATCAACGAAATCTCTTTGACTGTTAAGATGTTGCTCATTCGCAATTCTTAATGCTTCAACGAATGTTGGATCTGTACTATGACCAGAAAGGACTTGAATGATGTCTGGAACAGAGACTTCCATCATGACGTTCATACCGCCTTTGAGGTCGAGACCTAAGTTGATTTCCATTTCTTTTGCTTGACGATAAGTCTGTCCAAAGATAGGATAAACCTTAACGGTGCTCATTGAGTCTAAGTAGTAAGTCTCTCTTGCACCTTGAATTGAATCTAATAAATAATCGTAAGCATTCTGATCTCCTTTGGCAAGGGTTTCTGCCATTTTCACTGACTCTGAACTTGTAGCATACTCTGCTGCTTTCTTCTCAACGCGTCTTGTTACATACGAAAAGGACAATTGATACAATGAGAATACAGCTAAGACAACTGCTAAAAGTTTAATAACTCCTTTGTTTTGCATTGTAATTTATTTTTTTATAATTAATTCAATTTTTGGGGTGCAAAAATAAGTTTTTTTTGTTTCAAATACAAGTGTTTTTTTTTATAAAAGTCATAAGCCTTCATCATCTTAATATTTCATCCACTTCCAGATCTCTTTTAGGCTTGGTTTCTTGCCATACATCAGAATACCTGTTCTGTATATTTTCGATGCGATCCATGTGATGATGATAAATGTGATTATCAGTATTAATAGCGAAACTATTACCTGCCAATATGGTACGCCGAACGGTATCCTTATCATCATGGAGATAGGGGATGTGAATGGTATCATAGAGAGCCATATCCCTAAGCTACTGTCGGGGTTGTTGATCATTGCTGTGGCGCAGACGAGTGCTATTATCAATGGTATTGACACCACTGTGCTGAATTGGTTACTGTCGGTTTCGTTATCAACCATACCGCCAATGGCTGCAAACATGGCAGCATATAAAAGATAACCGAATACAAAATAGAATAGGAAACTCCATAATATTGCGCTGAAGTTGATGGATTGCACCATATTGACAGCCTCAAGCATGATGTCCTGTCCTTGTGTCGTCTCTGTTATCTGACTTATTTGCTCAGTCATAACAGTTCCTGATGGCGACATGATTTCTGGTCCTAAGATGAGTGTGCTTGATACTAAATATATTCCTAATGTGAGTATTATCCATAATAAGAATTGCGTCAGTCCTACTAATGCTATGCCCACAATCTTTCCCATCATAAGCTCAAAAGGTTTGACAGAACTGATGATGACTTCTATAATCCTATTTGTTTTCTCTTCTATGACACCGCGTAAAACTTGATTGCTAAAGAGAAAGACAGCGAAATATATTATTATGGCAAGCACAAAACCGATGATATATTCCAACTCAGCATAGCTTGTTTTCTCTCCGTTTTCTTCATCCATGCGAATCGTAGCGACATTAATACTAGTTTGCGAGGCTTTTACCAAGGCAGGGTCGATACCTGAAGCGAGCAGTTTCTGATGTTCAACAACCTGCTTCATCTCTCTCTCGATATGAGAACTTAACGTCATAGGTATCTGTTTGTTGCTGTATAATTTAGCGTTGACAGGTATATTAAATTCTGTGGCTGGAATATATAGAACGGCATCATATATACCTTCAAAGACGAGATTCTTAAGACTATCAACATTTTCGTTATATAAATAAAGAAAGGTGTTGGCATCAGTGTTTTCAATCTTGCCGTCGAATATGCCACTTTCGTCCAACACTGCGATGTTTTTCTTGCTTTCCATCTTCTCCGATTCTATCATAAGCAATGATGGTGCTATCATCAATGCAGCAAAAAACAACGGACCTAAAAATGTCAGAATTAAAAAGCTACGCTTCTTGACACGAGTGAGATATTCTCTTTTTATTATTATACTTAAATTACTCATACTTGTTTTTTTACGTCAACGAGTCATTGTACATTATTTATTGTACATTATTCATTGTTAATTGATTAATAAAGATGTCATTCATTGAAGGAAGTAGCTCTCTGTATGAAACTATTGTTCCTTTTTCAGAAAGATAATTTATTAAGATGTTAGGATTGACATCATTTTTAGCTTTGACATTCAATGTTATCTCGCCGTTGGTATCTGTCTTTTCTGAGATTAATGTAAATCCTTCAGGGAGAGTTAGAGTTGCGGAGTTGCTGAATTGCAGACTCTCAGAGTCATCGTCTTTGAATCTTTGTGTCTCAGCGTCTTTGTGTCTTAAAACGATCTCAAAACTATTGTCTTTAAAATCTTGTTTAATTTGATAGACGCTACCTTCGAGGATTTTATTTCCTTTGTTGATAAGCGTGATGTTATCGCATAGTTCCTCTACAGAAGCCATGTTGTGAGTGGAGAAAATGATAGTGGCTCCCTTATCTCTCAATTCTAAGATTTCTTTTTTAAGGATATTTACGTTGATAGGGTCGAATCCAGAGAATGGCTCATCGAAGATAAGTAACTGAGGTTCATGTATCACTGTTACGATAAACTGTATTTTCTGTTGCATACCCTTACTGAGCTCTTCTACTTTTTTATCCCACCAACTCAAGATGTCGAATTTTTTGAACCATTGTTTGAGTCGTTTCTCAGCTTCTTTATAACTCACACCTTTGAGTTGTGCGAGATAGATAGCTTGTTCTCCTACTTTCATAGTTTTATAGAGTCCTCTCTCTTCAGGGAGATACCCTATTTGTGTGATATGACTCCTATTAAGTTTTTCTCCGTTGATGAATATCTCACCTTCATCGGGAGCAGTGATTTGGTTCAACATTCTTATCAATGTAGTTTTTCCAGCGCCGTTAGGACCGAGAAGTCCGTAGATGCTTTGTCTTGGTACTTTGATACTGATGTTATTAAGAGCCTTATAATCTCCGTAGGTTTTGCTTACATTGTTTATCTCAATGAAATTGTTCATGCTTTTTTAGTTATGCGTAATTTCTAATTCTTCATTAGCTAAAGAATTTTTTAAATCTCTTAAAAGGACCCTCGTTATTATCGGAAGAAGGATTCATATTCTCACTTTCTAATAATGACTTCATTATTTTTTCTTCCTCTTTATTGAGTTTCTTTGGAGTCCATACGTTGACATTGACGAGTAAGTCGCCTCTTCCATATCCGTTGAGACTTGGTAATCCTTTGCCTTTAAGTTTTATAACTTCACCACTTTGTGTTCCTGCAGATATTTTTACATCTGTTGTTCCATTGATGACAGGTATTTCTACTGTTGCGCCAAGTGCTGCTTGAGGGAAGCTGATGAACAGGTTGTATATGAGGTCGTCTCCGTCACGTTCTAAGTTTTTATCTTTTTCTTCTTCTATCAAAATGATGAGGTCGCCTGCTATGCCGTTTCTTGCGCCGGCGTTGCCTTTGCCTCTCACCGATAGTTGCATTCCATCAGCAACGCCGGCTGGAATGTCGAGTTCTATGATTTCCTCACTCTTGACGATGCCGTTACCTTGGCATTCAGTACATTTATTCTTTATTATCTTACCCTCGCCGCCGCAGTTCGGACATGTCGTTACTGTCTGCATCTGACCGAAGATTGAGTTTTGTATCTTAACGGTCTGACCTCTGCCGTTACATGTTGGGCATGTCTCGAAACTATTGTCTTTGGCGCCGCTTCCTCCGCAATGCTGACAAGGAACGAATTTATTTACTTTTACTTTTTTCTTGACGCCTTCGTTTATCTCGCTGAGATTTAGTTTCACGCGTAGGCGCAGGTTGCTACCTCTGTTAACGTGACGCTGTGCCTGACGTCCTCCGCCTCCAAATCCACCGAATCCACTGCTGAAACTGAAGCCGCCGCCACCGCCACCGAATAAGTCACTAAAGATGTCACCGAAATGACTGAAGATGTCGTCCATGCCACTGAATCCTTGCTGTCCATGTAATCCTGCATGTCCGAATTGATCGTAACGTGAACGTTTGTCAGGATTGCTCAGCACTTCATAAGCCTCTGCTGCTTCTTTGAACTTCTCTTCAGCATCCTTGTCATTTGGGTTCTTGTCAGGATGATATTTTATAGCCATCTTACGATAGGCCTTCTTGATTTCTTCACTTGTGGCGTTCTTCGACACCTCAAGCACTTCGTAGTAATCCCTTTTTTCCATTGTTTTTTATTTAAAATATCAACCTCCAACAACGACACGTGCGTAGCGGATTACTTTGCCGTTAAGTTTATAACCTTTTTGAATTACGTCTAAGACTTTGCCTTTCTGAGATTCGTCGGTGACAGGAACATTTGTCAGAGCCTCATGCTCATCGGTGTCGAATGTTGCATCTTTGGCATTGATTTCTTCGAGTCCTTTTTGTTCTAAAGTACGTTTGAATTTATTGTATATCAATAGTACGCCTTCATAATTGGCGTCGGTATCTTTATTTTCCATTGTCTGAAGTGCACGCTCAAAGTCATCAAGTATTGGTAGTAAATCAACCATAATACTTTCAGATGCTGTCTTCGATAATTCTATTTTTTCTTTGGCTGTACGTTTACGATAGTTGTCAAACTCTGAGAAGAGACGAAGATATTTGTCGTTAAGCTCGTCATATTTCTCTGTCAGTTCTTCCAACTGTTTGTCGTTTCTGTTTTTTTTGTTTCTCTTGTTTTTTGGTTCTATTTCATGTACTTCATTCTGTTTGTTAACATCTTCTTGATTTACATTGGTGTTAACATTTTCTTTCATATTTTCTTCCATGGATATATTTTTTAATTATTATTAACTAAATAAATGCGATATGGCATTATCAAATAATTTGCCATCAATTCTGAAATGAAAAATTTGACAAAATGTCATGCTTTTTTAAGTCAACGAGACAACAAGTCAACGAGACAACAAGAGTACATTGTTAATTGTTAATTGTTAATTGATTCTAACAATATCTGCGCCTATGGCTCTTAGTCTTTCGTCGATGTTTTGATAGCCTCTGTCGATCTGTTCAATATTTTCTATAATACTTGTGCCATTGGCTGATAATGCAGCTATTAGTAATGCTACACCAGCTCTGATGTCTGGTGAAACCATCTTCACAGCATGTAGTTGTTGCGTGCGGTCTAATCCAACTACTGTTGCTCTATGAGGATCGCAGAGTATTATTTGTGCTCCCATATCGATGAGTTTGTCAACGAAGAAGAGACGACTCTCGAACATTTTCTGATGGATAAGTACTGTTCCCTTTGCTTGTGTAGCTACCACTAACACTATACTTATCAAGTCGGGTGTGAAACCAGGCCATGGTGCATCGGCTACTGTCAGTATGCTGCCATCCATAAAACATTCCACCTCATAATGTTCTTGTGCAGGAATGTATATGTCGTCATTTATAAATTCCATCTTGATGCCGAGACGACGGAAAGTGTCGGGGATGATGCCGAGGTCATTGATGCCAGCATTCTTTATCGTTAGTTCTGAGCCTGTCATGGCAGCCATGCCAATAAAACTCCCAACTTCAATCATGTCGGCAAGCAGACGATGATTTGTGCCGTTTAATTTTGAGACGCCTTCTATCTTTAGTAGATTGGATCCTATTCCGTCGATTTTAGCTCCCATGGAGGTGAGCATTCTGCATAATTGTACAATGTAAGGTTCACATGCAGCATTGAATATGGTCGTTTCACCTTTAGCCATGACAGCTGCCATGATGATGTTGGCGGTACCTGTAACAGACGCTTCATCAAGAAGCATATATGCTCCTTTTAATCCGTCAGATGGAACCGAGGCTTTTTGATATTTGTCGCAATTTTCAAAGGTAGCTCCTAACTTTTGAAGTCCTATGATATGTGTGTCTAAACGACGACGTCCTATCTTGTCACCGCCAGGCTTAGGTAAAAATCCTTTGCCAAAACGAGCCAACATCGGGCCTAATATCATAACACTACCTCTTAGTCGTGTGGCTTTGTTGGTGAAGTCTTCTGTCTCAAAATAAGTGAAGTCAATATCTTTGGCTTGTATGTCAACTTCGTTAGGTGATTTTCTTTCAACATGAACGCCCATATCCTGAAGTAAAGATAAAAGGTTGTTGATGTCGGCTATATCAGGTAAATTGGTGATGGTAACTTTATCTTCAGTGAGAAGACATGCGCATATAATCTGCATCGCTTCGTTTTTGGCTCCTTGCGGAACAATGCTTCCATGCAATTTGTTGCCGCCAACAATTTTGAATTTTCCCATTTTTAATCTAAAATTTATGGTTTAAAGTTTAGAGTGTTTTGAAGTTGAATGTTTAAATTATTTTACATAAGAACAATTACTGCAATTATTCTCAGATTTTAACACTTCAATCTCTTAGTTTTTTTTATTTGGTCTGTTTGGATTTAAAACTTTTTTTATCTGCTGTTTTTTTGCCTTTTTCTTCTTGGCTGGTTGTTGTACAACTTGTGGCTTGTTGAGTATCTCGTTGGTTGAAATAAGTTTTGTGTCAGCAGGCATTGTGAATCTTTCACCAGAGAGTTTGTATAAATCATCGAGTATTAATAAATCATTGACAGTCTCTCTATTCCAATTAAGATAATCTCTTTTCATTTGATTGGCCAAAGCTAACAACAAGACTTCTCTTTTTTTATCGTCTTCAATTTCCTCAATTTTTTTAAGCATTTTGCCCATGTAATGCCCATAATGTCCATGTTTGATGTTGTGCTTTTGGTAACCAACATGCTCTGGCTTAACTGTGATGACACCTTGTTGTGGTGGATCGAATGGACCGTCAACATCTAATTTATAATCAGAGATGATGTGCAAATGATCCCATAATTTATGTATGTAATCGTTTGATTCTTTGACTTGAGGATTCATCTGTGCCATAACGCTAACCACAAAATGAGCAGCTTCTGTTCTTTTGTCTCTGTCTTCAATCTCCATCAGATGATTTATCATCACCTGAATGTTACGTCCATATTCTGATATTATCAGTTTATCTCTTTCTGTGTTGTATTTTAATCCTTCTTTGTTCATCTGATTATGTGTTGTAACGTTATTAACGTTTTCTTTCGTCAAAAGTTTTCTTTATTTTAATATGTTTAATTTTGCAAATTTAAGCATTAATTGTTTCGTTCCGCATTCGTCAAAGACAACAGTTGCTTTTTTGTTTGGACCAACACCCTCAACTTTTATTACGTTTCCTTGTCCAAATTTTTGATGATATACTCTCATGCCTTCTTGTATATCATCAGGAGATGCAGCTGTGAAATCAGATGTGTTATTTTGTGACAAGGAGGTGTTGTTTGTGCTCCTATTAATATAAGGTGTATATTGTTTGTTTTCCTCTCTTTTTTGGTATTCTCTTTTTTCTTGAAAATTTCTTGAAAATGGATTGCTGAAGTTGATACCTTCATTAAATGACGATGTGCCTCGGAATGATGCTTTCCTTGTTTTCTCTATCAATGATTGATCTATTTCTTCGATAAAACGAGATGGCTCGCTTAATGTTAAGTTTCCCCAGCGATAACGACTTTCTGCATAGCTTAATACCAATTTGGTCTCGGCTCTTGTCATTGCTACATAAAACAACCTGCGTTCTTCTTCGAGATCTTCTCTTGTGCTGAGTGATTGTATTCCAGGAAATAGATTCTCTTCCATTCCAACTACATAGACATATGGAAATTCAAGTCCTTTAGCACTATGAATAGTCATTAATGTGACATAATCAGAATCTTCATCCTCTTTTTTGTCTTGGTCTGTAAGAAGAGCGACGTCTTCCATGAATTTGTTTAATGTGACTTCATTTTGTTCTCCTGTCACTTCATCTACTTGCTTGTCGGAAAATTCCATGATGGCGTTGAGAAGTTCCTCTATGTTTTGAACTCTGGCTACGCCTTCAGGTGTGTCGTCTTCTTTTAGAACTTTGATGATTCCAACTTCGTTGCATATGTGTTTTGCAAGTTCTATTGCTGTTTGCTTATTGAGTAGAGTTTGGAAACTTTTAATCATTGTAGCAAAATTGCGTAGTTTCCCCGCTGTTCCACTGTTAAAATCACTTGGCATTGGTTCTTCATCAGAAGATATTACGTCCCATACGCCCTTCTGTCGTTCATCTGCAACAACCATAAGTCGTTCTATTGTAGTTTTGCCAATGCCTCTTGCTGGATAATTGATGATGCGTAGCAATGCTTGTTCATCGTGAGGGTTTATTACGACACGGAAGTAGGCGAGAAGGTCTTTGACTTCTTTTCTGTCGTAGAATGAAAGTCCGCCATATATTTTATAAGGTATATTTTGTTTACGGAGGGCTTCTTCTAAAGAACGTGATTGAGAATTGGTTCTGTAAAGTATCGCAAAGTCTTTGTTGTTGAGTTGTTGCGACATTTTGTAGCCAAAGATGGAGTTTGCAACAAGAGTTCCTTCTTCACCGTCGGAAGTGGCTCTTAGTAATGTGATAAGGTCGCCTTGTTCTTTATCCGACCATACTTTTTTCTTGATTTGATCTTTATTATGATCTATGACACTATTAGCAGCCTCAACTATAGTCTTTGTAGAACGATAGTTTTGTTCGAGACGAATTAATTTGTGTTCTGGGTAATCTATTTTAAAATTGAGAATGTTTTGGATGTTTGCTCCACGAAATCCGTATATGCTTTGAGCATCGTCGCCAACAACACAGATATTCTCTCTCATAGCAGCTATTCTTTTGATGATGAGATATTGTGCATAGTTTGTATCTTGATACTCATCTACTAATATATATTCAAAGCGTTGTTGGTATTTGTATAAAATCTCAGGAAAGTCGCGCAATAATACATTAGTATTAAATAGTATGTCATCAAAGTCCATTGCGTTAGCGCGGAGAAGTCGGTTGTTGTAGCTTTTAAATATCTCGCCAACTAAAGGCTTGTTTGCTCTTAAATCTTGCTGCTGTATTTCAAAATTGTTGCAATAATCTTCTGGTGTGTAAAGTGCAGATTTTGCCATTGAAATACGATGAAGTATATATTTTGCAGGATATGCCTTTGTATCTAATTCGTGTTCCTTTAAAATGGTGTTGATTAGTTGCTTTGAGTCGTCGGTGTCATAAATGGTAAAATCAGGGGTGTATCCTAAGTGTTGAGCTTCTATTCTTAATATTCTTGCAAAAATTGAGTGGAAAGTGCCCATCCATACGTTACGAGCAGCGTGAGGATCCACGAGTTGCATGATACGATCTTTCATTTCTTTGGCGGCTTTGTTCGTGAAGGTAAGAGCCATTATTGAGAATGGATTTACTCCTTCTTGTATCATATATGCAATTCGGTGGGTGAGAGCTCTTGTCTTTCCAGAACCAGCACCTGCTATAACCATAACAGCCCCATTTACTGATGTAACTGCTTCTCTTTGAGGATTGTTTAAACCACTTAAAATATCTGCCACTTTTATTTGTTTTAGTTTGCAAATTTAATACAATGAAACTTATTTAGCAAATAAAATATTCTTAATTTTTATATACGATTTTATTATACTATGCTCAAAAAATAGCGTGAATTGTTGCGAAAATATTAATATTATGTTATGATTTTTTTCTTTTTTGTAAAGATTGATTATTGTTTTATTTGAATAGTTATTTTTGGTTTTATTAAATAATAAAAATAAAATATTTCATTGTAATATATTGGTTAAGTGTTATTTGTTGTTTTATTATATAAATAATTGATGTGTTTGTTTGATATTTTAATATTCAATAATATGATTGTAGATGGTGAGAAAAATTAAATATTAAAAAAATAAAAAAATAATTTACAAAGTGTTGGTAATTAAAGAAAAAGTTGTATATTTGCACTCGAAAAAGTTAGAGAAAAATAACTTTGAGAATGAGATAGTTAGGGGACCTGATAAGTTAAACGTTAGAGGTTTCCGCACGCAAGTAAGTAGATGTTTATCAAAGGAGTGCTTGTAGTGTGTTTAGAATGGAGGTCTTTTTAGAGACTTGTTATCCCCGAGCTATGTTTGTTTAGAAGTGATTTGTTTTCGAGCTAAATTGAAGAAAAGGATTTTTATTATAAATAAATTAGTAATTTAAAGTTAAAAAAATGCCAACGATTCAGCAATTAGTCCGTAAGGGACGTCAAAAATTGGAAGACAAGAGTAAATCTCCTGCCTTAGATTCGTGTCCGCAACGTCGTGGTGTTTGTGTACGTGTTTACACAACAACACCTAAAAAGCCTAATTCGGCTATGCGTAAAGTTGCTAGGGTACGTTTGACTAATCAGAAAGAAGTTAATGCTTACATTCCTGGTGAAGGTCATAACTTGCAGGAGCACTCTATCGTGATGATTAGAGGAGGTCGTGTTAAGGATCTTCCTGGTGTACGTTATCATATCATTCGCGGTGCTTTAGATACAGCAGGTGTTGATGGTCGTGCACAACGTAGATCTAAATACGGTGCTAAACGTCCTAAGAAACAGGCCGCTAAGAAGAAATAATTGTTAAACGGTAAAAGTTTAGAACATTAAAACATGAGAAAAGCTAAACCAAAGAAAAGAATTATCCTTCCAGATCCAAAGTATGGTGATGTATTGGTAACAAAATTTGTTAACAATATCATGCTTAAAGGTAAGAAGAACCTTGCTTATGAGATATTCTATAGTGCAATGGATATCGTAAGCAATAAGTTAAATGAAGATCCAATTAGTGTTTGGAAGAAAGCTTTAGAAAACGTAACTCCACAGGTTGAGGTAAGAAGCCGTCGTATTGGTGGTGCAACATTCCAGATTCCATCAGAGATTCGTCCTTCACGTAAACAAAGTATAGGTATGAAAAACCTTATCGGTTATGCCCGTAAACGTCATGAGAAATCAATGGGTGAGAGATTAGCTGGTGAGATTATGCAAGCTTACAAAGAAGAAGGTGCTGCTTTCAAGAAGAAGGAAGAGATCCACAGAATGGCTGATGCTAACAAAGCCTTCTCACACTTCAGATTCTAATATTAATTAATGTATAGATAAAGATGAAAAACGGTCAAGATAATATGAATAACTTAGCTTATACTCGTAATATAGGTATCATGGCACACATTGATGCTGGTAAAACTACGACAACTGAGCGTATTTTGTATTATACAGGCCGTAGTCGTCGTCTCGGTGAAGTACATGATGGTGCTGCTACTATGGACTGGATGGTTCAAGAACAGGAACGCGGTATCACAATTACTTCAGCTGCTACAACAGTTTTCTGGAATGTTAACAATTCCCAATATAAAATTAACATAATTGACACTCCCGGTCACGTTGATTTCACAGTAGAAGTAGAGCGCTCGTTAAGAGTCCTCGATGGTGCTGTGGCATTGTTCTGTGCTGTTGGCGGTGTTGAGCCACAATCAGAAACTGTATGGCATCAAGCCGAAAAATATAAAGTGCCACATATCTGTTTTGTTAATAAAATGGATCGTTGTGGTGCTGACTTCTTTAAGGTCGTTGAACAGATTAAAGAACGCCTTGGAGCTAATCCAATACCATTACAAATTCCAATCGGAAGTGAAGATGCCTTTGTAGGTGTAATAGATTTAGTAAAAAACAAAGCTTTCGTTTGGGAAGATGAATTAGGAACTCAATTCACAGAAGTAGAAATACCTGAAGAATTAAAGGAAATGGCAGCTGACTATCGTAATAGATTGTTAGAAGGTGCTGCTGAAGATAATGAAGAATTGTTTGAGAAGTTTATGGACAACCCAGATTCTATTACAGAAGAAGAACTTATTGCAGAGATAAGAAAAGCAACGTTATCAAGACGTGCTTGTCCTGTCTTGTGCGGTGCTTCTTTTAAGAATAAAGGTGTTCAACTTTTACTCGATGCTATTGTCAATTATCTTCCAAGTCCTAATGATATTGATGAAGTTACAGGTATTAATCCAAAGACTGAAAAAGAAGAAATACGCAAAGCGGATTCAAAAGAACCGTTCTGCGCACTCGCTTTCAAAATTGCTACAGATCCTTACGTAGGACGTTTAGCTTTCTTCCGTGTATATTCTGGAACATTAAAAGCCGGTTCATATGTGCTTAATGTTACAACAGGAAAGAAAGAACGTATTGCACGTATTATGCAGATGAATGCTAACAAGCAGACACCAATGGAGGAAATTTCAGCAGGTGACATAGCAGCAGCAGTCGGATTTAAGACAATAAGAACAGGCGATACCCTTACTAGCGAAGATAAACCTTTATTGCTTGAGTCTATCTCATTCCCACAACCAGTAGTTCAAATCGCAGTTGAACCTAAAACTCAAGCTGAAATGGACAAGTTATCAGTATCCTTAGATAAACTTGCCGAAGAAGATCCTACATTCCAAGTCTCCACAGACGAAAATTCAGGTCAAACAATAATCGCAGGTATGGGTGAGTTACACCTTGATATTATTATCGATAGATTAAAAAGAGAATTCGGCGTTGAGATTAACGTGGGTAGTCCGCAAGTCGCATATAAAGAGTCATTTACAGAGACTGTTAATCATCATGAGGTATATAAGAAACAAACAGGAGGTAAAGGTAAATTTGCCGACATCATGTTTGAGATTGGACCTGCAGATGAAGGCGTTTCTGGATTGCAATTTATCAACGATGTTAAAGGCGGTAATATCCCACGAGAATATGTACTTGCTGCAGAAAAAGGTTTCAAGAGCGCATTGTCAAATGGCGTCTTGGCTGGTTTCCCAATGGATTCTGTGAAAGTTCGTTTGTATGATGGTTCAACACATCCTGTTGATAGTGATGCTTTATCATTTGAGACAGCAGCTCATTTAGGTTTCAAGGAAGCTGGCTTAAAAGCAAAATCAGTTGTTATGGAACCAATAATGAAAGTTGAAGTTAGAGTTCCATCAGAATATCTTGGTGATGTGTCAGGCGACCTCAATAGAAGAAGATCAATATTGAGAGAAGTAGAAGCAGGAATGACACAACAAATTATTAGAGCAGATGTCCCGTTGTCGGAAATGTTCGGATACATAACAACATTGAGAACATTGACACAAGGAAGAGCTAATTATAGCATGGAGTTTAGTCATTATGCAAGATTAGCCGACGATTTAGCAGATATAGTGATTAAGAAAGCAAAAGGAACATATTTCTTCTTTGATAAGAAGTAATGACGGAAAGAAATTAGAATTAAAATAAAAAATTAACAACAAATTCTTATGAGTCAAAGAATTAGAATTAAGTTAAAATCTCACGATCACAACTTGGTTGACAAGTCAGCTGAGAAGATTGTGAAAACCATCAAATTGACTGGTGCTGTAGTTAGCGGTCCAATACCGTTGCCAACAGACAAGAAAATTTACACGGTTTTGCGTTCGACCTTCGTCCACAAGAAATCGAGAGAGCAATTTGAGTTATCATCATACAAGCGTTTGCTTGATATTTATAACTCAACATCGCAAACTATCGATGCTTTGATGAAGTTAGAATTGCCAAGCGGTGTAGAAGTAGAAATTAAATTATAATTGTAAAACTATCTAGTAATTAAAAGCGTAGCATGTCAGGAATACTAGGAAAAAAGATTGGGATGACCAGCATTTACGACGAGAGCGGAAGAAATATTCCAGTAACAGTCGTTGAAGCAGGTCCTTGCGTAGTCACCCAAGTTAAGACAAAAGAGAAGGACGGTTACGATGCTATCCAGATGGCGTTTGATGAAAGAAAGGTGAAGAACACACCTAAGGCTTTACAAAAACATTTTGAGAAAGCTGGTACAACGCCAAAGAAGGTAGTACGCGAATTTTCACGTTTCGAAGAAGGTCACAGAAAGAGCCTTGGTGAAACAATTACCGTCGATGTATTTATGGAAGGCGAATTTGTTGACGTAACAGGTGTCAGCAAAGGTAAGGGCTTCCAAGGAGTAGTAAAACGCTATAATTTTAATGGCGTTGGTCAAGCAACTCACGGTCAACATAACCGTTTGAGAAAACCGGGTTCAATTGGTGCATGTGCATACCCTTCAAGAGTATTTAAAGGATTACGTATGGGTGGACACATGGGCAACCGTACAGTGAAGGCTATCAACCTTCAGATCATGAAAATCGTTCCCGAGAAGAATTTGTTAGTTGTGAAAGGTTCAGTACCGGGATCTAAAAACGGATATTTAAAAATAGAAAGATGGAGTTAGAAGTTTTAAAGGTAACCGGTGAATCAACAGGACGCAAAGTTCAGTTGAACGAAAATATTTTCGGCATTGAACCGAACGATCATTGCATCTATTTAGATGTAAACTTGATCAGAGCAAATCAACGTCAAGGTACACACAAAGCAAAAACACGTAGTGAGATTGCTGGCAGTACACGTAAGTTGATCCGTCAAAAAGGAACAGGTGGTGCACGTCGTGGTGATATCAACTCACCAGTATTAAGAGGCGGTGGTAGAGTATTTGGACCACAACCACGTGACTATGGCTTTAAGTTGAACAAGAAAGTTAGACTTCTTGCCCGTAGATCAGCTTTGACATATAAAATGAGAGATGCAGAGATTGCTATTTTAGAAGACTTCACCTTTGACAGCATCAAGACAAAGAAGATGGTTGAAGTTTTGAATAACCTTAAAGTGAATGGTGGCAAGAACTTGTTTGTATTCCCAGCAACAGATACTAATGTAGTAATGTCAGCAAGAAACATACAACGCACTCAAGTCACACTTGCTCGTAACCTCAACACTTATGATATTCTCAATGCCAAGAAGATTTTCATCTTGGAAAGTTCATTACCACAAATCGAAGAAATTCTTGGATAATTAACCTTAAAAATTAGAAACGATGATTATCATTAAGAAACCTGTAATAACAGAGAAAATGACTGCGATAAGCGAAAAGCTTAACAAATATGCATTCATTGTTGACAAACGTGCAAATAAACTGCAAATCAAACAGGCTGTCCAAGACCTTTATGGTGTACAAGTGGAATCAGTCAACACTATTAATTATGAAGGAAAGCTTAAGTCACGTTATACAAAGACTGGCGTTATCAGCGGCAGAAGAGATGCTTTCAAGAAAGCAGTCGTGACATTAGCAAAAGGTGAAACTATTGACTTTTTTAGCAATATTTAAAGATGGCTTTAAAGAAATATAAACCAACGACACCGGGTCAGCGCTTCAAAATTATTAGCGCTTTTGACGAAATCACAACAAGCAAGCCAGAGAAGTCATTGCTTGCTACTAAAAAGAGCACCGGTGGACGTAACCACGTAGGTAAAATGACAGTCCGCAATATAGGTGGTGGACACAAACAAAAATATAGAATAATTGACTTCAAACGTGATAAAGACGGTATTCCAGCAGTAGTTAAGACTATTGAATACGATCCAAACCGTACAGCACGTATTGCCCTCGTATTTTACGCCGATGGTGAGAAGAGATATATCATTGCTCCACAAGGCTTAAAAGTTGGACAAACAATCATGTCTGGTAAAGAAGCTACACCAAACGTAGGTAACACAATGTTCTTGAGCGATGTTCCATTCGGTACAATCATTCACAACATTGAATTACGTCCTGGTCAAGGTGCTAAGATGGCACGTAGCGCTGGTGCATACGCACAATTGATGTCACGTGATGGTAAATATGCAATTTTAAGAATGCCTTCAGGTGAGACACGTCTTATCCTCCAAGCATGTAAAGCTACAATCGGTACAGTATCAAATGCTGACCACAACCTTGAGAAATCAGGTAAAGCAGGTCGTAGCCGCTGGTTAGGTCGTCGTCCACGCGTTCGTGGTGTTGTTATGAACCCAGTTGATCACCCAATGGGTGGTGGTGAAGGTCGTGCATCAGGTGGTCTCCCACGTAGCCGTAAGGGTTTACCAGCTAAGGGATACAAGACACGCGCATTGAAGAATGCTTCGAACAAGTACATCATTGAAAGAAGAAAGAAATAATTAACCAGGTAAAAAATTAGAAAAATGAGTCGCTCACTTAAAAAAGGACCATATATCCACTACAAACTCGAGAAAAGAGTTTTGGATAATGTAGCAACAGGTAAGAAGACCGTCATTAAGACCTGGTCGAGAGCTTCAATGATTTCACCAGATTTTGTTGGTCAAACAATAGCTGTACATAACGGCAATAAATTCATCCCTGTTTACGTAACAGAAAACATGGTAGGCCACAAGTTAGGAGAATTTGCTCCAACACGTATCTTCAGAGGTCATGCCGGAAATAAAAAATGATAAATAAAGAATAGTATGGGAGCAAGAAAACATAATAGAGCAGAAGCTATTAAAGCAGCACGTAAACAAGTTGCTTTTGCAAAGTTGAATGACGTGCCTACATCGCCTCGTAAGATGCGTTTAGTTGCTGACATGATAAGAGGAATGAAAGTGGAACTTGCACTGCATGCCTTGATGTACTCACCCAAAGCCGCTGCAAAACCGATGTATAAATTACTTCGTTCAGCAATAGCAAACTGGGAAGCTAAAAATGAAGGAAAACGTATCGAAGACGCTAACTTATATGTAAAAGAAGTATTTGTTGATGAAGGTCGTACATTAAAACGTATCCAACCTGCACCACAGGGAAGAGCACACCGCATCCGCAAACGTTCAAACCATATCACTATAGTTGTCGATAGTAGAATCGCTGAAGCAGCTAATGTCGAGGCAAAAGTAGAAGAATAAAAATTAATTAGAGTTTACAATGGGACAAAAAACAAATCCAATAGGTCTTAGATTAGGAATCATCAAAGGATGGGATTCCAATTGGTATGGCGGTAGAGATTTTTCAAAGAAACTTGTCGAAGACGATAAAATTCGTAAATATTTGAATGCACGTCTTGGAAAAGCAGGTATCTCGAAGATTGCTATCGAACGTTCACTTAAACTCGTGACCGTAACTATCTTCACAGCCCGTCCGGGCATGATCATAGGTAGAGGTGGTCAAGAAGTAGATAAATTAAAAGAAGAATTGAAGAAGCTCACTGGAAAAGAAGTACAAATCAATATCAGTGAGATTAAGAGACCAGAACTCGATGCTTATATAGTAGCAAGTACAATTGCAAAACAAATTGAAGGCCGCGTTTCATTCCGTCGTGCTATCAAGACTGCAGTTTCAGGAACTATGCGTATCGGTGCAGAAGGTATCAAAGTTATTGCTTCAGGTCGTGTTGGCGGTGCAGAAATGGCACGTCAAGAAACATACAAAGAAGGTCGTATTCCATTGCATACACTTCGCGCAGACATCGACTATTCATTAGTCGAAGCACATACAACATACGGTCGTATCGGTATTAAAGTATGGATCTGCAAAGGTGAAATCTATGGTAAACCTGAATTAGTACCAACCTCAGTTGCAAGTGCACCAAAGAAACAATCAGCACCAAAGCAAAACGGAGGAGCTCCACGTCGCAATAAACGTAACAACAGTAATAAGTAAGAAAATAAAAAATTATAGACGATGTTACAACCTAAAAGAACAAGATTCAGAAGACCTCAGAAGAGCAAGATAAAAGGTATAGCACACCGCGGACACGAACTTGCATTCGGAACTTTTGGAATAAAATCAATGGAGGATGCTTTGATCACAGCTCGTCAAATAGAAGCTGCTCGTCAAGCTGTCACTCGTTACATGAAACGTGAGGGACAAATTTGGATTAGAATATTCCCTGACAAACCTATCACCAAGAAGCCACAAGACGTTCGTATGGGTAAAGGTAAGGGAGATGTCGAATACTTTGCAGCTCGCGTATATCCTGGTCACATGCTTTTCGAAGCTGAAGGCGTGCCATTAGCAATTGCTAAAGAAGCTATGCGTTTAGCCGCTCAAAAGTTACCTGTTACAACAAAATTCGTTGTAAGAAGAGATTATGTTGAATAATTAGAATGAACAAGCACTATGAAAAAAGAAGCTATCAATGAATTAAGTACAGCTGATTTGATGGAACGCATCGAAGAGCAACGTTCACAATACGTAAAGATGAAGCTCAATCATGCAGTTTCTCCGCTGGATAATCCACATAAATTAGGCGCTTGTCGCAAGGAAATCGCACGTATGATGACAGAACTCAGAAAACGTGAGATGATGGAAAGCAAAAATGACAATAAATAATAACGACAATTAAGGAATTATCATGGAAAGAAATCTTAGAAAAGAGAGAATAGGCGTTGTTGCTAGCAACAAAATGGATAAAACCATAGTCGTTGTTATTGAACGTCGTACAAAACACCCTATTTACGGTAAATTCGTTAAGAATTCTACACGTTTTATGGCACACGATGAGAAGAATGAATGCAATATCGGTGACACCGTACGCATCATGGAAACTCGTCCGTTAAGTAAGAACAAACGTTGGAGACTCGTTGAAATAATAGAAAGGGCTAAGTAATGTTACAACAAGAATCAAGACTTGCAGTTGCCGATAACAGTGGCGCAAGAGAAGTTCTCTGCATCAGAGTTTTAGGCGGTACAAAAAAACGTTATGCCGGCATAGGCGACGTGATAGTAGTAACAGTAAAAGACGCTACCCCAGGTGGTAACGTGAAAAAAGGTGCTGTTGTTAAAGCTGTCGTAGTTCGTACAAAGAAAGAAATTCGTCGTGCTGACGGCTCATACATTCGTTTCGACGATAACGCATGCGTGTTATTAAACAACGCAGGTGAAATGATGGGAACTCGTATCTTTGGACCAGTTGCCAGAGAGTTGCGTGAGAAACAGTATATGAAGATCGTATCTCTTGCACCTGAGGTACTTTAATTAAAGAAAGGGACAAGTTATGAGTAAATTACATTTGAAAAAAGGCGATAACGTATTAGTTATCTCCGGAACCCAAAAAGGAAAAAAAGGCACAGTTCTTAGCGTTGATGTTGAAAAACAAAGAGCAATAGTAGAAGGTGTCAATTTAGTCTCTAAGCATGCTCGTCCAAGCACAGAGAATCCTAAAGGTGGTATCGTAAAGAAAGAGGCTGGCGTTCATATTTCAAATCTTATGGTTTGCGATAAGAACGGTAAGCCAGGCCGCATCGGTCGTAAAAAAGATGAAAATGGTAAATCAATCCGTTATTCTAAAAAAACAGGTGAGGAGATAAAATAATGAATTATCAACCTAAACTAAGAGAACAGTATAAGAGTGAAATCGTGCCTGCATTGATGAAAGAATTCCAGTATAAAACTGTTATGCAGGTTCCACGGCTTTTGAAAATTTCACTGAATCAGGGTATCGGCGCTGCATTAGCCGATAAGAAACTGATTGACTATGGTGTAGAAGAAATGTCAGCTATCACCGGACAGAAAGCCGTTCCAACAATTTCTAAATGTGACGTTTCTAACTTTAAGTTACGTCGCGGTAACCCGATCGGTGTACGTGTAACTTTACGCGGTGACAGAATGTACGAATTCCTCGAACGCCTTGTTGCTGTTGCTTTACCACGTGTACGCGACTTCAGAGGTATTAACGACAAAGGTTTTGACGGACGCGGAAACTATAGCTTCGGCGTTACAGAACAAATTATCTTCCCAGAAATCGATATGGATAAAGTCAATCGTATCAATGGTATGGATATAACCTTTGTTACTTCAGCTAGAACAGACAAGGAAGCAATGGCCTTGTTGAAACAATTTGGTCTTCCATTTAAAAATCAGAAAAAACAGTAAGTTATGGCAAAAGAGTCAATGAAAGCTCGCGAGCGTAAAAGAGCTCAAATGGTTGAGAAATATGCAGCAAAACGCGCTGCTCTTAAGGAAGCTGGCGACTATATAGGTCTCCAAAAACTTCCTAAGAACGCTTCTCCTATCCGTCTGCATAATCGCTGTCAGCTCACCGGACGTCCAAAAGGTTACATGCGTCAGTTCGGCATTTCACGTATCAACTTCCGTGAAATGGCACTGAAAGGTTTAATTCCAGGTGTTAAAAAAGCAAGTTGGTAAACAATAAAAATTAAGACAATGATTACAGATCCTATAGCAGATTTCTTGACACGCATCCGTAATGCTGTCAACGCTAAACATAGAATAGTTGAAGTACCAGCTTCAAATGTTAAGAAAGCTATAACACAAATTCTTTTTGAAAAAGGTTATATTCTCAACTATAAATTTGAAGAAGAAGGTCCTCAAGGCACAATAAAAATCGCTTTGAAGTATCATCCAGTCACTAAACAACCAGCTATTATGTCAATCCAGAGAGTATCAAGCCCTGGTTTGCGTAAATATGCTGACTCTGAAAACTTGCCAAGAGTGATGAATGGCTTAGGTATAGCTATCATATCAACATCACAAGGTATTATGACAGATAAAGAAGCTCGCAAGCTTCATATCGGTGGAGAAGTCTTATGTTACGTAAGTTAATGAAAGGAGAATAGCAATGTCATTATCAAGAATAGGAAAGATGCCTATCGCTATCCCAGCAGGCGTAGAAGTATCAGTAAAAGATAACGTTTTTACAGCAAAAGGAAAATTAGGTCAATTGACACAAGATTTTCACGGTGATGTTATTGTAGAAATTGAAGACGGTTTCGTACATGTAAAACCAGCTGAAATAGAAAAAGCAGGTGCAAAACATGGTTTATACCGCGCATTGTTCTTCAACATGGTTAAAGGCGTATCAGAAGGCTTTGAAACTGTACAAGAACTCGTTGGTGTTGGTTATAAAGCAGAAGCAAAAGGTCAACAATTAGAAATGTCACTTGGTTTCTCACACAATATCGTAATGGTATTCCCAGAAGAAATCAAAGTTGAAACAATAAACGAAAGAGGTAAGAACCCAATCATCAAATTGCGTTCTTACGACAAACAATTGCTTGGACAAGTTGCAGCTAAGATTCGTTCATTCCGTAAACCAGAACCTTACAAGGGTAAAGGTATCAAGTTTGTTGGCGAAGTCTTAAGACGTAAACAAGGTAAAGCAGCAGGTAAATAATCTTTGAAACGATAATAAAAACGCAATTAAGATGGTAAAAGTTAAAAAGATAAGAAGAAGATTGAATATCAAGAGACGCGTCAGAAAAATCGTCAACGGTACTGCTGAACGTCCAAGAATGTCTGTCTTCAGAAGTAATAAACAAATCTACGTTCAATTAATCGATGACCTTGCAGGCAAGACTTTACTTGCTGCAAGTTCACGTGAGAACGGAATTGAAGAAGAAAAAATTACAAAGATTGAAAAAGCAGCTAAGGTTGGTGCTTTGATCGCTGAAAAAGCAAAAGCAGCAGGTATAGAAAATGTTGTTTTCGATCGTAATGGTTATTTGTATCATGGTAGAGTTAAGTCTTTAGCAGACGGCGCTCGTAATGGTGGATTAAAATTCTAAAGCTATGTCAGAAGTCAACGTAAAAAGAGTAAAAACTTCGGAAATCGAGTTTAAAGAACGTTTGGTTAGCGTTCAACGCGTCACCAAAGTTACCAAAGGTGGACGTACATTCAGCTTCTCAGCTATTGTAGTCGTCGGCAACGAAAATGGCGTGGTAGGTTACGGACTTGGTAAAGCCAAGGAAGTTCAAGCCGCTGTTGCAAAAGGTATCGATGATGCAAAGAAAAACTTAATAAAAGTTCCAATTATCAACGGAACCCTTCCACACGAACAATATGGTAAATACTGCGGTGCATACGTTTATGTACAACCAGCTACACCTGGTACTGGTGTTATAGCAGGTGGTGCAATGCGTGCTGTATTAGAAAGTGTAGGCGTTAAAAACGTCTTGGCTAAGTCAAAAGGTTCTTCTAATCCTCACTCAGTGGTTAAAGCTACTTTTGCAGCGTTAAGCCAAATGCGTGATGCTCGTATGGTAGCACAATTGAGAGGTGTTGATTTGGATGTGGTGTTTAACGGATAATCTTAAAGCAATGAAAAAAGTTAGAATTACTCAGGTTAGAAGTGGCATCGGCAGACCACAAGATCAAAAAGATACATTGGTAGCTTTACGTCTTAGAAAGATGAACCAATCAGTAGAGGTAGATATGGAAAATCCATGTATTGCCGGTATGGTTGAAAAGGTAAAACACCTTCTCAAGATAGAAGAAATTTAATTGTTGAACTAAGAAAATTTTAATAGTATGGATCTTAG
The DNA here is from genome assembly GCA_015061295.1 of Lentimicrobiaceae bacterium. Classification (GTDB taxonomy): domain Bacteria; phylum Bacteroidota; class Bacteroidia; order Bacteroidales; family F082; genus Limimorpha. The sequence continues at coordinate 65,405 of SUWU01000006.1, forward strand.
TAATCTTAAACCAGCTAAAGGCTCAGTAAAGACACGCAAAAGAATCGGTCGTGGACAAGGTTCTGGTAGAGGTGGTACCTCAACACGTGGACATAAAGGTGCCGGCTCACGTTCTGGTACATCTCATAAAATCGGTTATGAAGGCGGTCAAATGCCATTGGCACGTCTTGTTCCAAAATTTGGTTTTAAAAATATCAATCGTAAATTCTATCGTCCAGTTAATGTTGAGATTCTTCAAGATTTTGCAGACTGCGGTATCATGGAGATTACTCCAGCTATCTTGATGGAAAATGGTTTCGTTGGTAAAAATGAACTCGTCAAGATTCTTGGTAACGGAGAATTAAAAGCACAGATGACAGTTAAAGCTCACGCATTCTCAAAGAGTGCTGAAGCTGCTATCACAAATGCAGGTGGAACAATAGAGAAAATATAACAACAAAACAGAAGAGATATGAAGGAGTTATTAATAGTTATTTTGGTATGTGTAGTTATCGCTGGGATTCTTTGGACTAACAAACGTCTCAGAGAAAACATACGAAATATCTTTAAAATTGAAGAACTCCGTAAGCGTATCACCTATACGATATTAATAGTTTTAATTTATCGTTTCGGTTCTTACGTGGTTCTCCCTGGAATCGACCCTAACCAGCTCGCACAGTTGCAAAACCAAAGCAGCACTGGTCTTCTCGGTTTGTTGAATATGTTTTCAGGTGGTGCCTTCGCTAACGCTTCTGTATTCGCATTAGGTATTATGCCATATATCACAGCTTCTATTATAGTGCAGCTGTTGGGTATGGCAATACCTTATTTCCAAAGATTACAAAAAGAAGGCGAGAGCGGTCGTAAAAAAATAAATCAGATTACACGTTACTTGACAGTGATAATAGTAGCAGCACAAGCTCCAGGTTATATTGCTAACTTGCGTGCTCAATTGCCTGCAGAAGCTATTTATCCTTTCGTAGCGGGTGGCTCACCAACATTATTCTTCTGGATTTCATCAGTGATTATTCTTATCGCTGGTACATTGTTCGTCATGTGGCTCGGAGAACGTATTACTGACAAAGGTATAGGTAATGGTATATCTTTAATCATCATGATAGGTATTATTGCTCGTTTACCTTTCGCTCTTTTTGCAGAAGTGGCATCACGTTTTACTCAAGGTTCAGGTGGTCCAATCTTCTTCTTGATAGAGATAGTCGTATTGGTTCTTGTGATAATCATGACAATATTGTTGGTACAAGGTACTCGCAAAATACCGGTACAGTATGCTAAACGTGTTGTTGGCAACAAACAATACGGTGGTGTCCGTCAATATATACCTCTCAAGGTTAATGCAGCCGGTGTTATGCCAATCATCTTTGCTCAGGCAATCATGTTCGTACCTATCACAATAGCAGGTTTTACTCAAAGTGAATCTATGTCAGGTTTCATGGCAGCGTTTACAAATATGAATGGATTCTGGTATAATGCAGTGTTCTTCATCTTAATCGTTCTTTTCACATACTTCTATACAGCTGTTACAATTAATCCAGCACAAATGGCAGAAGATATTAAGAAAAATGGCGGTTTCATTCCAGGTGTCAAACCAGGTAAGAAGACACAGGAGTTCTTAGATGATGTTATTTCAAGAATAACTTTACCAGGTGCTTTGTTCTTAGGCGTAGTTGCAATCATGCCTGCTATAGTCTCGATACTCGGTGTTAATCAACAATTCTCACAATTCTATGGTGGTACTTCATTGTTGATTCTCGTCGGAGTTGTGTTAGATACATTACAACAAATAGAAAGTCATCTTTTAATGCGTCATTATGATGGTTTAACAAAAACCGGTCGTATAAAAGGACGTTCAGGAAGAATGTAATATTTCTTATATGATTCATTACAGAACTGATAAAGAAATAGAGTTGCTGAGACAAGCCGCTTTACTCGTAGGTAAGACCCTCGGTGAAGTAGGTAAACACATACGTCCAGGTATCCGTACTATTGAACTCGATAAGATTGCAGAAGAGTTTATTAGAGATCATGGTGCGGTACCAGCTTTCAAAGGCTACGAAGGATTCCCTGGTAGTTTGTGCATATCAGTTAACGAACAAGTGGTACACGGGATACCAGGCAATTATGAACTTCGTGATGGTGATATAGTATCTGTGGATTGTGGAACAATCTTAAATGGATACGTTGGTGACTCAGCCTATACTTTTACAGTAGGAGAGGTTTCAGAGGAGATTAAATTATTTCTTCAAAGAACCAAAGAATCATTATATAAAGGTATTGAACAAGCAGTAGCCGGTAATCGTATTGGTGATATCGGCTACGCTGTTCAAAGTTACGTAGAACAATTTGGTTATGGAGTAGTTCGCGAATTGGTAGGTCATGGCGTTGGTCGTAAATTACATGAAGACCCACAGGTTCCAAATTATGGTAAAAGAGGAACTGGTACTAAGATGTCGGAAGGTATGGTCATAGCCATAGAACCTATGATTACGTTAGGAAACAGAGCCATACTTCAAGAGAGGGATGGATGGACTATCACGACACGAGATAGGAAACCTGCTGCACATTTTGAACACGATGTTGCGATACGTAACGGAAAGGCTGAAATCTTGTCAAGTTTTGAATGGATAGAAGAGATTAACAAATAAAAGAATATTATATGGCGAAACAATTGTCGATAGAACAAGACGGAACAGTAGTAGAATCATTAGGCAATGCTATGTTCAGAGTGGAGTTAGAAAATGGGCTTCAAATCATAGCTCATATTTCAGGAAAAATGCGTATGCATTACATAAAAATACTCCCTGGAGACAGAGTAAGATTAGAAATGTCTCCATATGATTTGACAAAAGGACGTATAACATTCAGATATAAATAAATTTTTCTTATCTTTGCACCCGCAAAAATGAGAAAAATAAAAAATGACTTTAAAGAAATTAAGTTAAAACAAATAATATGAAAGTCAGAGCATCAGTAAAAAAGAGATCAGACGATTGCAAGATAGTGCGTCGTAAAGGTAAATTGTATGTAATTAACAAAAAGAACCCTAAAGAAAAACAACGTCAGGGTTAATAACAAGTAAAACAGTAAAATTATGGCAAGAATCGCGGGTGTTGATATCCCTAACAACAAACAAGGTCAAATATCTTTAACCTACATTTATGGTATTGGACGTTCACTTGCTAAGGAAATCCTTGCTAAGGCAGGTGTAGATCCAGAGAAGAAAGTTCAAGACTGGAACGACGATGAACAAAATACAATTCGTACAATCATCGGAGATCAGTACAAAGTAGAAGGTGAGCTTCGTAGTGAGATACAAATCAATATCAAACGATTAATGGATATTGGTTGTTATAGAGGAATCCGTCATCGTTCAGGATTACCATTACGTGGTCAAAGTACAAAGAATAACGCACGTACTCGTAAGGGACGTAAGAAAACTGTTGCAAATAAAAAGAAAGCCACTAAGTAATAAATAACTTATTGGTTGGATCATAAGAAACCATTAAAAACATTAATTAAAAAATGGCAAAAAACACAAAAGTAGTTAAGAAACGTGTTGTTAAGATTGAAGCTGCAGGCAAAGCATTTATCAAGGCTTCTTTCAATAACATCATCATTTCCTTGACAAACAATGAAGGACAAGTCATTTCTTGGGCATCAGCCGGAAAGATGGGCTTTAAAGGTTCAAAGAAGAACACTCCATACGCAGCTCAAATGGCAGCCGAAGATTGCTCTAAAACAGCGTATGACTTGGGATTACGTAAAGTTAAAGTATTTGTTAAAGGACCAGGTTCAGGACGTGAATCAGCTATTCGTTCAATCAATGCATCAGGTATAGAAGTAACAGAGATCGTTGATGTTACTCCATTGCCACACAACGGATGCCGTCCACCTAAACGCAGAAGAGTGTAATTTTTATTAAAATTTTAAAAATTAAGAGTTATGGCTAGATATACAGGTCCTAAGACAAAGATTGCACGTAAGTTTGGTGAACCAATTTATGGTGCAGACAAAAATTACGAAAAAAGAAATTATCCTCCAGGACAACATGGTGCTGCAAAGAGAAGAAAAAAAGTATCTGAGTATGGTACACAGTTGATGGAGAAACAAAAAGCAAAATACACCTATGGTATTTTGGAACGCCAGTTCAGAAATTTGTTTGAGAAAGCAAACAAGAAAAAAGGTATCACAGGTGAGATTTTACTTCAACTCATAGAGTCACGTTTAGATAACTTAGTTTATCGTTTCGGTATAGCTCCAACACGCGCAGCAGCACGTCAATTGGTAAGCCACCGTCATATTACAGTCAATGGTAAAGTTGTCAACATTCCTTCATATCTTGTAAGAGTTGGTGACATCATCGCAGTACGTGAGAAATCCAAGAGTTTGGAAGTCATTACTAATTCAGTGGATGGTCGTTCATGCCGCTATCCATGGTTAGAATGGGATTCAGATAAACTTTGCGGTAAGTTTATGAGCTATCCAAATCGCGAAGATATTCCTGAAACCATCAATGAACAACTTATCGTTGAGTTGTATTCTAAATAATCGAATTTAAACTGATATTATGGCAATATTAGCATTTCAAAGACCAGATAAGGTTATAATGGTAGAATCGACAGACAAGCACGGTGTCTTCGAATTTCGCCCACTCGAACCAGGTTTCGGTATGACCATAGGCAACGCCCTCAGAAGAGTACTTCTTTCTTCCTTAGAAGGCTATGCTATCACATCAATACGCATCGAAGGTGTACAACATGAATTAGCTCCAATAACAGGCGTCATCGAAGATGTAGCTGATATGGTACTGAAATTCAAACAGGTTCGCTTTAAACAACAAATCCCGGGCGAGACATTTGAGAAGGTTAATGTAGTTGTCGGCGGTCAAGATACATTTGTAGCTGGCGACATCAACAAATTCCTCTCTGTGTTCCAAGTGTTGAACCCTGAACTCGTCATCTGCCACATGGACCCTTCTGTCAAATTAACAATAGAATTGACAATAGGTAAGGGTAGAGGATATGTGAATGCTGACGAAAATAAAGTGTTGAATGCACCTATCGACACCATCGCCATAGATTCAATCCACACTCCAATAAGAAATGTCAGCTATAGAGTTGAAAATTTCCGCGTCGAACAAAAAACCGACTACGAGAAACTCATATTTGACATCGAAACTGATGGATCAATAAATCCAAAAGATGCATTGGAAGAGGCAGCCAAGATACTTATTTATCACTTTATGCTCTTCTCAGACGAGAGAATAACCATGATGGACGACAAAAAGGCAGCATCTGATGACTTAGATGAAAACTCCTTACATATCCGTCAACTCCTTAAGACAAAACTTGTTGAGATGGATCTCTCTGTCCGCGCATTGAACTGCTTGAAAGCAGCTGAAGTAGAGACAATAGGCGATTTGGTATCCCTTGATAAACATGACCTCCTTAAATTCCGTAACTTCGGTAAGAAATCTCTTACTGAACTCGAAGAGTTGGTCAGAAACAAAGGATTAGAATTTGGAATGAATATCAGCAAATATAAATTAGACAAGGAATAATAAAGATGAGACACAATAAGAAATTTAATCACTTAGGAAGAAAAAGCGCACACCGCAACGCTATGTTATCAAACATGGCTAGCTCGCTTATCCTTAACAAACGTATCATAACTACAGTTGCCAAAGCTAAGGCTTTGCGTATCTATGTAGAACCTATGATCACTCGTTCCAAAGATGATTCTACAGTATCACGCCGTACAGTATTCGCTATGCTTCAAAATAAAGAGGCTGTCACAGAACTCTTCCGTGAAATTAGCCAAAAAGTAGCTGAACGCCCAGGTGGTTACACTCGTATCATTAAATTAGGTACTCGTTTAGGCGATAGCGCTGAAATGTGTATGATGGAACTTGTTGATTATAACGAAATCTATACAGGAAGCGATAAGAAAGCTGCTAAAGCTGTTAAAGCAACTCGTAGAAGAGGTACAAAGAAAAAAACTGAAACTCAAGCTGCTGAAACAGTTGAAACTCCAGCAGAAGAAAATAAAGCAGAATAACATTTCTGTAGAAAAAGACCTGACTTATTCGGTCGGGTCTTTTTTTTGAAACCTAAATCATTTTAAATTAATTTTTTATACTCTTATATTATGAATAGAATTTCAAATATCCATGCTCGTCAAATATTGGATTCACGTGGCAATCCAACAGTTGAAGTTGATGTAACCCTTGAATGTGGCGCTAAAGGTCGTGCTTCTGTTCCATCAGGTGCATCAACAGGTGTTAATGAAGCTCTCGAACTTCGTGATGGCGACAAAAAATGTTACCTCGGCAAAGGCGTTCTCAAAGCTGTTGAAAATGTAAACGGTCCTATCGCTGATGCTTTGATTGGCATGAATGCTTTAGATCAAATAGCTATCGACGAAGCTATGATAGCTCTCGATGGTACAGAAACAAAGTCTAAACTCGGCGCTAACGCTATCCTCGGCGTTTCTTTAGCTGTTGCAAAAGCTGCTGCTGATTACTTAGGCCTCCCTCTTTATAAATATATCGGCGGTGTTAATTCTTATACACTCCCAGTTCCTATGATGAACATTATCAATGGTGGCGCTCACTCTGATGCTCCTATCGCTTTCCAAGAGTTTATGATTCGTCCTGTTGGCGCAAGCTCATTCCAAGAAGGCATCCGTATGGGTACTGAAGTGTTCCATAACCTTAAAAAAGTTCTCAAAGATCGCGGACTTAGCACAGCAGTAGGTGATGAAGGTGGTTTCGCTCCAAATCTCGAAGGAACAGAAGACGCTCTTAACGTTATCATCCAAGCTATCAAAAATGCTGGCTACGAACCAAGCAAAGATGTTACAATCGCTCTCGACTGCGCTTCTTCAGAATTTTATAAAGATGGTAAATATGACTACACTTGGAAACAAGCTGACGGTCCTATCTACACAAGCAAAGAACAAGCTGAATACCTCGCTAAACTCGTTGCTGAATATCCTATCGACTCAATAGAAGATGGTATGGCAGAAAACGACTGGGAAGGCTGGAAAATACTCACTGATATGATTGGCGATCGCTGCCAATTAGTAGGTGATGACTTATTCGTAACAAACGTTAAATATCTTAAACGTGGTATCGCTGAAGGTTGCGCTAACTCTATCCTCGTTAAAGTTAACCAAATCGGTTCTCTTACAGAAACACTTCGCGCTGTTGAATTAGCTCAACGTAATGGTTATACAGCTGTTATCAGCCACCGTTCAGGAGAAACAGAAGACTCTACAATTGCCGACATTGCTGTTGCTACAAATGCAGGTCAAATTAAAACTGGTTCTGCAAGCCGTTCAGACCGTATGGCTAAGTACAACCAACTTCTCCGTATAGAAGAAGAACTCGGTAATGTTGCTTACTATCCTGGAAAAAAATAATAAATAATACATTGTTAACAATGAATAGTTAAGGGACGTCATTTATAGTGGCGTCTCTTTTTTTTAATGAACAATGAACAATGAACAATGAACAATTAGCCATTAGCCATTAGCTAACAGCCAATAGCCAATAGCCTAAAAAAAGTCATCGTCATTGTCAAAAGTCATCGTCTTTTTCATATCTTTATCGCTTAAAAAAATGATAAATGTTATGAAAAGATTTTTTCTTATATTATTGATATTAGTGTCTTTGGATGTTGTTGCGCAGAATGATTATTTTAAAATTAAAGAGGGTTCCTTCACACATGTCGTCGGTGCGGTGATGGACGATGCTAAAGAGCATACCGATGTTGACAACAAACCGATGGCGTTGTTTAAGATATCTACTGAGAATATCAATGATGAGGAACGCCGTAAGTTGTATTTCACAGGTAACAGAGTGACAGAGATTAGCGACAAGGTCTATAAGACAGGCTCTGTATGGATATATATTACAGCAGAACATTCTGACTTCCTCGAGATAAGACATCCCGATTATGGCGTCACTCGCTTTTATTTCCCAGAGAGCCTCTGTGACTTCTGTACCTACGAGATGGTGCTTCAATATATTCCATTTTCATCAAATACAGCAGTGCAACAAAACAACTATATCACAATCACAGCTGACCAACCTAATGCTTCAATATATATCGATGATGAATATGTGAGCGACGGATTTAAATCGCTCGCCATAGGAACGATGCACACTTGGAGAATAGATTGCGAGCTTTATCATACAGAGAGTGGAACAGTGACGATAACAGAAGGAGAACCAATAACGATAGAGAAAAAACTACGTCCAGCCTATGGCTTTATCAATATTAGCTCGATGCCAGAAAATGGCGCTGTTGTCTTTATCAATGATAAAAAAGTAGGAATGACGCCGTATAAATCAGACAAGATGGCAAGCGGTACTTATAAGGTACGTGTCGTTAAAGATATGTATAAGACAGCAGAACAGACTTTTGTTGTCAGCGATGAAAATACGATAGAGGCACTCTTGGATATGAAGCCAAACTTCGTGACCTTGACAGTTGACACCGATACAAACGCTGATATTTATATTGATAACCAATACAAAGCCAAAGGGAGATGGAATGGACGTATATCTGATGGCGTTCATTTTGTGGAAGTGAAAAAAGATAAACATAGAACGGTCTCCAAGAATATTAATCTCGTTCTCGGTAAGGATGAAAATATCAAGATAGAAGCTCCTGAACCTATAACGGGATTTCTCGATGTCAGCACGCTTCCTGTGAAAGCTGATATTTATCTCAATGGAAAACATTATGGTACCACACCGAGAATTATTTCTAACCTTCTTATCGGTGATTATACTTTGAAACTTGAAAAAGAAGGATGCGCTCCTATCACGAAGAATATAACCATTGAAGAAAACCAAACTGTTGCTGTAAAAGAACAACTACAGACAGGAAAAGAGATTGTCATCAAGACAGATAAATCTGGCGACATGGTTTATATAGATGAGAATTATGTTGGAACTACACCTCTCACAACAAATGTCTCGTATGGCAAGCATAAAGTTAAAGCTGCAAGAGGAAACCAGATAACGACAAAGATTATCAATGTTGAAATAGATAATCGTATGAGCGCAAATAGAAACGATAAGGAAGAATTTGTGTTGGTATTTGGTAAGTTGGTTATGATATATTCTAACAATAAAGGCGATGATGTCTATATCGATGGCAAGAAAAAGGGAACGACACCATATCTAGCTGACCTCTCTCTTGGAAGCCATGAGGTAGAGGTGAGAAGAGGAAAACTCTATGAGACAAAAAATATGATGATAACTGGAGAGAGTTTGACTTCTTATTATTTCGAGCCTAAGAAAGAACCATTAGATAAATATTTAAGTAGAGGAATTAATTTCATCACTTTGAGTGCTGCTTATTCTTTTGCACCACAGACATCATTCGGATTGACATACGGACGAGTGAAGAGAGTGGGATGGTATGTGAGCGCGATGAGCGGCTTGGACTTTACGGGATTTAACACTATTGATGAAAATTATGAAGAGGTGATATTGACAGGCGAGACCGCAAGCACACGTCTCTCGGTGATGGGAGGTATTATAGTTCGTATCGGTGGACCAGTCTATTTCAAGACGGGAGCTGGCTTAGGCATGAGGATGAAAGTATGTGAGACCATAAGCGGTAACTATGTGGAATATAAACCTGATACGTTTAAAGGCGTTGATATTTCTGCAGGATTGCAATTCAACTTAAGAAATATTACATTCGGTGTTGATGCCGTTACAACCAACTTCAAATATGCAGAAGTGAGGTTAGGAATAGGAGTGAATTGGAATTAACAATTAACAAATCCTTTAACCATTAGACATTAGACTTTTAACTTTAGACATTAAATTATGAAAAAAACGATATTGATATTAGCAGCGATGACTCTCCTTTTGGGAGCTTGTAAGAAAGATGATGTTATAGAAGCCTCTAAGGTGGAGATGAAAGATGAGAATGTTGAACGAGGTTGGGATTATATAAAGATAAGCGGCGAGTATGGATACCCCGTTGTGTTGGAATCCATGACGTTATATCTTTCAGAGAAAGAAGACATGAGTGGAGCAGAAGCTTACAGCTGTGTCATAGAAGAAAAGACTTTCTCGGTAGAGGCTGATGATTTGAAGGATGGAACCAAATATTATTACCAATATGAATATGATAACGGATATGGGAAAGAGAAAAGTGAAAGGGGAGATGCTGTTACCATAGGAAAGCCTGTTGTCATTACCAAAGATGCAGGAGGTGTTACGACTGTTTCAGCTGTTTTAAGTGGAGAGGTTACAAACAATGATGCGGCTAATAAGATAGAAGAGAGAGGGTTCTGTTGGGGAACGGAACCGCAGCCGACAATAGCAGGAAACCATCATAACAACGGAGGAAATACGGGAATAGGAACTTCTACATTCTCACATAATATTAGTAACCTGCAAAACAATGCAACATATTATTTCAGAGCATATATAAAGACAAACTACGGAATTATTTATGGAGAAGAGAAGAGTTTTAAGACAGTAGAAACAATAAATGGTTATGATTGGATTGATCTTGGTTTACCTTCAGGTCTGAGATGGGCGACTTGCAATGTTGGCGCTAGTTCTCCAGAAGATTATGGCGACCAATATGCCTGGGGCGAGACAGAGACGAAATCTACATATACGTCAGATAATTGTTCCACCTATGGTAAGCAAATGAGTGACATATCAGGTAATGCTCAATATGATGCGGTACGAGCCAATTGGGGCGGAAGCTGGAGATTGCCAACGAAAGAGGAATTAGAAGAATTGAAGAATAAATGCACTTGGACATGGACAACACAAAATGGTGTTAAAGGCTACAAGGTGACAGGACCTAATGGCAACCATATCTTCCTTCCTGCTGCGGGCCGCCGTGAGGGGTCGTCACTCTACAGCGCTGGAGGGCTCGGCTACTATTGGAGTTCTTCGCCCTACGAGAGCTATAGCGGTGACGCGTACTACCTCATCTTCGGTGGTGGTAGTCAGCGCGTGTATTGTCACTATCGCTACTACGGTCTATCCGTTCGCCCCGTCTCAGAATAAAGTAGAGACGTATCATAATTCGACGTAAGGAGAATTTGATACGTCTCACGCATCCGATTCATTAATTCATTCCGTCAGGGTATTGTGGAGAACGGGATAGGGAAATTGAAAATCTGAGAATTAGTAAACAAGTCCCGTTAGGGACGACAGAACAACAGGCAGGTGTGAAGAGCGTAGCTCGTAACGCCTGCCTGAAATGTATGCCCACGTCATTATCATTGTTCATTGTTCAATGTTCAATGTCATTGTTATCGTCAATTGTCATTGTTCTGTCGCTCCTTCGGAGCTATTTTTATAATCAGAGAATCCTTGTAGAGACGTATCAATGCTACCTTAAAAAATAAACAAACATGATCTGACCCCAAAAAGTTGGACAAAAAACTTTTGGGGTTTTATTATGCGTAAAAAACATGATCGTGAAGCATTGCTCAAATACATGGCGATGCTTAAGGAAGGTCGCTCCT
>SUWU01000007.1 GCA_015061295.1 Lentimicrobiaceae bacterium
GCTGATAGATCTAAAGGAGCGACCTTCCTTAAGCATCGCCATGTATTTGAGCAATGCTTCACGATCATGTTTTTTACGCATAATAAAACCCCAAAAGTTTTTTGTCCAAACTTTTGGGGTCACTTCACGATAGCGAAAAAATTAAACAATATATCGTTGATGCGTCTTTTTAATTTATAATTGTATTTATTAAAAATAATTTTGATTTATTATCGTTTTCTATTTATCATTAACTAAAAAATAACAAAAGATGAAAAGAACTATTTTTATTATTACAGCTATTTTTATGATGGCGTTTGCCTCATGCGATTCAAAGAAAGAAATTAAATCTATTAAATCCAATGAGTTCCGTACAGAGATAATGACACCTGATATTCAACTCGTTGATGTTAGAGTTCCAGAGGCTTTTAATGAAGGACATATTCCAGGAGCTAAGAATTTGGATTTCACTTCAGAGCATTTTGACGATATGATGAAACAATTGGATAAGAAGAATCCTGTCGCTGTCTATTGTCGTGGCGGTCGTCAGAGCATGGAAGCTGCAGAGAAACTTCAAGACGCAGGTTTTGTAGTCATTCACTTGGATGGAGGTATCCTTACCTGGGACGGAGAAGTGGAGACAATTGGCAATTAGCAATTAGCAATTAACAATGACTTTTGACAATGACAATGAAGAATTTTTAGTTAATAGTTTATAGTTAATAGTTGACTTGTGGTCTTGTTGACATAAAAAAAAGTCATTGTCAGTGTCAATTGTCATCGTCTTTTTCATATCTTTATCGCTTAAAAAAATGATAAATGATATGAAAAGACTTTTTCTTATATTATTGATATTCGTGTCGTTGGATGTTGTCGCGCAGAATGATTATTTTAAAATTAAAGAAGGTTCCTTCACTCATATAGAAGGAGCGGTGATGGATGATGCTAAGGAGCATACCGATGTTGACAACAAGCCGATGGCGTTGTTTAAGATATCAACAGAGAATATCAATGATGAGGAACGCCATAAATTGTATTTCACAGGTAACAGAGTTACTGAGATTAGCGATAAAGTCTATAAGACAGGCTCTGTTTGGATATATGTCACAGCGGAACATTCTGACTTCCTTGAGATAAGACATCCCGATTATGGCGTCACTCGATTCTATTTCCCAGAGAGCCTCTGCGACTTCTGTACCTACGAGATGGTGCTTCAATACATCGACCCTACGCCTGCGGTGGAGACGGGCTTCCTCGCAGTAAGCACAGAACCTAATGAAGCCGATGTTTATGTTGACGGAAAAAGTTATGGTAAGACTACAGCTTTCATCACCGACCTCGCGGAAGGTTCTCATACTTTGAAACTTGAGAAACAAGGCTACGTGACGCTGACAAAGTCTATCAATATTGTTAAAGGCGAGACCCTGAAACTTAACGAGACCTTGCAGACTGTCAGCTCGCAGAAGACATATCTCATTGTGAAAGCCGACCAACAAGAAGCACTTATCTATATCGACGATGAGCCGATAAACACAGGCGAGGCTTCTAAGTCTGTCAATATAGGAACGACACACACCTATAAGATAGAATGTAATCTGTATCATGAAGAAAACGGTACTGTGACGGTGAATGAGAGAATGACGATAGAGAAGAAACTGCGTCCTAACTTCGGATATATAAATGTTTCGACCTCTCCAGAACAGGGCGCGAAGGTGTTCGTTGACGGAGATTATCTCGGCGTTTCTCCTATAAAGACCGACAAACTCGCAAGCGGTACGCATACCGTAAGAGTGATGAAAGACATGTATAAGATGAAGGAACAGTCTTTTACTGTGACTGACGGACAAACGACCAACGCTAACGTGACGATGTCTGCTAACTTCGTGATGCTGACTGTGAACACTGACGCAGACGCAGACATTTATGTTGATGAAGAATATAAAGGAAGAGGACGATGGACGGGGAGAGTATCTGAAGGACTTCATAACTTGGAAGCGAGGAAACAGAACCATAGAAGCAGTAAGACAAGCGTTGATTTAGTGTTAGGAGAAAACAAGACCATAGCCCTTGAAGCGCCGCAACCTATTTCGGGAAGCATAGACGTTAACAGCTCACCGATGAGCGCAGAGATTTATATTGATGGGAAACATTACGGACAGACACCGAACTATATTAATGAAATCTTGATAGGAACGCATACTCTGAAATTAGAGAAACAAGGCTGCGTCTCGATAACAAAGACCATAACGATAAAAGAAAACGAGACCTTGAATGTTAATGAAAAACTACAGACAGGAAAAGAGATAGTTATTAAGACTGACAAGAGTGGCGACAAGGTTTATGTAGATAATAATTACGTAGGATTGTCACCTATAACCACAACTGTCGTCTTTGGCTCACATAATATCAAAGCAGAACGCGACGGCAAGACAGTGAGCAAGGCGATAAATGTCTCTCAATATGGCGGAGACAATAGTGTGATGTTGACGTTTTCTTCTAACGAAACCTTCACTGTTAACGGCGTTAGTTTTACCATGATAAAAGTAGAAGGCGGCACATTCTCGATGGGTGCAACCTCAGAACAAGGCAGTGATGCTGACAGTGATGAAAAACCTGTACATTCTGTTACGCTTTCAGATTATTACATTGGCGAGACAGAGGTGACACAGGAATTGTGGGAAGCTGTGATGGGAACTAATCCAAGTTATTTTAGAGGCTCGCAGAAACCTGTCGAGAGTGTGTCGTGGAACGACTGTAAGGAATTTATAACAAAGCTGAACCGTCTCACAGGCAAGAACTTCCGACTTCCAACGGAAGCAGAGTGGGAGTATGCAGCAAGAGGAGGCAACAAATCTAAGGGCTATAAATACAGCGGTAGCAACACAATAGGCAATGTAGCATGGTACAGTGGTAACAGTAGTTCTACAACTCATAACGTAAAGACAAAATTACCTAATGAACTCGGCATTTACGACATGAGCGGTAATGTATGGGAATGGTGTGAGGATTGGTATGGCAGTTACAGTAGCGGTTCACAGACAAATCCAACAGGTCCTTCGTCGGGCTCTAACCGCGTGTATCGTGGCGGCAGCTGTTACTTCAATGCTTTGTACTGCCGCGTGTCTATTCGTATCTACAATAGTCCCAGCTACCGATACAACAATCTCGGCTTCCGCGTCGTCTGCCTTCCTTAGTTAACACTGTAATCCTGCCTGAAATGTATGCCCACGTCATCGTCATTGTTCAATGTCATCGTCATTGTTCAATGTCATTGTCATCGTCATCGTTCAATGTCATCGTTCATCGTCATTGTCATTGTCATCGTCAATGTCATCGTCATCGTCATTGTTCTGTCGCGCCTACGGAGCTTTTTTATAATCAGAGAATCCTTGTAGAGACATATCAATGCTACCTTAAAAAATAAACAAACATCGATGCGTCTTTTTATGCGCCAACAGCTAAGGTCTCAATCCAGAGCCTCCTTGTAGTGTGATCGTCTCTCCCGTGACATAGGAGGCGTCATCGGAGGCGAGGAAGACTGCCACTCTTCCGATGTCTTCCATCGGGTCGGCGAAACGTCCGAGAGGAATGCCTTGTATGGTCTTCGCATATAACTCTGGATATGCTTCTTTCCATTCGCTGAGACTCTCTGTCATAGCAAGAGGTGCAATCATATTAACCCTGACGCCATCAGGACCCCATTCTGTTGCAGCAACTCTCGAAAGTCCTCTGATGCCTTCTTTGGCAGCTCCATAAGAACTCTGTCCAGGCTTGCCATACATGCCGGCTCCCGATGCGAAATTGATAACGGAGCCTTTGCTTTCTTTAAGATATGGAAAAGCTTCTCGCATATAGAAAAACGTGGCATAAAGTCCCGAGTTGATGGCTAAATCAAAGTCTTCTTTGCTATGTTCTATGAGCGATAATCCCGACTTGGAAGCCTGTGCGTTATTTATCAAAGTGTTTATCTTGCCAAAAGTCTCTACCGTCTTAGCAATGACTTCTTTTATCTTGTTTTCATCGGCTCCATCAGCAGCTAAAGCTAATACCTTCACTCCGTAAGTCTCTTCTAATCTCTTCTTGGCTTCTAACAATCTGCCTTCGTTTCTTCCCGTAATTACTAAATTTGAGCCTTCTCTCGCAAAAGCTTGTGCCATCCCAAATCCTATCCCTTTACCACCACCAGTTATTATCGTTACGTTATCTTGTAGTCTTTTCATAGTATTTATTTTTATTTCATTCATTAACGTTGCAAAGATAGCTTTGTTTATGTGAATTTGTCAAAACGATAATCTCGATATGATAATCGATTATGTTTATTAAAGACGCAAAGACACTGATACAGACTTGTGGTCTTGTTGACTTAAAAAAAGTCATTGTCATAGTCAAAAGTCAGAGTAATTTTATTATCTTTGCGAGATATTGAAAACTTATTGAAAATGCTTATATCGAAAAAGGATAAGTTTGCCATCACTTTTAAAGATGACAAATATACATACGAGCAACTTCTCAGATACTCGCAACTTTATGCTGACAAATTCTCGTCAGAGTCGCAACCAGAAAAGATATTGATATGTGCACAGAACTCGCCTGAATGGTGTTTTGCATTCTATGGTGCCATGCGTTGTAAGTCGATAGTCGTTCCTTTAGATGCTCAATCGACAAAGAAAGAGATAGAATATGTTATCAACGACTGCCGTCCCGACATCGTCTTTATCTCTGACGATAAGAAGGAAATGTTTGCTGATCTCAATCTTCAGAATGCACGTCTCATGACAAAAGATGATGTAGTTCTTTCTGATGATGATAATATTCCAGCCACAGATATTCCTCTTGGAAATCTCGATGATACCATGTTGATAAACTACACTTCAGGTACTACGGGGAATCCTAAGGGCGTGATGCTTTCTTTTAAAAACGTGATGTTTAATGTCGATTCTGTGAGTAAGCAGGTGCCTATTTATCAGGAGGACAGCAATGTTATGGTGCTTCTGCCATTGCATCATATACTTCCACTTCTTGGCAGTCTTGTAGCTCCTCTTTATATGGGTGGCACGCTTCATATAGCAGAGGCTATGAATGCCGAGTCTATCATCAAGACTCTCAACGCAGGAAAAGTATCTATCATAATAGGTGTGCCTCGTCTCTATGATATGCTCGTTAAAGGTGTCATGAATAAGATTAACGCTTCATTCGTGACACGTTTGCTTTATAAGATAACGAAACTCATCGGCAGCGACGCTGTTTCAAAGGTGATATTCAGTAGCGTCCATAAGAAATTTGGCGGTCATCTGAAATATCTTGTCTCAGGAGGCGCGGCTCTTTCTATAGAGACAGCAACGATTCTGAAAACGTTGGGTCTCTATGTCCTTGAAGGCTACGGCATGACAGAGACAGCTCCTATGATTTCATTCACTCGTCCAGGCAGACGTAAAGTAGGTTATGCTGGCGAGCTTCTTCCTAATATTGAAGTCAAGATAGCCGAAAACGGCGAGATTCTCGTCAAAGGCGACAACGTGATGAAAGGTTATTACAAACGCGAAGAAGAGACGTCTCAAATCGTGAAAGACGGCTGGCTTCACACTGGCGACATGGGAATATTGGATAAGTACGGACTAAAGATAACAGGTCGTATTAAAGAGATTATCGTTACTTCTAACGGTAAGAATATCAATCCTGAATTGTTGGAGAAAGAGTTCCTGAGTGAAAGTAAATACGTACAAGAGATAGGTATCTTCTTGAGCGGCGATATCCTTCATGCAGCGATAAGACCAGAGATGACTGCTGTCAGACAGAGCTCTTTAGATGATATGGACGCATTGATTAAAAACGAAGTGGAACGTTTCAATGCCGAACAACCTCAATATAAGCGTATAAAGCAATATCATATCATGTCGGAGGAACTTCCTAAGACACGACTCGGTAAGGTGCAGCGTTTCCTCCTTCCTCATATGATAGATAAACCTAAAACAAATAATGTCCAAGAGTCGTTGGAAGGCAAGAGCGAAGTGTATAAGATGTTAAAATCTTTCGTAGAAGAAGAAACGAAAATGATTGCCAACGAAAACGACCATTTTGAAATAGACCTCTCTATGGACTCTCTGAGTAAGGTATCTCTGCTCGCTTATATAGAAAATACCTTCGGTATCAATATGAATGAGGAACAGATAGAGAATCTTAACACTCTCGCAAAACTCACTGATTATATCGAAAATAATGAGCATACATTCAATACAACGACAATAACTTGGAAAGATATCCTCGCTACTAAAGTCGATGTTAAATTAGAGAAACCTGGTATAACGCATTGGGCTACAAATGTATTCACAAAAGTGCTGTTCTCAATATGTTATCGTTTTAGATTTAAAGGTAATAGAAACCTTCCTAAGAGTCCTTGTATCATTGTGGCGAACCATCGTTGTGCAATAGATGGATTCTTAATTACTTATAACTTCTCTCATAAGACAAATAAAGACATCTTCTTCTTCGCAAAAGAGAAACATTGGAGAACTAAATTCGCTCAGTTCTTTGCAAGAAAGAATAATATTATCTTGATGGATATTAACAAAAACGTACGTCAGTCGTTGCAAGAGATGTGCGCCGTCTTGAAGAAAGGAAAGAATATCGTGATATTCCCTGAAGGAACACGTTCTCGCGATAATAAGATGAAGAAGTTTAAAGAGACTTTCGCTATATTGAGTAAAGAACTGAATGTCCCTGTCATTCCTGTCGCTATCACTGGCTCAGAATCAGCTTGTTATGGAGGAAGTATCATTCCTAAGTTCTGGAAGAAAATCGATATTGAAGTCATGGAACCTATGCTGCCTGCTAAAGACCAGACCGCAGAAAGCTTCAGAGACAAGATCGCAGCGATGATAGAAAAACACCTCGTTGATAATGTGAAATTAACAGTTAACAATTAACAATTAACAAGGTTATTGACATTAGACTTTAGACATAATAAGAAATGATTAAGAATATAATTTTCGATTTCGGAGGCGTGCTAGTGGATTGGAATCCGCATTATCTCTTTGATGCTTATTTTAATGATGAAGAGAAATGTAATTATTTCATCGAGAACGTTTGTAACACAGAGTGGAACTCTCAGATGGATAAAGGTAAGCCCTTTGAAGTAGCTGTCAGAGAGCGAATAGAACAATATCCAGAATTTGAAGAAGCTATAAGATTATATCAAAGCGAATGGATGAAAACGATGGGAGAGGAGATACCTGGAATGTATGAGCTGATAAAATCTCTCAAAGAAAACGGATTTCCAATAATCTATGGATTGACAAATTGGTCGGCAGAGACATTTCCTCCAGTACGTGAAAAATATAAAATTTTTTCACTGATAGATCATATCGTTTGTTCTGGCGAAGAGAAACTCTTGAAACCAGATCCTAAGATTTATCAGACATTATTGGAACGCTATAATCTTAAAGCAGAAGAGTCTGTCTTCATCGATGATAATGTCAATAATGTAAAAGGCGCGATTGATATGGGAATGAAATCCATAAGATTCGTCAACGCGGAACAACTACAAGAAGATTTGAATGAATTATTAAACAAATGATTATATGAAAACTGTTGAAATTAAAAACTTTGAATTATATACCACAGGCGTAATTAGTATCGCTTGGAAAGAGAAAGATGAAGATATTTTTATCAATGTCGATTTGGATTTGGCAGCATTGCTGAAGATGTTGAAGATAGAAGGTCTTTCATATGAGAAAGTTCAACAAATGTCAGAAAATCAAAAGCCTCTGGTGTTTAAGAAGGTTACTTTGTTGCTTTTCCAAGATGACGACAAACCTGGTCAATATTATACTTCAGAATGTATGTTTGAAGATGATGACCTCGATATTTTCCATGCTGAAATAAAGGAATGAAATGTCGGAACAGACTAATAATCAGATTATAATTCCCGATCTCCCTGACTTTGCAGCTATTGATTTTGAGTCGGCTAACGGCGACATCAGAAGCGCCTGTAGCGTAGGGATCGTTGTCGTGCGTGACAGGGAGATTGTGGATACTTACTATAGTCTGATAAAACCGGTTCCAAACCATTATTGCTATTGGAACACCAAAATACATGGAATCAAAAAGGAAGATACCGACGATGCTCCTGTCTTTCCTGAAGTGTGGCATGAGGCGTCGAAATATGTGAAGAATCTTCCCCTCGTTGCTCATAACAAGAGCTTTGATGAAAGATGTCTGAAAGCCTGCTTCGCTCATTATAAGATGAAATATCCTAACTATCAGTTTTATTGTACGTATAGAACCTCCGTCAAGGTACTTCCCGACTTAGAAAATCATCAGCTTCATACAGTGGCGGCTCACTGTGGCTTCGACTTGAAGAACCATCATCACGCCCTCGCTGATGCCGTGGCATGCGCTCATATCGCAATGGAGATTTTTAAATAATAATTAAATCCCGATAATCACGCTGAACATGAAGTTGATTCCCGCTTGGGAGAAATATCCATCTTCAATATATTCTTCCCCGCCAACAGCAGCCTTATAAACCCAGGCATTACTACAATACTTACTGTTAAAAATGTTATTGACACTCAGATTGAAATTCAGGTCTTTAAACAGAGTCTGCTTCCATTCATAATTAATATTAACATTACTTACGAAATATGGGTCGAGACTCCTTGAAAGGGTAGAGGTGTTGTCGATATATTGTCGTCCGACATATTTCTCCTGAAAGACGATGTCTAAATGATTGATAGGCGTGACTTTAAAATTAAAGCCTCCGATGATGTTGGGAGAAAAAGAGATGTCCGTCGTTCCTAAATTATTTTCTATCTGTCCTAAATAATTCCAGTCGGCATCGTAATTATCGACGTAATCGACATAATTCAGAATCTTATTCTGACTTAAAGCAAAATTGAAGTCCAAGGCGAAATACCTGTTGAACTGAAACGCTGCGCTACCTTCCAAACCTAATCTGTAACTTTTATCAACATTTGTCATGATGGTGTTTCCCACATTGTTAATCTCGCCTGTCATCACAAGCTGGTCTTTATAATCCATGTAGAAAATGTTGGTGTTCAATGCCATTTTTCTGTTTCTGTATGAGTATCCTAATTCATAGTCGGTGAGTTTCTCGTGAGTGACGCGTTCTCTTTGAATCTCATCGGCGTCGGTGTAGATGTCGCGGTTTGGTTCTCTGTTGGAATAGGCGACGGAGAAATACGCGCTGTTGTTGTCGTTGATGGAATAGAATATACCGCCCTTAGGATTCCAGAAGTTGAAAAGATGTTGTTGTGTCACGTCATTAAGGTCGTCGTGGATGCCCTCGATGGAATAATTGATATGACGATATTGCATCTCAGCGAATAGGTTAAGATGTCCGTTTAACTCGTAATTCGCTGATATAAAGGCATTGTAATATTGTTTGTTACCATTGTTTTCGTACCATCTGTAATTTAAAGGCACGCCGTATTCAGCCCAATTTATGATGCCGAAATGATCACCATCGTAACGATTCCAGCTGCCTCCGTAGTTGAGGTCGAATCTCCCGATTTTATGATTCATGGCGATGTTGAAGCCGTAGTATTTGTTGTCTAACCATTTCTGCTGTATGAGGTTGACGCTTTCGATGACAGTGTCGCCTATTACGAAAGAAGGAAGTCCGTAACTTGAAAATGACTTGTCGTTTTTATAATTCTCGTAGTAACCTTTTCCTGTGGTGAGAAATGCCGAAGCTGTCAATGTCATATTCTGTGAGAAGCTGTGAGCATAATGTATTTGGTAATAAGATTGGTCGTATTTGTCGATTTCGTTTTCATAATAGCCTATGAAGTTGCCGTCTTTGTCGTACATCATTCCTGAAGGGTTGAAGGTAGGATTTGTGGCGAGGCTGTCTTTCGGTGTGCCGTTCCAAGCCTGATATGTCTCTTCTTTGCCGTTCATTATCATGAATTTAAGGAAGTCGTTTTCGTCTGACCATGAAGCTGAGAGCTGATAAGAGAACAAGTCGGAATAAGCTCTGTCGATGTAGCCGTCGGAATTGATTTTACTTATTCTTCCGTTGAAGTTAAATCCGTTATTGTTTCTTCCTGATGAGAAGTTGATAGTGTTTTTCAGTGTGTTGAAAGAACCGAATGTGGAGCTCAGTCTCGCGAAAGGCTCTGTTGTCTGTTCATCTGTTTTTATGTTGATGGAAGCTCCGAATGCTGCTGCGCCGTTGCTTGAATTACCGACGCCTCTCTGTATCTGTATGTTATCTACTGACGATGCCAAATCCGGTAAGTCGACGAAATAGACTAAGTTAGATTCCGCGTCGTTGACGGGTATTCCGTTCAGTGTGACGTTGATTCTTGTGAGGTCGCTGCCTCTGATTCTCATTCCCGTATAGCCTACACCCGCACCTGCATCGGAGGTGACGACGACAGAAGGTGTGTTTTGTAATAAGAAAGGAAGGTCAGAGCCTTGGTTGCTACGTCTAAGTTCCTCAGAATCAATCTCGGAGTAGGTGAGGGGAGTCTTGTCTCCAACACGCGATGCGGTGACTATAACCTCGTCTTCCATCAGCACTTCCATCGTCATCGCAATATTTATCTTCGTGTCTTTAGTAACCTTAACATCAGTAGAATAGGTCTTGAAACCTAGATATGTAGCTTTTAAAGTATATGTTCCCTTTTTTATATTTTCAAATTTGAAATTACCGTTGTTATCTGTGACAGTGATGAGATTTAATTCTTTCAAAGAAACGTGTGCGCCGATTAACACTTCATGATTTTCCTTGTCTATGACGTTACCAGAGATGGTGAATTGTGCGAGAAGATTTAAAGGCATTAGCACTGCTATGATGATAATTGATGTAATTTGTTTTAACATAATGCATTGATTTAATTGTTGTTAAATTTAATTAAATCAATAGGAGGAATTTTTGATGTGTCTCATTTCCCTGTCTCGGCATTA
This sequence comes from Lentimicrobiaceae bacterium, assembly GCA_015061295.1. Taxonomy (GTDB): domain Bacteria; phylum Bacteroidota; class Bacteroidia; order Bacteroidales; family F082; genus Limimorpha. Next base: position 10,912 of record SUWU01000007.1, read on the forward strand.
TCCGTATCAGGTTCAGAGGGTGTGATCTCAGCCTGTCTTTCATTTTACTTTTGTAAAAAAGGCACCCCTATTGAAAGTCTTGCAAAGTTATCATAATTTTCTTTATGTTTGTAAAAAAAATATTAACGATGAAGATATTGATTTTAAACGGACCGAATTTAAATCTCATAGGTAGAAGAGAAGCAGAGATTTATGGAACTGAGTCATTGGTCGATTATATAGAGAAGATGAAATTGGATTTTGTTGAACATCAGATAGATTATTTTCAATCTAATCATGAAGGTGTCTTGATTGATAAGTTACATGAGGCTTGGGATAATTATGACGGTGTCGTTTTCAATCCAGGAGCTTATTGTCACACTTCCATTGCCTTAGCTGACGCGATACGTTCTATAGAAACACCTGTCGTTGAAGTGCATATCAGCGACATTTATTCGCGCGAGGAATACAGACGTCATTCGTTTACGGCGGAAGCAAGTGTTAAGAGTGTCGTCGGTAAAGGCTTGAACGGATATAGGGAAGCAGTAGCGTTTTTGATTGATAGTTTTTTACGAGAAATCTCTTTCGTCTAATACACTGTATAGTTTTTTCTTTCCTAAGAAATATTTGAAGACGATATTTTTCTGATACACTTGCGAGACTTTCTTGTGGGTGTATTTTTTTCTTTTCTTCTTTAAGATTGGGAGGTGACGCAAGAAACTGAGGTGAGCACGGGTCACGGCGAAGAAGTCGGCGAAGCTGCCGTCGCATAGGAATTTGAAAGCTGCAACCCAGTCTAAGAAGAAACGGTAAAATATTGTCCAGAAGACCTTTCCTTGCGGAAGATTTTTCATTAATAAGGAAAGATTATTCCTGAAGTTGAGGTAAGTCTTTCTGGCAGAAGATTTTGGTAATGTGCCGCCGCCGATGTGATAAATCTTGGAATCGGGACAATACATTATTTTATAATCTAAATTTTTCATTCTCCAGCAGAAGTCGATTTCTTCCATGTGAGCGAAGAAGTCGTCGTCCAATCCGCCGAATTTATGATAGAGTTCTGCTCTTACAAACATGCAAGCTCCTGTTGCCCAGAATACTTCTTTGACATCGTCATATTGTCCGTTGTCGGTTTCCAAATCTTGGAACATTCTTCCGCGACAGAATGGGTATCCGTATTTGTCGATGAAGCCGCCTGCTGCTCCGGCATATTCGAATTTTGTCTTGTCGTGATATGACAAGATTTTAGGTTGGCAGGCAGCGATGTTCTCGTCGCTTTCCATAAGTTCTATAACAGGCTCAATCCAATGAGGCGTGACTTCAATATCTGAGTTGAGAAGTACGTAATAATCGGCTTCTACTTGACGGAGTGCGAGGTTGTAGCCAGTAGCGAATCCGCCGTTGAAGTCGTTGAGAATAAGTCTGATGTTAGGAAAGTTGTTTCTCATGAAATCCACTGAGTCGTCGGTGGATTTGTTGTCTGCAACTATAATTTCTGCGGTGTTGGAACTATTTTCAATGACATTAGGAAGGAACTTTTCCAGGAATGTCTTTCCGTTATAATTCAATATGACTACCGCTACTTTTTTCATAGGCGCAAAGATAATAAAAAAAAGACTCCCATTACAGAGAGTCTTTCAAAGGTATAAGATAAAATATGTGGTATGTAAGAAAATTTCTTGGTTTTATCTTGGGTTTTCGTAATAATCTTTAGCATCGTCGCCGTAGTTAATATCAGGGTTAACGCTTCCGTTGTCATTGTAATATTCTTGGTAAGGACTATAAGTTCTTGAATATATTTCCGATGTCCAACGAGAGTTGTTGAGTTCACCTATAGCGTCGGAGTGTATGAGTTGGAAGTCGTTTGTGGCAATGTCTCTTGTCATGAAGACGAATTTTTTGTTTCTTTGTTTCTCTAATGTGTAGTAGTGCCATATTTCATAAGGATAAGCTCCAGGCTCGTTATGGTTTTGAACAATTCTGTCTGGTGCTCCATATTTTAAGAAGACGCGTCCTCTGTCTGTTTCATATCCTTTTATTCTTATAGCTGAAAATGAGTTGTTTACACGTTTAACTTGTGCGTAATAGTTCTCCCATTCAATTTGAGGTGACAAAGTATTACGGCTGGCCCAGAAACTATAGAAGTATTGTTGCATTGTGGTAATATCATCGGTCTTTATCAAATTGCTAGCATATTCTTTTTCTATTTGCGATGATATAGGAGCGAGGGTTCTGATATATTCTCGAATTGTATCAATATTTTCAATGTTGCCGCTGAAGACATCTTTAGGATTGATAGATGATAGTGCCAAATTGTCTATCTGGTAGTTGTTGTTGCTTCTTTGGAAAAAGAAACGATTAAAACCTATTATCTCGTTGTTTCTGTTACGGGCTTCAAGTACCAAATAATAATTGCCAGAAGGAAGTCCACTGATGTCCATAGTGTTGATTATTACTTCGGTATCTTTTACATTCATTCTTTTACTGAAATAGTAACTGCTTATTTTGGTGTTGCTTTCAAATGTCATAAGGTATGTGTTGAGAAGGTATTTCTCATTGTCGCCAAGCACTTTTTTTGTGTTGTATATCTCAGCATAGAATGTTAATTTGTTGACATTGTCAGGATAATAAGGCATGATCATAGGTATTATGTCGTAGCCATTTTTTGAATTTGCAGATGTTGTTTCGCTTGGCTTATAATCTTCTAAGGCTATAATGCTTGAGAAACAGATGTTATCAGGATAGTCGATAATGACATTTTCTTTTACGGTATAAGGTTTCATGCCTTTGTTGTTACTGTCTTCAATGACAATTTCCATCTGGTATTCGCCATTTGCCAACGAATAACGCTGAATATCCATAAAGAAATTATTAAGATTTGTGGTGTCGTCAACAGCAGGGCTTGTCACAGTGTATTTGTCGTAATTTTTTATTTCCTCACCTTGTTTGAATATAACTGTAAGATTTATAGAGGCTTCATATTTTCCATCTGTATTTTTTACATATACGAGACTGTTGCAATCGAAAGTGATATATGTCTCTAAATAAGGTGTGTTGTTACCTTCTGTAATGTTAAATGTTCCGTATGATATAAATGAACTGACTTCTTTTTGTTGCGCATTGACATGAAATGCGATTACATAAATAAATAATAATGTTAATATCTTTTTCATTGTTAAAATTTATTTTGATGCAAAGATAGCTAAATGTCAATAAATTTTAACTTTTAATTTGTGGAAATATATCGACAAAATCTTTATAAGTTGCAGATAATTAAAAGTATATGAAAAATATTTCCTCAGAAATTCGATTTGATATAATCTATTAAGAATATATTTAAATCATCTTTTGTGTTAAAGATATTTTTGATTTTATTACTTCTTTTATTGACAGCTCCGTATGTGAGTCCTAAAAGAACTGCAATTTCAACATTATTTAAATTCATAAAATTAAGGATAATGAATTTAATATCGCTCGGTGTTATCTCAAATTCTTTTTTTATTGAAGAAATTGCTTTAGGAAAGCATTTGTTGAAGGTTTTTATTAATAATTGTATCTCGGTAGTGCTTAGTGCAAGTTTGTTATAACTTTGAACGTTTTTTGTTAATATGTTAATACCTTCGAATGATGATTTAATTTTATTATGTATGGCGCTATCGAAGAAACGTTGATATGCTTCGTCAAAAGATTCGTTGGTTTCTAAACTGACTAATTTCTGAGAAATGTCGTTTATGATTTTATCTTTTGACTGTATTATGTCGTTGTTACCACTAATGGTTTCTTCAGCATTGCGTATTTTTTCTTTGTATTGGTTGTTACTCTTGATGACATATAATACTACAATAGTTATTATAGATAAGATTATTGTTAATAAGATAATGATTATTAGTGAATTATTTTTATTATCGGATTTATCATAGTTGTAATTGATGATTGTATATGAGGTGTCATAAAGTTTTTCTAAGTCTAATTTAATAGGTGTTTTCCTAATTTCAATAGAATTGTTTTTTGCTTGATATTGAATATATAACATCTCATTCTTTTGATCATTCAGGTTGAAATAGGTTTCTGCGAGTTTCTCGGAAAAAACGAGTTTCTCTTGCATATTCCCATTTTCAAAGCAATATTTCAGATGGGGGAGTGCCATGCTGTAATTTCTTTCATAGAAATATTTTGTGCCTATGGCAGAGTGAAAGTCGTAATCTTGATTTTTGATGTTGAAGTGATTTTTGAATATTGAATCTGCACTTTTATAATCGTTTAATTCATATAGTGTTATAATCTTATTGTCGATAATTTTTCGATAGATGTTATTAGGAATATTTTCTTGTTCTTCTGCCATTTCAAAATAAATCATGGCAATGTTGGGAATATGATTGTACTGATACAGTTTTCCTATTTTAAGAAGAATGTTCAGGATTTTCTCTTCGTCATTTGCTGCTTCATAGTCAGATAATGCTTTGTCGTATAATTCTGCTGATGACTTTAGTGAATTGATGTCTTTGTAAATGTCACCTAACCTTTCATATATATCGCCTCGATATTGATAATCGTACGATTTTACTATATCAATTTTAGAGAAATAGGAGTTTATGTAGTCTAATGCAAGAAATAACTTCTTTGAAGCAGAGATTAATTGTTCAGAAGTGTAATCGTTTGTAGCGTCGAAATAGTAAATTTGTGATATTTTTTGAAGAAATTCTGGTCTTTTGTGATATTTTTTCGCACATTTTTGGGCCTCAGATATGTTAAATTCTATTAATGAATCATTATTTGTGTAAGAAAAATCAAGAATTTCCTCACAGCATGACTTTGTCACTTCATTGCATTGTGTTAAAGATAAGGCAATGAATATCAATGATAAAAAGGTGATATTTTTATAAAAACTCTTCATTTCTGATTACAAAAATACTGCTTTTATTTGGTGTAATAGGAAAAAAAATAATTTTTTTAAAAAAATACTTGCGCGAAATAAAAAATTTGTATCTTTGCAGCGGAGAAATGGCAGAGCGGTCGAATGCGGCGGTCTTGAAAACCGTTGTACAGCAATGTACCGGGGGTTCGAATCCCTCTTTCTCCGCAGGAGATTAAGCGACTACTAAAAGTCGCTTTTGTTCTTTAAAATAGAGTCTCATTGACTCAATAAAAAGGAGAAATGCCAGAGTGGTCGAATGGGGCGGTCTCGAAAACCGTTGATCGTATCCACGATCCAAGGGTTCGAATCCCTTTTTCTCCGCATAAAAAAGAGAAGCAATTTAATGTTGCTTCTCTTTTTTTTATGATGTCATCAATATCAATATCAATGGAAGAAAATAAACCCTATATAAGCACGTGGTCCTACAGGGAGATATAAGTCGTTACTGCCGAAACCGAAGAGACAATCAAATTTCAGTGTTATATGAAATGCTTCTGAGATACAATAGTCACATCCGACAATAGGGTCGATGGCAACGAATGGGTTTTTATTTATCACTACATTCGTTTCTTGTTCCCAATCGTGGTTGTCACCTTCAAATATGAAGCAGTCTGTTAAAGCTCCACCACCTATAGTCAATCCAACATATGGCATGAATTTTCCGAATTGCCAATAAAAATCGTTGAGCAATCCAGCCCAAAAAGTCTTCATATAACTGCCGTTATTCATGAGACTCATTGTTGATACATAGCCTTCTGTGCCAATACGATAGTGCTGGCCGAAATGAAATCTTATCGCACCACCAATGCCTTTTGTGATGCCTTCGGCTTTGTAATCTAAAGGCTTGACATCAGTGGATATATAACCAAGATGAAGCATCATTCCGCCATCGTATCCATTGAAAATCTTTCTCTTCTCAATATTTTGATTATTAATATCTTGTGAGTAAATGTTTATAGTTAAAAACGTAAATAACAGTAGTAATATCTTTTTCATATTTTTTTTTCTTATTCAACATTATACACTGTCCATTGTTCATTATTCATTATTCATTATTCATTATTCATTATTCATTATTCATTATCCTTAAATGTCAGCATTGGAATGTTTAAATTGAAAAATGCATCTTTGTCTAATTTTTCTTTAAACATAAAATCGAAGAAACCTTTACGATAGGCGATAAATGAACTGAGACTTATATCGTTACGTTCGCAGAAAATCTTAAGAGCCTGAGGCGCGTTGTCGGTGTGTACGAGTTGGAAATGTATCTCTCCTTCAAATTCTTTCTTAAGGAAAGCCTGTTCTAGTTGTTCCATCTGTATAGACTCATTGGGATTATCGGTATCTTCCATAAAATGAATGACATGAATATGTGGTTTATAAGGTTTTAATATCTTGAATATTCTGTCAATAGTAGTGATGTCGTTTTCACTGAAGTCTGTAGCATAAACCACTTCTTTGCTTTCTCTCCAATTGTATCCATTAGGAATAAATAACATAGGTACGTCGCATCTTGTCATAACACTTTTTACTAAGCTGCCTTCTAAGAAACGTTTGCCTCCTTTGCCTCGTGTGCCCATTAAAATAAGGTCGGGATTCTCTTTCTTAGATAGTTCAATCAATTCTTCTTCTGGATCGCCACTGACTAAAATAGGACGTACTGTGATGTTGTTAGCACATTCTTCCTTGATTAAATCAACGAGATATTGGGTCTTTTCTTCCATTATCTGTTGGGAATTTTTCTCTAATTCAATGAGAATCTCTGTGGTGAAGTAGTTGTCGGTGTCCATATTACCAGGATAACTATTGCTTCCAATAAAGATATTGTCCATGTAAGCGTGAAATATGATTATCTCGCCACCTGTATCTTTTAAAAAATCTATAGCATAGGGTAATAGCACTTTGTTCTCTTCAGAGAAGTCTGTCGATAATATGATCTTCATTTTTATTCAATTTTTTATTCCTACAAAAGTAACAAAATCTTTTCTTTTATGCTATGTATTTCTAAAATAAATATTAAGGTCTTATTGCTATTTTTTTATATCTTTACAAAAATTAATTATTATCAATGAAATACGAATTACTTAACAAAAGAGCTTGGGTTATTGTGCTGATATTCATTGTCTTTGTTGGATTGATGATACAATATCCTTATATGAATGAGTTTCCATCTTTTATTCATGCGTGGTCGCAGGCCGATAGATATTCCATTGCAATAGGATTTATTAACAATGATTTTGATCTGTTTCACCCTGAGACATTAATATATAACAAGCAGTTTCCGCATCGGTGGGATTACGCATTCGATAATACAATCACTTCTGTTGATTTCCCAATATTAGAATATATCGTTGCTATCATAATGAAAATTACGGGAATAACTTCACCATGGATTTTCAGGACTTGTACGTTGTTGGTCGCTATGCTGGGAATGTTCTTTTTATATAGACTATCATTCTTGATAACGAAAGACTGGGTTAAGTCTATGTTTGTCACAATGATTGCGATGACGTCTCCTACTTATGCTTATTATTTCAATGGATTTATTCCAGGGATACCAGCATTCACATTTGCGATAATAGCATTATATTGTTACGTGAAATATTTAAACAATAATAAGATAAAAACTTTTTGTTTTTCATTATTATTCATAACATTATCGGTGCTGACGCGCATGTCGTTTGCTGTTGTTTGGGTTGCATTATTGGGATTTGAGTTTTTGAGGATTTTAAGAAAAGAAACAACTTTTCTCGATAAGTTGTTACCCGTTGTAATTTCAATAGTTGTGTTTTTGTCGTATTATTTATGGAACAAACACCTTGCTGCTGAAAATGGCACTCTGTTCTTGGGAGAATTGCTTCCGGCTAACGATTGGGCTGGTTTCTGGGATATGATGAATGCTGCAAAAGAAAATTGGCAATATCATTATTTTGGAAAAATACATTATCGTCTGTTTTTGATAATACTAGTTTCCTCAATATCGTATCTAATATACAAGAAGATTAGATTTAAAAATGTTGAAAATGCACAAGATAATAAATCTTTGTCGTTATGGATTTTTACCGCTATCGTATTATTCGGATATGTTTTGTTTACAATTGCGATGGCGAAGCAATTCCCACATCACGACTATTATATCATTGACACATATTTTCTTCCTTTATTATTGCTGTTTATTCTCATTCTTAATGTTTTACCCAAAATTGAAAGTTATAAGTCTGGAATAATATCCTTTATTATAACAGCTATTTTTGTTGTGATGATGATTACTAATGTTAATGAGATGCAGAAGAATAGACGAACAATTGATAAGGGGAGAGAGTCTGAACGTACTATCAGGAATTATCAAGGTTCTGAACAATATCTCGATTCGTTGGGGATTTCTAAGGATGCTAAGATTTTATCATTATGGTCTTATCCTCAGAATACGCCTTTTATATTGATGAACAGAAAAGGTTTTACGGAGATGTGGTATGAAAAAGAAATTATTGATGCAGGAATGTTGTTTGATTATGATTATGTTATCGTAGAGAATGAAGTCTATGAATATGAGAACGAAAAGAATGCCTGGAGATATGTCTTCGAGCAATTGGAATATTATTCAGATAATGGAAAAATTATGATTTTTATCAAAAAAAGATAACGGTAATGTAAATAAAAATTAACTTTCATTTGTTCAACTATGAAGATGAATTATCTTTATCTTTGTAAGTCTTCTTGATGTTAAAGATTAAAATTATAAGTATATGTTAATACAGCTTTTATTTGTTCTTGTTTGTATCATCATCGGTGCTCGTATCGGCGGCATCGGTTTGGGTGTCATGGGAGGCTTAGGCGTCGCTATTTTGACTTTTGTTTTTGGTCTTCAGCCTACTTCACCACCTATTGATGTTATGTTGATGATCGCTGCTGTCATTTCAGCGGCTGGTGCGATGCAAGCGGCTGGAGGTCTCGATTTCTTGGTTAACATAGCAGAAAAGATTTTGAGAAAGCATCCTCAGAATGTCACGCTTTTAGCTCCTTTAGTTACATATTCTTTCACATTTTTAGCAGGAACAGGTCACGTCGCTTACTCGGTGTTACCTGTCATCGCTGAGGTTGCGCGTGAGACAAAGATACGTCCAGAACGTCCGCTCGGCATCGCTGTCATCGCTTCTCAACAAGCTATCACAGCCTCGCCAATATCGGCAGCTACTGTAGCATTGCTCGGACTTCTTGCAGGTTTCGACATCACACTCTTCGACATACTTAAGATAACAATACCAGCAACATTGATAGGTGTAATAGTCGGTGCCTTCGCTTCTATGAAAGTGGGTAAAGAACTCGTCGATGACCCTGAATATCAAAGACGACTCGCAAACGGTGAACTCGATGATCATCATGTTGAGGTAAGTGAGATAAAAAATCAATTCGGCGCTAAATTGTCGGTGATACTTTTCGTGGCAGCTACTGTACTTATAGTTCTCTTCGGTTCTATTCCTTCAATGCGTCCGACTTTCGACGGACAATCTCTCGGAATGCCTTCTATCATCGAGATATTGATGCTTACAACAGCAGCTATCATCTTGTTAGCCACCAAGACCTCTGGAGCTAAAGCTGCTCAGGGTAGCGTCTTCTCCGCCGGTATGCAGGCAGTCATCGCTATCTTCGGCGTCGCATGGATGGGCGATACCTTTATTAATGGTAACATCGCACAACTTACGTCCTCCATCGAAGGTATTGTGAAAGAGATGCCTTGGCTCTTCGGTATAGCTCTCTTCGTGATGTCTATTCTCCTTTATAGTCAGGCTGCTACGGTGCGAGCTATCATGCCGCTCGGCGTAGCTCTCGGTCTTAACCCAATGTTGTTGATAGCTTTATTCCCAGCAGTGAACGGCTACTTCTTCATTCCTAATTATCCTACTGTAGTAGCAGCTATTAACTTCGACAGAACAGGAACGACAAAAATAGGTAAGTATATTCTCAACCATTCCTTCATGATGCCAGGATTAGTAGCTACGATAGTTGGAATAGGTGTGGGGTTGTTGTTGATACAGATATTTTAAAGTCACAGAGTCTCAAATAATCACTCCTACTAAGACTGCTAACACTACTTTAATTCCTTTTGACACGATGAAGGCTTTGCGTGATTCTGCTAACAAAGGCAATGCTCCGTGTCCGTCTTGAACTATACAGTTGGCAAGTAATATTCCTAATGGTAAGTCGCCGTTAGCGAATAATATAAGGAAGATTAAATGCGGTCCCGACTGCGGAATGAGACCTATTAATATAGCAACTATTAAAACTATAAAAGGCTTGGAATCTATTATCTCATGTATGTTGACGAAATTATTGATTATTGTCAAACATAATATCACGCCGAAAGTCCAGAGAAATATCTTAGGAAGATGAACCTTGATGACATGCTGCCAAAGATGCTCTTCCAAAAAATGTTCTTCTGCAACGACAACAATTACCAAAATTGTAATAAATAAGACTATCAATATAATACGAATCCAATCAGCTTCTCCACCATGGCTATGATCATGACTATGACTATGATCATGACTATGACTATGACACTGACTATGACAATCAACTTGGTGACTTGGCGACTCAGAGACTTGGTGACTATGATTATGGCAATCAACTTGGTGACTTGGTGACTCAGCGACTTGGTGACTCTCCAAAGAATGTATAACGCTCTCTTCAGTTTGTCCTCCCATCAACAAGTTGAGGTGATGAGAGCCGTCTATGACGCCGCTTAGAACCATAATCAAAACGCCGAGACTCATAGTGATGAGTAAGGCTCTTACGAAACTGATATTCTTGATATTCGACTTCACGCTATGTTTATGATGATGCGCGTGGTTACACGATTCGTTTTCGTGTATGGGAAATGACATTTCTTTGTGCAAGCCGACGAACTTATTTTTCATCGTAAGTTGCAGAATTACAGCTACGATTATTGATAATACAATTAGTATTAAATTTATAAGTAATGCTTTTTCTGGAAATAATGAGAACATGAAGAAGGCCTCATCGCCAGTTGTAGAAATTAAGGCTGCCATCAAAGCAGGGAAGTTAAGAACTCTGTGAACGTACAGTGAGACAACGGTATAAGTCCCGAGACAACCTGGAATGATGCCCATAATTATTGCAAACAAAATCTGGAGCCAAGGCTTGCTTTGTAATTTGTTCGACCATAATCCTCCTGTCCTGACATTGATAAATTCAATTACCATCATCATTCCAAGAACCAATGTTGTAATTATAAGTGTCTGCTGTAGAATAATATAAAAAGTATTTAATGTCATGATCTTTTATTTTTTTTTGGATTACAAATATACGAATTTTAAGTCAATGAGTCAATAAGTCAATAAGTGGAGGTTGTTCTTATAGTTTTAAATAATTGTTAAATATGAAACAAAATCATTACTTGAATGTTGTTTAAGCAAATCATAAAAACAACAGATTATGAAAAAGTTTACATCATTAAAAAAAGTCCTCGCATTAACGGCTTTTGTTGTTTTGCTTGGAGATTATGCTTTCGCTCAGTTTTCGTTGAGTGGAGAAGTCAGACCTCGTATGGAATATCTTCACGGATATTCTACATTAACTGATAAAGACTCTGATCCTGCGGGATTTGCATCGCAGAGGACCAGAATCAATTTTAATTACTATAACAATCGTGTTAAGATGGGCGTTTCTGTACAGGATGTCTTCTTGTGGGGTTCTCAACCTCAATTGTTCTCGACATCAAATAATTTAAGTGTTCACCAGGCTTGGGGACAATATTTTTTAACGCCATCACTTTCATTGAAATTGGGTCGTCAGGAACTTGTTTATGATGATGAAAGAATCTTTGGAGCTTCTAACTGGGATCAGCAGGGCAGAAGTCATGATGTAGCATTGTTACGTTATGATGGTATGTTTAAACTTGATGTCGGTGCAGCTTTCAATCAAGATCAGAAGCATCTGAATGGAGCTCATTACGGCTTAAATAACTACAAGATGATGCAATTTGTATGGTTAAATACCGACATAGTTGATAATCTTAATGTTAGTCTTTTGTTCTTGAATAATGGTTATCAGTATGATTATGTTTTGTATAATAATGATAACAATTACAATAGAACTAAAGACATCTTTAATCAAACTTTTGGTGGTCGTATGATGCTTACACCAGGTGATTTCAACTTCCACGCATCTGCTTATTATACAATGGGTAAAGATATGGAAGATAGAGACTTATCGGCTTATTATGTTGGATTAGGCTTGGATTACGAGTTGGCTAATGAATGGGATTTAGGTATCGGTTGGGAGCATCTCTCAGGTACTTCGCAAAAAGAGATGATAGAAAATCCTGATGGTTACAAAAACAGATCTTTCAACCCATTCTATGGTAGCTCCCATAAATTTAATGGCTTCATGGATTATTTTAATGCTACTGATAATTGGGCTAATACCGTTGGACTTAACGACTTGTATGCTTCAGTGCAGTTCTCACATAGAAGATTTGAAATAAATCTTACAGGTCATGCTTTCTTGACAGCAGCCACTGTAATAAAAGATGGAAATGTTAATGAAACAATGGAACCTTATCTTGGCACTGAAATAGATTTGACAATGTCGTATAAACTTTCAAATGTTTCAAATGTTGTAATGGGTTATAGTCAGATGCTTGGCTCTGAGACACTTCAAAATCTCAAAGGGGGAAACAAAGATGCTTTCAACAACTATGCTTACCTCATGTTTACTTTTAAACCTATGTTCCTAAAATAAACTGATAAATCACTATTTTTTTGCTGCGGTAGAGAGGCTTCTGTCTCTCTACTTTTTTTATCTTTGCAGAAAAAATATTCATGACAAAAGATAAATGTTTTTACATAGGAAAGATAGTTAAGACTCACGGACTTAAAGGCGAAGTGACTTTGCGTATCGATAATGAGCAATTTGATGAGATAGAAGAGTTAAATTATTTCTTATTGGATATTAACGACAAACTTATTCCTTTCTTCATTGAAAATATCGTTTATCATTCTAACAAGGCTTTCGTTTTGTTCCAAGATTTGAAGAATTTAGAAGCTGCAAATCAACTTGTTGGGTGTGTGGTCTATCTTCCATTAGATTTGCTTCCAGAAAAAGATGGCAATGATTTCTATTCTCATGAAGTGATTGATTTTGTTGTGGTAGATGAGGAGAAAGGTGAGCTAGGTAAAGTGCAGGAGATAATAGAATATCCTACGCAATCTATCATTCAAATTATAAAAAATGATAAAGAAATCTTGATTCCTATTCACGATGACATAATTAAAAATGTGGATAGGGAAGGGAAGAAGATATTAATTAATGCTCCCGCAGGACTGATTGATATGTATTTGGAAAATTGATTTATGGATTGTCGTCCTTTTTTCTTTAAGAAGTTTGGAATGTTTCATCATCGTTCTACGATGCGTATTGGTACCGATGCGGTTCTTTTTGCGCAATGGGTCGATGTGAAATCTTTTGATAATGCTTTGGATATTGGAACAGGAAGTGGTATAATTCCATTGATTCTTTCACAGAAAGGAGTAGCTTATGTTGATGCTGTTGAATTAGATGCCGACTCCTGTGAAGAGGCAAGACAGAATTTCGAGATCTCCATGTGGAAAGAGAAGTTGAAAATTTATAACGACGATGTGAGAGTCTTTTCAGATAATGTTAATAAGAAATATGACTTGATAGTCTCAAATCCGCCCTTTTATGCCAGCGACGTGAAACCGATACGAGATAAAAAAGTGATGGCACGTCATGTCTCAACATTAAGCTTTAAAGATTTGTTGTGTTCCGCAAAAAAAATGATGAAAGAAGACTCGCGCTTTGCTGTAGTTCTGCCATTTTATGAATCACGATTGTTTATAAAAGAAGCAGAATATTTAGGATTTCATCTTCAGAAAGAAATGCAGATAATTCCTATCGAAGGTAAAGACGCTAATAGAGTTAATATGCAGTTTGTCTTAAATAAAGTCGATGAGGTTGAAACAGAGTTGTTTACGATAAGAAATAAAGATTATTCCTATACGGAAGATTATAAAATTTTCCTCAAAGATTATTATTTAGATTTCTAAAAAAAATTCGTATGTTTGCAAAAGGAAATTAAATGATATGAAAAAGATATTAACTTTTATGATTTCGTTGATGACATTAAGTTTTATGTCATGTTCGCCTTCTCCTGTTGGTAGTTGGGTAGAACCTACAGGTGGCTCAGAAGAGATAAGTTTTACACTTAACAAAGACGGCTCTGCAAACTCTGTAAATATGGGCTTCGTAGAGTTTAAAAATTGGGAAAGAAATGGTGATTTGTTAATATTAAAAGGTGCTAATGTCGGTTCTGTGAAACGCGATTTTGTTGACACCATGAAGATAGAGAAAATTACTAAGACAGAGATGGTCTTATCTCAAGCAGGTTATACAATAACTTATATAAGAAAATAATAACGAGCAGAATTTTTATTATTAAGAAGCCGACCGACATCGTGCCGGCTTCTTCCATTAACGAATAGAAAAATAACAACAAATATCGATATGAGTAAATTAGTCGTAGTGGCTTTAGGCGGAAACGCATTATTAAGAAGCAATCAGAAAGGAACATATAACGAACAGATGTCGAATGTAACAGAGACCTGTGAGGCTTTGCTTGATTTTATTAGACGTGGTGACCGTCTGATAATAGGTCATGGCAATGGACCACAAGTTGGTAACGTGATGTTGCAACATGAAGCAGGTCAGAAGATATTTGACTTACCTTCAATGCCAATGGATTATTGTGTGTCTGAAACACAAGGGTCGATAGGATATTTTATAGAGTTAGGCTTTAAGAAAGTATTGGCACAAGCAAATATAAATAGAAATGTCGTTACCTTGGTAACGCAAGTTGTTGTGGATAAAGATGATCCTATGTTTAAAAATCCTACAAAGCCAGTAGGACCATACTATTCTCAGCATGATGCAGAAGAATACGCTCAACAAACAGGAGCTATTTTTAAAGAAGATCCAAGAGGTCGTGGTTGGCGTAAAGTGGTACCATCACCACAACCAGTAAAAATCAATAACATAGAAATCGTTAAAGCTCTCACAGATGAAGGTCATATCGTAGTGACTGTCGGTGGCGGCGGTATCCCTGTGGTAGAGAAAGATGGTTATGTAGTTGGCGTTGAAGCTGTCATTGATAAAGACCTCGCATCATCATTAGCTGCTATCCAATCTAAAGCTGATGCTTTCTATATCTTGACTGATGTGCCGCAAGCATATATCAACTTTAAAAAAGAGAACCAAGAAGCATTAGGAATAATTACTGTCACTCAGGCTAAGAAGTATCTTGAAGAAGGTCAGTTTACAGAAGGTAGCATGGCTCCTAAGATGAGAGCAGCTATAAAGTTTGTGGAAGCTACAGGTAACGAGGCTGTTATCACTGATGCTACGACATTGTCCGATGAAAAAGGCGGGACAAGAATAATAGCTGGTTGAAACAATAACAAAAAGGGTGTGATTTAAATCACACCCTTTTTTGTTATCAGAAATCATCGTTGTTGTTAATCCTTGATGGAATCCTCTTCATCCCTGGTTGATCGAATTTTGAGTTTGGAGAAAAACTAGTGGTTTCAATGATGTTTTGTTCTGGATCTTCGAACTTAGCATATTGTCCTATGAATTTTAAGTTGACATCGCCTAACTTACCGTTACGGTGTTTTGCTATGCTGATGATACTCTTTCCTTTGGTACTTTCTCCATCTTCCTCTGAGAGTCCGTAATATTCTGGACGATATATAAACAACACCATGTCGGCATCTTGTTCGATAGCACCAGATTCACGCAAGTCGGATAAGATAGGTTTTTTTGAACCAGTACGTGTCTCTACGCTACGGCTTAACTGTGACAGTGCTAAGACAGGAACATCAAGTTCTTTGGCGAGACTCTTTAACGAACGGCTGATAGTGCTAATCTCCTGCTCGCGAGTTCCGTTCTTCTCTCCTTTGGCTGTCATAAGTTGTAGATAATCGATGAAGATCATCTGGATGTCGTGTTGTTGTTTTAAACGACGACATTTTGCTCTAAGGTCGAAGATCGACAGCTGAGGCGTGTCGTCGATAAAGATCTTGGCGTTGACAAGTGGCGTGACCATGCTGTTGAGTTGCTGCCATTCATACTCAGCAAGATTGCCTGTCCTTAACTTGTCGGCGGTTAACATCGTTTCTGTGGAGATAAGACGTGTTACCAATTGTACCGACGACATCTCTAATGAGAAGAATGCTATAGGCTTATCAAAATCAACGGCTGCATTACGTGCCAAGTTTAAAGCAAATGCTGTCTTACCCATACTTGGACGGGCTGCTAAAATGATAAGGTCTGATTTCTGCCAGCCTTGTGTTATACGGTCAAGCTCTGTATATCCCGATGGAACACCTCGTAAAGTAGATGTGCTATTACGTGCTGTCTCAATATCCTTGATGGCGAGTGTGACCAAATCGGGCATCTGGTTGTGACTCTTCTTTAAGTTATTCTCGCTGATCTGGAATATCTTGTTCTCTGCATTGTTAAGCAAATCAAAGACATCAGTGGTGTCTTCGTATGCATCCCGTATGATTTCAGATGATATGACAATAAGTTGTCGCTGAATGTATTTCTGTAATATAATACGAGCGTGATACTCTATGTTCGCAGAACTTACAACACGATTTGTTAATAATGAAATGTAATACGGACCTCCAACAACATCTAAGTTGCCATTGCTTTTTAATTGATTGGTAACAGTTAAAATGTCGATAGGCTCCGATTTAGCAAACAGTTCCTTAATAGCACTATATATCATCTGATGAGTCTCTTTGTAAAAGACCTCAGGTGTCAATATGTCAATGACTGCGTTGACAGCATTTTTTTCTAACATCAAAGCACCAAGCACAACTTCCTCTAAATCTATTGCCTGCGGAGGAATACGAGCTTGATTGGCAAGTATATCAGATTGTTGAAGACTAGTGTTTCTCGTGCGACTATATGTCGCTTTCTTATAATTTGTATTCTCGTTGTTCATGCAACAAAATTACAACAAAATATCTATTGTTGATAAGATGTTGATAACTTTTATTGCTTTTATAATATCTTGATTTATAATATTTTATGACATTAGTTTTTTGTGTATTTTTTGTAGATATACATTTTCTTCTTCCATGTCTTTCTCTACTAAAATACGTTCTAACTGATTCTCGCTTGTAGCGTTAAGAATTATTCTGCTATGTTCAAAGACTTCATCTTTATCAAATAATCCTTCGTAAATGCTCTTTAACGTGAAATTGTATTTTGTCTTTTTACTAAAGTAATCGGATTCTTTTAAAATATCTCTTAAGTTGGTGATTTTGTGAGAAATGTCTTTAGATTCTATGATGTTGTATCTGTGCATTAAAATATTTAGGTTCTGCTCTGAGAAGTAAATGATTTTCTCATAACGACCTAATTCTTCTGTTAAGATTTTTAAGCCATCTTCCATCATTGAGTAATCCTCTAAACAATTCCAATTGACAACAGTATTGTCGGTGTTTGAAAGTATTGAAAAAGCTAAGACTATTTCCTGGTAAGGTTTGTGACCTTCCAAAATAGGGACCGCAGGTCGGTAAAATAAGATGTTTAGAAAGGCTATCGACTCTGTTCTTTTTCCTATCAAATCATAGAAAGTCTTGTAGTTTAGGTAGTATGTGTTTTGTTCTAAAGTCTCTATCTGGCTCATTTCTAATGATAAAGGATCGATGATTTTTTTGAAACTTCTGTTGTCGGTTATGCCGCTATTGTATAGTGAGAATAGTTCTTTGTCGCTATAATCTGTTGTGTGTAAGAAGCTGTCTTGCGGTATTTTCTTCCAGCAATGACCTAAAAATTCGCATTTATATGGGGAAAAACATTGAGTGCCAATATTAATTCTCGGAGCGTTGTTGAGCGCTACTACACTTTTATATTCGTTAACTTTTTTATCGATAATATTTAATTGTTGTTCGGCATAATCCTTAACCGATTTAAATATGAATAATTGTTTAACATCGATGTCACCGTTTTTAACATATTCGTTATTAATATACATCAGTTGCATGTCGCTTATTGGTACTTTGCAGCCGTTTAACACATAATATTGTAGAGCGGCGTCTTTGTAATAAGTTTCGCTTAACGACAACGAACTTTTCACTTCTATGGCACGCCATTTATCGCCGTCGCGAACGAGTATGTCGAGCATTATCAGGGTGTCGTTGTAGATAAAGATGGCTTCATACATAGTGTTGATGTCAGGATTGTTGAGATTCTCCATCGTCTTTTCAAACATTTTTTGAAATAGGGAAGGAGATGATGGAGTCATATTGATGCCATTGGGGAAATAAGTTCTAGCAAGTACGCCGACATCTGTACCTCTTTTAAATTTTGCTCTTTGCTCAATGCTTAATTTATCGCGCAGATAAGGGTGTTTTTTATACATGTAAAGAGCTTTCTGACATTGTTCACCTTTTATAAATGTCGATTTTGAAAGTATGTGCATATTAATTATTGTTGACGTTTTGAATTATGTTTTTCTTTGCCATGAGAGTCATCACAATACCTCTTGTTAGCATGAAACACAAGAAAGCGATCCAAAGTCCGTGATTTTCTAACGAAGGCACTAAGATGTACCACGCTGGCAAGAATACGAATATAGAAGCTATTATCATTGTGTTTCTCACAGCCTTTGATGCTGTGGCTCCTATGTATATACCATCCCATATGAATGCAGCAAATGTTATTATAGGAATGATGATCATGTAAACGTAATAAGGTTGTATCTGTTCGAGTATGTTAGGATCGTTGGAGATGATCTTGACAAATGTGGAAGGGAACAATCCGTAAAGTATTGTGAAAGGAATGCTGATAGAGAACCCCCATATGAGTAGTAGTTTGATAGTCTTTTTAAGACTGACAGCATCTTTAGAACCTATAAATCTTCCTGTTAGAGCTTCTCCCGCATAAGCGAAGCCATCGGTGAAGTAGGAGAATATATAGAATGACTGCAATAATATCATGTTGATTGCTAATATATTATCGCCTAATTTTGCAGATTGGTTGGTGAAAAAAGCGATGCTTATTATTAGGAGGAAACTGCGTATCATCAAGTCGGTGTTGACTTTAAAGAAACGTTTTATCTTTTTGAAATCGAACAAGATCTTCTTTTCAATTTTGATGAAATACTTTCTATAATCTTTTATTAACAGAATGATGGCTAATGTGAGTCCGCTATATTGTGCCAACACAGTTCCTAAGGCGACGCCTGTGACATTTTGTTTCAGCACTATTACAAATAAAATACTGAATAAGATGTTAAACACATTTATTAATATTGCTATAAACATCGGACTTTTGGTGTTTTGCATTCCCACAAACCATCCATTTAGACAATAGAGCATGATGTTGGCAGGAGCAGCCCATATCCTAATATAGAAATATGATAAGGCGAGCGACTTGACATCATCGCTTCCATCTAATAAAAACTGGCTTATCTTAGCTATGGGATTTTGTAATATTAATATCAAAATGATTATAGGAATGCCAATACATATTGATCTGTAAAGTGAATAAATAGTTTCTGTTTTGTCGTTGCTGCCATATGCCTGTGCTGTAAATCCTGTCGTTCCTGCACGTAGAAAACTGAAAAATGAATATAATACGCTGAAGATTGTTCCTCCCAAAGCTATGGCACCTATGTATGTGGCGGAACCTAAATGTCCCATCAATATCATATCTACCAAACCTAATAAAGGTATTGTTATATTACTGATAATGTTAGGTATTGCTAACTTGAGTATTGTTTTGTTCATTGATATTGTCTTTTTTGCAAATTTAAGAAATAACAATGATTGTGTATAATAAGTAATCCACATTTTTTATTGTGGAAAATTGTGGAAAAAATCTACAATATTCCACGTTGTGTATTTAAATATTTTTTTTAAATTTGCATTGTCTAATTTGATTATCAATAAATTGAATTTTTAGCGCAATTTATATGATGATGGCACGGAATTAGACTTACATTTTTTGGCTTGAAATTGTCTAACTAAAAAAAATTATAAACAATGAAAAAGACTTTAACTATTTTATCAGTAGCATTAGTAGCTTTCATGTTAAGCTCATGCGTAGAGAAATCAAAGAAGTATCAACAATTATTAGCAGAGAAAGAAGCTGTCGTTCTTGAAAATCAAAACATTGAGAAAGAATACAATGCAGCTCTTGGTATCATCAGTGATGTTGAAAACAATCTTAGCGCAATTCGTGATGCAGAAGGTATGATGCTTATTGAAAATGAAGGTAGTACACAAAGAGATCAACTTAACTCAGAATTGATTCAAATTAAAGAATCAATGGCAGTTAATCGTGCTAAATTAGATTCATTGTCAAATGTATTGGCAAAATCAAACAAAGACAGATCTTATCTCCGTAACACAGTAAAGAAATTACAAGCTCAATTAGAGGAAAAAGAAGCTACAATAGTTGCTATGCAAGAACAACTTGCACAAAAAGATCAAGAAATTGCTGGTTTGAATACAACAGTAAGCAACTTGAACGAAGATCTTAGCAAAGTTAATGCTGAAAAAGATGAACAAAGCCGTCTTATCGCTGAACAAATTACAGAAATGAACACTGTATATTATATCGGTGCTAAGAAAAAAGAACTTAAAGAACAAGGTATCCTTACTTCAAAATATATCTTAAGAAGTGAAGTTCCAACAGAAGCATTTACAAAAGTTGACAAACGTGAATTATCAGAAGTCACATTTGAAGGTAAAAAAATCACTGTTCTTTCAGCACATCCACTTGAATCTTACACAATCGTAAAGAAAGATGGTCAAGTAACATTACAAATCGTTGACCAAGAAGCTTTCTGGAGTGTAACCAAATATTTGGTCATGGTTACCAAATAATTTTTCTGCTCGTTTTCAATATGAAAAACCGGTGTCGCCAGATGCCGGTTTTTCTTTTTTATATAAAATTATCGTAAATCATCTTTAATAAAGAAAAATATCATTAAATTTGCAAGAGTAATTTTGAGATGAAAAAGAGGATATTGATAATAGAAGACGATGTCGCATTTGGCACAATGTTAAATACATGGTTCTCTAAGAATCAGTGGGAGCCAGTTTTGATGTCTAAAGTGGAAAATGCAAAACAGGAACTTTTTGCTGACAAATTCGACTTGGTACTTAGTGATTTACGTCTTCCCGATGGCGATGGTATTATGTTGTTAGAATGGATGCGTGAAAATAATATGCTAACACCTTTTATTATCATGACAAGCTATTCTGATGTACAGACTGCTGTACATGCAATGAAAATGGGCGCCTTCGATTATTTGTCAAAACCTATCAATCCGACAATTTTACAACAAAAGATAGATTTGGCAATGAAACATTCTGTCGTGGAGGCTACAAAAACAAATGCCGCTACCAAGAAATCTAAATCTAATTCACCAAGAAAGGTTATTAAAGGTAATAGCTCTATAATGCGTCGCCTATATTCTCATATCGATTTAGTAGCTCCTACAAAAATGTCGGTACTTATTCTGGGTGAAAGCGGAACAGGTAAAGAATATATAGCTCGAATGATACACGAGAATAGCACAAGAAAAGATAAACCTTTTGTTGCCGTCGATTGTGGAAGCCTTTCTGTTGAGTTAGCTCCTTCTGAATTGTTCGGTCATAAAAAAGGCTCCTTCACCTCTGCAATATCAGATAAAACAGGTGTCTTCCTCGAAGCTAACGGTGGAACAGTATTCCTCGATGAGGTCGGTAATCTCTCATATGAAGTACAAAAACAACTACTTAGAGCCTTGCAAGAACAAAAGATTCGTCCTGTAGGTTCTGCTTCAGATGTTAATATTGATGTGAGAATAATAGCTGCAACAAACGAAGACCTCGAAAAAGCTATTGATGAAGGTCGCTTCCGCCAAGATTTATACCATCGTATTAACGAGTTCTCTGTCAACGTGCCACCTTTACGTGATAGGGTAGATGATATTGAAGAGTTCTGTTATCACTTTATAGAACAAGCTAATGAAGAACTTGGTAAAGATGTGAAAAAAATATCTGATGATGCATTGTCTGCAATAAAGCAACATCAATGGACAGGAAACCTTAGAGAGTTGCGTAACGTGATACGTCGTTCTGTATTGTTTGCAAATAATGATACGCTCACAAAAGATAATCTGCCTGAGTTTAATCATAGCAGATCTAATGCAATGACAACTGTTGTGGTAAAAGAGACTCGCGACCAGAAAGACTGGGCTCTTACAAAAGGTGATGAGAAAGAACAGATAGAAGCAGCTCTTAAAGAAGCTCGTGGCAATAAAACTATAGCAGCAAGATTACTCCAAATCGACAGAAAGACTTTGTATAATAAGATGCACCTATATAATATAGACTTATAGTCATTCTATATCATATCTATCTGAGAGATAACTAATAAATTCGTCAACGTTATTCATGAAATCGATGGATCTGTCTCTCCAATCAGGAAATGATTCGCTGTCTTTGCCTCTCATCTTATCCATCTTAAATAAAAATTCGGCTGCCTCATCTTGACTTAATTGTACAAACATAGGATACATCTTATGACAAAGATTTACAGCCTTGTCAAAATCATTGTCAGTAATGATTTTATTGAAGATAAGTAAGTTGTCTGATGTGGTAGCTACAAATGATTTTAAAATATTTTTAATATCATCATCGTTGTCGAACATATTACATAGTTTCGGGAAGTCATTATAATACTTCGATTTGTCGTCACTATCTTGTTCTATAACGATTTCAGAATTAAATAATGTTGCAATATCTTTGATGGAGAAAGGCTTTCTCAAATAACCGTCGAAGCCTTTTCCTTTAGCAATGTGTTCGTTGTACTCGGAGCGTGCTGTCATTAAGATGACTTTCTTCTCAGGATTTATTTCTTTTACTTTTTTTAATGCTTCAAGACCGTTGAAAGCACCCATCTCTCTGTCGGTCAATATGATGTCGTAAAGGTCTAACGACTTACAATATTCGTCAAATTCAAGAGAGGAGTGGCATATGTCGCATCGTATGTTAATTTTCTTTAACATAGATTCTATCACACTAAGTAAGGTGTCGTCGTCGTCGATAACTAAAATCCTTTTCTCAGAATTATAGGTTATTTCTTGATTATCAATTCTGTCTTTTACAAAATCTACAGGTATTCTAACGATAAAAGTAGATCCTATATCAAGTTTAGAACTTACTTCTATATCACCATTGAGTAAGTCGATGAGTCCTTTTACTACAAACAGACCGAATCCATTACCTTCTATTATACTCTCTTGGTTGTCGAGGCGGCTGAATGGTTTGAATATCTCATTCAACTTATCTTGAGGGATGCCGATGCCATTATCGGTGACGTTAAAAATCAATTCTTTATCGTTGTTTCTGATGCTGAAGTTGATGTTTCCTTTGAGTGTATATTTGATGGCGTTAGATAATAAATTACTTAAAATCTGTTTTATTTTAAGAGCATCGGATTTTACGAAACAGCTGTTATTTAATTTGTTTTCATAAATGAAGCTGAGATGTTTTTTTTCTGCTATTGGAGCAAACATCTCGCATAGCTCGTTGCATAACTCCCCAATGTTGAAGATGGATAGTATTATTGTCTCTTTGCCTTGATCTAATCTTGAGAAATTCAATAAGTTGCTGAGTAACGATAATATATGTTCAGAAGAATTTCTCATCGAAGCAATCATGCGCTTTTCTTCTGCGTTGTTGTTGTCTATCTGCATTAGTTCAAGATAACCAAGTATCGATGATAAGGGAGCTTTGATGTCGTGTGACACTGAGAGCAATAATTTGTGTCGGCTTTCCATGATTTCTTCGGTACGTCTTTTGGCTTCTTCCGTGGCTTTCCTTGCGGCAACAACTTTTTTGACGTCAGAGAAGATAAAGAATATAAAAGTTAAAATTACGCATAAAGCTATGATGGCTATTAAAATAGAGAGATTTATGTTTTTATTCATCATGACTTCGCTGTCGTGTATTTCGTTCATGACAGAGTCTAAAGTATCCTTGTGAAGTTTTATTAACAATACTGATATTTCTTTAGATATTTCTTGGTCGTTGAGTATAAGGTTGTTGTATTTAGCTTCAACTTTTTCAATTTGTTTGATGTAATTATTCCTTCCTGTATTAGTATGTAATTGTATTTCTTCTATAAGTTTTTGAGTTTCTCCGTCTTCTTCAATGATGGTATCGATGATAGTTTTAGAAACAAGTACAATGCTGTCGGAAGTTTTATCGGGGGAGAAGACATCGCTTAGGCGTTGGAAAAATCCTTTTTTCTCGCTTTTGTATATTATCGTATCTTGTATCGTGGTTGATATAGTGGTATTGTTTGCTTTTGGTTGATAATTTTCGACTATGGCATAAATCTCTTTATATGGATTGAAAGCGCTAAATTGAGTGCTTATCTCTTTGATGATGTTTTCCTTTCTTTTCAGAAGAGAAATGATCTGATTTAATGTATTTTTGTCGTAATTGTCGTTATATCTGACGATAGAGTCGTTAAGAGATTTTATTCTTGTGAGTGTTATGTTGAAGTTGTTGAGGTGAATTTTGTTTGCCGAATGCGTATATAGGTTAGCGTAAGCTTGAGCTTTGTTGACATTTCCTATTATTGAATTTGTGATATTTAATATCTCTTCGTTTCTTTCTATGTTTTCTTTTTGTAAGTTGATAGATTTCTTTAAATTGACAATATAATAAATCATTCCGATGCAAAGCAATGATGCGAGCAGATATATTATCACTGCATTTTGTTTTACGCGACTTTCATATTGACGATTGATACCTTTCATAATCGCAAAGATAAAAAAAAGAGACATCATTTTTTATTGATGTCTCATATTTTTTAGATTGTCTTTTCAATTTTCCAGCTGAAAGCTCTTAGTCCAAGTTTCTCTGTCACTAAGTCGAGTTCATGAAGAGCATCGAGTATCTCATCAACGAATTCATCTTCTACAAAAGTCAAGATGGCGTCGTTGAAAGTAGGCCATGTGTGTGTGCCCATGTGAGGTTCGCCGCCTCTGCTGCCACGACCGTTTATCTCATTCCAACGAGTGAAACCTCTTGTGTGATGTTGTTCTAACAACTCGATAACTTCTTCATAATATGCTTGGTTATATGCTATGAATATTCCTGTCATGATTATTATTATTTATGAGAGACGCATCAATGTTTGAATATATCTTAGGTAACATTGATACGTCTCTAAAATTGTTAATTCTTAATTTTTAATTGCTTCTTTGCTTGGCGTTTTTCTCTTCTTGAGATGAAGATTGCATAGAGGGTAGGGATGAGGACAAGGGTGATTAATGTTGATACCGTCAAGCCCCATGATACTGTGATACCCAAACCGTTCCACATCTCAGCACCTTCGCCGCTACCTAATGCCATCGGTATCATACCGAGAACAGTTGTCAAGGTTGTCATCAAGATTGGACGCAGACGTTGTTGTGATGCTGTAGTAACAGCAGTATTTACGTCCATACCTCTTTCACGACATAAGATAACGTAGTCGATGAGTACGATACCGTTTTTAACAACGATACCGACAAGAATCAAGATACCGATCATTGCCATGACGTCTAATGCCATATTATTTACAGCTAGGCCGATGAGGACGCCGACGATAGCGAATGGAACTGAGAACATGATGACGAATGGGTCGAGTAATGACTCAAATTGCGATGCCATCACGACGTAAACCAAGATAATGATTAATATCAATAAGGTGAACAATCCAGAGAATGAGTCTTGTTGATTTTCATAGTCACCAGCAATTTTTACCATGAATTCAGTAGGTATTTCAGCTTTTTCGATATGTTGTTGTGCTACTTCTACAGCTTCACTCAATGCGTATCCTTTAGCAACAACACCTGTTACTGTTACAACACGTTCACGGTCTTTACGTTCAATTTTAGGAGGTGTCATACCTTCAACCACTTGAGCTACGTCTTTCACTCTGATGCTTTGTCCTTGTGAACCATAGAGTATGATGTTTTCAATGTCTTCGATACTTTGACGGAACTCAGGTGCATAACGAACTCTGATGTTATATTCATCGCCGTCTTCACGGAAGAATGTCATAATTGAACCGTTGATACGATTTCTTACCATAGTAGATGCAGTCGTGACATCGATGCCGTTGAGTCTCAATTTCTCTCTGTCAAAATCTACATAATATTCTGGAGTGTAGTCATCGCGGCTGACAAGAACTTGTGAGAACTGAGGTGTGTTGAGAAGACTGTCTCTCAATCCGAAAGCTATTCTGTCGGAATTTTGGAAGTCGTAACCATAAATCTCAAGTTTTAATGATGTAGCGCCACCCATACCCATACCTTCGCTTACATTATACTTCTTGATAATGGTGTTATTCTTTAAGTCTTTACGGATATATTCTGCTATTTCCTGAGTACTTCTTCCACGCTCTGTCTTTCTTCCTAAGTCGATATTCATCGAGATGATATGTGTTCCGTTGTTTTGCATTGAAGCGAAAGCGTTGTCTTCATCAGCCATACCATAGTTGTAGTTAAGCATCTGGATCTCAGGAATCTCACTTCTGTATTTTGTCGATAACTCATTAGCAAGTTGTCCTGTTATCTCTTCACCTGTACCAACAGGAAGCTCAATGCTTATCGAAAGACGACCTTGGTCCATAGCAGGGAGGAAGCCTGATTTCATATTTGGAAGTGTGGTGACGCATGTTACAACGAATATAAGCAATGCGATAAATACCACTGTTTTACGGTGTGTTACAGCCCAATTGATGAGACGAGCGTAGCCGCGGCTGAGAGCGTCGAGACCTTTGTTAATAGGTGTGAATAAGATTGTGTGCCATCTGTGTGATCTTGGGTTTTGTTTCAACATTCTTGAACACATCATAGGAACGAGTGTCAAAGCAGCTGAGGTCGATACAATCATGATGATACTTACGATCCATCCTAACTGTTTGAAGAAGATGCCGATGATGCCGTCAACCATTGTAAGTGGCAAGAACACAGCGAGCATTGTTAATGTAGAAGCGATAACTGAAATAGAAACTTCTTGTGTTGCATGAACTGCAGCTTCTTTAGGTTTTGCGCCTCTGTCGATATGAGAGGTGATATTCTCCAAGACAACGATAGCATCGTCAACGACCATACCGATGGCGATAGTCAAAGCACTCATAGAGATAATGTTAAGAGTGTTGCCCGTAGCAAAGAGGTAAATCACTGAAGCTACCAAAGAGATAGGAATTGAAAGAACGATAATGATTGTAGCTCTCCATCTTCCTAAGAAAAGGAATACGACGGCCATAACTAACAAGAATGTAATCATGATTGTTTCTTTCAATGAGTTGATGGTGTCGATGATGTTTGTTGAACCGTCGATGATGATATTTATGTTAATATCAGAAGGAAGGTCTCTCTGTATCTTTTTAAGTTCTTTCTTTATTCCTTTAACTACTTGTACAGTATTAGCGTCAGTTTGTTTTTGAATGGTGATCATGGCACCTTGTTTGCCGTTGCTGAACACTTTTTGCAGACGCTCTTGTTCGCCGTCATTGACTTTTGCCACATCTCTTAGATACACGGGAGCTCCATTAGGCGAAGTGCCGACTATGACATTCAACATCTCTTCTGCCGACTTAAATTCCTTTTCAACACGGACAGAATATGTATTAGAACCGATGTCGATAGTGCCAGCAGGAGTGTTACGGTTTTCATATGCCAATGTAGATGATATCGATTCTACAGTGATTCCGTATGCTGCCAATTTATCAGGGTCAACGAAGACTTGTATCTCACGTTTTGGCGCTCCTGATACAGAGATAGTACCAACACCATTGACACGTGCTAATGGCGTAGCTACCTTATCGTCCAATATCTTATCTAAGCTGCTGAGACTTTCTTCTGCTGTTGCCGATAAAAGCATGATAGGCATATCTTCCATGCTGAATTTGAAGATAGTAGGGATACTGACAGCATCGGGGAGAGCCTGCGTTACCATGTCTAATTTGTCGCGAACATCGTTAGTGGCTTCGTTGATGTCGATACCGTATTCAAATTCTAATGAAATGACAGAGATATTCTCTTTCGATGTTGAAGAAAGGTGTTTTAGGTTACTAACGCTATTGAGCGAATTTTCCAATGGCTTAGTGACGTTAGTCTCGATGTCGGCTGCACTCGCGCCCGAATATGATGTCACAACTAAGATAGTATTTTCTCCCATGTCGGGGAATAAGTTGGTCGATAACTTAGTGAGAGAAAATATACCTAAAATAGCTACCGTTACGAAGATAAGTGCTACTGTGACAGGTTTATTTACTGATGTTCTATATAAACTCATGTTTCAATTATTTTACTACTTCAACTTCAATGTTGTTTTTAAGTCTTGTTTGTCCTGTCGTAACAACAATATCGCCATCGTTTAAGCCACTGATGACCTCGTATCTGTCGCCCATTCTGGTACCTAACTTAACAGGAGTATAACTTACAGTGTTATCTTCGTTCAAGACATAAACATATTTGTCGTCTGCGCCTACTTGTTTTAACACTGCCTTGTCTGGAATAACAACGCGATAGTTATCGCCATAGTTGATGGTTACGCGTGTAAACATACCTGGACGTAATTTTTCATCTTTATTGTCAACTATAATCTCAACAGGGAAGGTGTGTGAACGAGGATCTATGGTTGGGTAAATTAAATTAACTCTGCCTTTGAATGTTTCGTTAGGGAAAGCGTCGGCTGTCAACTCTACCTCCATACCTTTCTTAACCTTGGAATAATTGCTTTCGCTGATGTTGATTAACATTTTAACGGGGGTTATGTCTTGTACAACGAAAAGAGGTTGAGCCATGGCGTACATGTCACCTTCATCGTAGTTACGATTTGTGATGATGCCGCTGATTGGGCTTGTTAAAATAGTGTTTTCTAATAAGTTATCATAACTTTTCTTTGAGACTTCGTAAGCAAGTGTTATCTTTTCAAAATCAGATTGTGATGCTGCACCTATATCGTGTAATTCTTTTATACGACCATATTCTATAGAGTCGTTGGTCATTTGTAATTTTATTTTCTCAAGGTTGATGGCATCCATGGTGGCAAGTCTCTGTCCTTTCTTTACATGGTCGCCAACTTCAACCAAAATCTCATTGATACGTGATGCTGACTGTGGTGTGATGTTGTTGACAATATCGGCTTCTACTGTGGTAGGGTATGTGCTTAATTGTGGTACGTTCTCAGCACGTGCTGTTACTACTGTTACCTTAGGAGCTTCTTCAACTACAACTGTTTGTTGTTCAGCAGGCTTTTGTCCGCATGAAGCCATCAGCAAAGCCGTCGAAATAATTAATAAAGATTTAAATTGTTTCATTGTATTATTTGTTTTTTTATTGATTATCATCATTGTTTTCTTTATTCTCTGTTACATATTCAACACCCATCAACTCATCGATCGATGCTTTGTTAATCATAAATTGATATATCGCTTGACTCATCGTGAGTTGGGCTTGAGTAAGAGCCAACTGAGCATCGTTGAGTTCTACTAAAGTGGCTTTGCCAAGTTCATACATCTTCTCCGAAATATCATAGCTTTTTTGTGCCATCTCTAATGTGGCTTCTGCTGCTGTATATCTTTTTACACTTGTATTCATTTGGTTTTTGTAATTCTCTAATGCTATGTTTAAGTTACGTTCTGTGTCTTCGATGTTAAGCCTCAATATGTCTTGAGTCTTCTTGTACTGACGTATGTTGTTGCGTTTTGAGAAACCATCGAAGATTGGAATGTTAAGACTCAATGCTACTACAGAATAGGGATTCCAATTCATGTCGAAAGTGTTACCCATAGCGTTGTAATTGTACGCAAACTGAGCCGAAAGAGTAGGGATATATTGGAATTTGCTCATTTTTATTGTGCGTGATAACATCTCATCTTGAAGTTTTAATTGTAATAAATTGGTGTTGTTCTCGAAGCTGATGCTGTCAGATACAAGCATTGATGACAAAACCTCGTCCTCATAATCTGCAAGTCTTCCTTCGATGTCGATATTGGTGTTTAGATCTATGCCCATGATGGCTTTGAGTTGCCATATCGCTAACACAACAGAGTTCTCTGCATTGAAGACCTCAGGCTCGGCATTATTTACATTGACTTTGGCTCTCAGATATTCAAACTCCGATGCTTTGCCTACTTTATATTTTTTCTCTGTGTCTTCAAAATTCTTCTGTGCGTTGTCGTAAACCTCTTTATAGACATTGTATGCTTCTTTGGCAAGAAGAACTGCATAAAACGATTGTTTAACTTGTGATACTAAAGATATTTTCGAAGAACGAGCTTGCTCTATGGCGAGTTCAACATCTAAAGCGGAAAGTTTCAAACTTTGCCATAATTGAGCGTTGACGAGTGGCATCGCTGCAGTAATACCAGCTGAGACATTGTTGTCGGTACCGACTTCAATCTCTAAAGGTTCTCCCATGCCCATGTCCATTACCATGACTTGTTTCTTTAAAGTCCTTTGATAGTTGCCTGTAGCACTGATGTTTGGATACAATGCAGAATAGGCTCCTTTCTTAGCATAACCTGTCTTTTCGATGGTCATGTCGGCAATTTTTATCGTATTACTCTCCGATAAAGCGATTTCTATCGCCTCGTCCAACGTAATTTTCTCCTGAGCATTCAAAAAAATGCTTCCTGATAAAAGTGCGATTAATAATAATAACTGTTTGAGTTTTAACATTTTGTGTTTATTTTTTTGTTGATTCATAACTTATTCCTTCAATATGCAAAAAAACAAAATAATATCGAAAAAATCATCAAAATATTTCCTGTTTTTATGATTTTTTTTTACGTAATTCAATGTTTGATTTATTTTATTCAATGAACTTGTAATTTGTTACAATTTTATCATAATTCTATTTGCAGATGATGATTAAAAAAAATAACACCGTTTTATCAAAAATTGTTTGTGACAACGTAAAAAATTGTACTTTTACCGCTGAAATTTTATGATGTTTTACATATATGAGAGCAAGGATTATAGGATTGTTTTTGTTGTTTGAGGCTTCTTTTATGTTGTTGGCTTCGTTGGTTGCCTTGTTTTATTACTACCGCTGCGGTGAAGGTGATGTTTTGGCATTAACAGTCTCAACCATAATAACGGCAATATCTGGTTTTATCATGATTTCTGCTGGAAGAAAAAAGTCTCACCTGAAGCATAATCCTGAAGATATAGAAAGCTTTGAGGTTAAAGATTCATTTTTTATCGTTACCATAACATGGATTATCTTTGCCATTTTTGGAATGTTGCCTTATCTCTTGAATGGCACTGTTGACAATGTGACAGATGCTTTCTTTGAAGCTATGTCGGGATTTACTACAACGGGAGCTACCTTGTTGAATAATATAGATGAACAGCCTCATGGTATTTTGTTTTGGAGAAGTGTGTCGCAGTGGTTGGGTGGTCTTGGTATAATTGTGTTGTTCCTTGCCATTATGCCTGCTTTAAACCGTAGCTCCAACAAAGTCATGATGTTCTCTGCCGAGATGTCTGGAATAGGTATAAAGAAACTTCATCCTAAGATGATGATGACGGCACGTAAACTGCTCGGTATATATGTCATATTCACTATTTTGTGCAGTTTTATGTATTGGTTAGGTCCAATGAATACATTCGATGCCATATGTCATGGATTGACAACGATGTCGAGTGGAGGCTTCAGCACGCATCAGGCAAGTATCAGCTATTATAACTCTCCATATATTGAGTATGTGGCATCTTTCTTTATGTTTGCCTCAGGTATCAACTTCTCATTATATTATTTTTTATTTACAGGACAAGGTAAGTTGTTTAGGGAGAACGAGGAGCTACGATGGTATATCGGGGCTGTTATTCTTATGATAACGATAATGATGCTATTGTTTAACTTCGCTCCCCAGATAGGAACGATGCTGACAAATGAGGAGTCGTATCCTGTTGGCTTTGAGAATAGATTTAGGACATCTCTTTTCCATGTGACATCTATCATTACCTCTACATGCTATCAAGCAAACAACTTCGACTACGATCAATGGGGTAGTCTTTTCCTTGTAATAACATTCATCATGATGGCGAGTGGCGCTTGTGCTGGTTCTACCAGCGGTGGTATTAAAATTATCAGAGAGGTGATTTCTATAAAGTCAATCAACAATATCTTCCGACATCTGCTTCACCCTAATGCCTTGTTTACAGTCAAAGTCTCTAATGAGGCTATTGACGATGATAGGACGAGAAGAGTCGTTAATTTCTTGATAATATTTTTCTTGCTTTATGTGTTGGGCGTGCTATTGTTTATTATAAGTGGAAGCCCCTTGCAAGAGAGCATGTTCAATTGTATCTCGGCACTCGGTAATAGTGGGCCAGGTTCAGGAAGCACAGGTCCTTCGGCATCGTTCTCAGAGATGTCGGATATGGGAAAATGGACAATGTCGGTGCTTATGTTAGTTGGTCGTCTTGAGATATATACAGTATTGGTAACGTTTTTGAGATTGTTCGGTGGAAGGAAATATTAATCTTTAGTGATAATTTCCTTTGATTTAGTGATTTTATTTCTTGAACATAACATGTTGTGTTATCTTTGCCAAAACTGATTGACAGAAATGAAAGATAGTGTTAAAACCTTTTTTGGAAGTAAAATTAGAGTCATCGCCGCATGGGTTGCGGTGTTCTTGTTTTTCTTTCTCTCGTTCTGGGCTGGATGGACTGCATCTTTCGTTCATGCGCTGTTGCTTACAGCATGTCTTTTGCTGGCTAGTAATATAGAAACGAAGTATATTATAAAACTCTTGCAAAAAGGCAACATCTTCTTGTTCTTTGTGATAAATGTCCTTTTCGTAATAATAATGGCATCAATCACAACATATATAGAATCGTTTATGTTGGTTATTATGAGCAAGCATATCTCAATCAGTACACCTCAGTTAGATGGAGCTAAAGCTTTTATATTTCCTTTTCTTATCAGAATAGTTTTGTTTACGGCAACGGTGGCTATTTCAACTATTGCCGTTATGCAGAGAGCGGAAAAAGAGAGCCAAAGAATTAAGAATGAACTAAAAAGTGAGAAACTTGATATGGAGTTACGTTTCCTTAAATCACAAATGACTCCTCATTTCCTTTTCAATGCCTTGAATAATATTTATTCGCTCGTTTATACAAAAGATGAGAATGCTCCCCAAAGCGTGCTTAAACTCTCTGATATGATGCGTTATGTGATGGTGGATTGTCAGGTAGATGAGATTTCTTTGGACAAGGAGATGAAATACATCGATGCTTATATCGATTTTCAACAAATGGGTATGGAAAATAAGTCGAATGTTATTTTCGAGAAAAATATTAGAAACTATGATTTTAAGATACCTCCAATGATACTTCAACCCTTGGTGGAAAATAGTTTTAAGCATAGTCGCGTCGTTAATGATCCTGATGGATATGTTCATTTTTATCTGTTTCAAGAAAATAACAGCCTGCTTTTTACTGCAAAAAATTCAGTCAAAGGCGTGTCGTTATCTGTGGTCGATTCTAATAAAAAACAACAACAGGGTATTGGCTTGTCAAATGTTAAAAAAAGATTGGAATTGTATTACGGAAAGAACTATTCTTTTGATGTAAAACAGGAAGATGATAATTATATTGTAACAATAAAAATAGGAGATATAAATAATGAAAAGAAAGTATAATGTTTTAATTGTTGATGATGAGTTCCTCGCTAGAAAACTTTTGTCGGAATATGTCTCAAAAGTCGATTACCTTCAACTTATCGATACTTGTTCTGATGCTACTAAAGCGATGGAAGTTCTTCATAAGGAACAGATAGATATTCTCTTGCTCGACATTCAAATGCCAGATATCTCAGGTATGGAAATGCTAAAACTGATTGATAAAAAACCTTCTGTTATCCTTACAACAGCATATTCTGAATATGCCGTAGATGCTTTCTCTCTTGGTGTTATCGATTATCTTCTTAAACCTTTCGACTATGCAAGATTTTTGCAAGCAATAAATAAGGCTGTCAATATCAATACCTCTACTACTGTGGCTAATACGGATATGTCTAACGATTATCTGATGGTAAAGGCTGATTACAAATTGTATAAGGTGAACTACGATGACTTGTTGTTTATTGAAGGTCAGCACGAATATGTCACTTTTCATACCAAAGCCAAGCGTATCACAGCATTATATTCCTTGAAAAATCTTGAAGATACTCTTCCTAAGGATAGATTCGTGAGAGTCCATAAATCGTTCATCGTTTCAATAAAAAATATTGAAGATATTGATAAGACGAACGTCAGCGTTGCTGGAAGTAAGATACCTGTAGGCGCAAGTTATCGCGATGCTCTTATTGAGAGACTTTCGTAAAGGGTTAATGGAGTAGAGGATTAGAGGATTAGAGATGTTATTTAATATTCCCTTTATCCCTTTCATCCTTTCCTCACTTTACATCCTTTCCTCCTTTTCAAACCTCTAAAACATGAACCTTCTCTAAGGTGTTGCTCGATGGTCTTTGATATATCTTTAAATCGAACATTGAGACAACGGCAAATACATGGTCGAAGATATCGCTCTGGATATTTTCATATGAGATCCATTCTTTGTTTGAGCTGAAAGCATAAATCTGAATCGGGATGCCGTATTCTGTTGGAGCTAACTGTCTGACCATGAATGTCATGTTTTTGTTGATATAAGGACAA
Source organism: Lentimicrobiaceae bacterium (assembly GCA_015061295.1). Lineage (GTDB taxonomy): Bacteria > Bacteroidota > Bacteroidia > Bacteroidales > F082 > Limimorpha. The sequence goes on from SUWU01000007.1 coordinate 45,590, forward strand.
TCATTTAGATATTCATGAAGATATGCTCTGAAAATTCCAATGTTGGTCTGTCGTCTTCCATTTACTAAATTGGAAGTGTCTATGTTATTATGTTTGTTGTATTCTTTAATTTCATTTTCTTTGTCTTCAATATATTTTGAAACTAACTGAAATTTCTTGAAACGTTCTAACATCTCAGGCGTACAAAATTTGACGGTGTCAGCATCGATGACAAAAGAACGAGCGATACGACGACCTCCAGAGTTCTCCATTCCTCTCCAGTTGGTAAAAGAATCAGAAATCAGTGTGTATGTTGGTATTGTTGTTATAGTCTTGTCCCAGTTCTGTACTTTTACTGTTGTTAAACCTATTTCTAAAACTTCACCATCAGCTTTGCTTTTCTCCATCACGATCCAATCGCCGATACGAAGCATGTCGTTGAGTGTCAGCTGAAGTCCTCCAACAAAACCAAGTATTGGGTCTTTAAAGATTAACATTAAAACAGCTGATAATGTTCCTAATCCTATTAAGATGCTGGATAGCTGTCGTTGTGTTAATATAGCTACGATGAGTAAGATACATACAATGTAGATGATGGCTTTCACCACTTGTACGAAACCTTTTATCGGTTTGCTTTTAGAGACTTCGTATGTATCGTAAATCTGACTTAATGTCGTTATTATGGCATCGAGGATACGACAATAAATAAAGACTTCATATACTTTTGTCAATAAGATTATTATGTTATATATTGTAGGATAGTCAGGTATTGCCGATGATATATAGTTTCTGATAATATAAGCTGGTATCAAAAGACATAATCTTCGGAAGATATTGTTGTTGATAATGAGATCGTCTCTTTTTGATTCACTTTTTTTAATGAATACAAACAAGGTCTTTTTTAAAATCAGATGTGCTATATAGAACAATGATAATGCTATAGCGAATAAAATAATGGCACTGATTAGTTCTGACAGAATAACTGAGAACGATCCTGTTATTCCAAATTTCTCGAATAACTTTACTAAAAATTCTATAAGTTTTGTAAACATAATGTTATTGATTATTTGCTAATAATATGTTAAGACTTAATGGTTTAATCTCTACTGTTATGTCTTTGCTCATCGGTACTGCCTCTCCGTCGATGTTGGCTACTTCTTCATCCTTACGTATTACCTTTATTTTCTTAGCTTTATATATATCGATGAAATTACTCTTGTCGATTTGCTCTGCCAAGAAATATGTTGCCATTATTGGTATCTCTAAAATATTAGGCTTTTTGAACACGCAGACATCGAGGAAGCCGTCTTGAACGCTTGCTTTTGGTGATATCTTGGCGTTATAACCAAATTGATTGGAATTGGCGAATGTCACGAAGAAAGGTGTACATTCTATCGTTGTTTTGTCATCTAAGATAAGAGTGTATTCTTTTTGTTTATAGTTGGGATATTTTTCTGTAATCAGTTTCGCATAGGTGATGAAGCCTCTGTGCTTGTCTTTTGCAAAATAATCGGCTATCAATGCGTCGAAGCCTATTCCTGCCAAGCTGATGAAAGGGATGTCGTTCATGACAGCAGTATCCATCTTATAGCATTTGCCGTTATTGATTATGTCTGCGATAAGTCGCTCTGCTTTGAAAGGAAGCCCGAGATGTCGAGCCAATCCGTTGCCAGAACCTAATGGAATTATAACGAGAACTTGTCGCTTGCCGATAAGACATTTTGCAATTTCATTGATAGTGCCATCACCACCAACGGCTGCGATAAAATCATATTCATCGTCAATAGCCTTCATTGTCAATTCGGTAGCATGACCTGCATATTCTGTGAAAACAATCTTATAATCGTATTGATTTTTGTCGATATGATTCTCAACAAGACTCGGAAAGCTATTTTTGTTGTGATGTCCAGAAATAGGATTTACTATAAATATGATTTTGTGTTTCATTTTTCGATATATGTTTTATTTCGGTTCATTCTGTTGTTGTATTGCTGCAATCTCAATTTAAACTCTTTGTCTAAATCGCTCCAATCATATAACTCGTTTTTTATTATATTGTTTGATAGATTTTCATCTTTGATGTCATATACTGCTTGTATATTGTTTCCATCACTTTGCATAAAGAATTTTCCATCAGAATATTGATAAATATTGTTTAAAAAACTTGTATATGATGGCTTTTGAATACTGTCAAACAGATTTCGTCCGAAGCTGAAGACATCTTCATCAATGCCAAGGATACTCAATATAGAGATGTTAATATCTGTTTGTTGTGCAATTTCATCAACTCTTTCTTTCTTAATGATATTGGGCGAGTAGAACGCTATAGGAATTTGGTAGGCTCCTTTGATGTTTCTATATTTATCGTAATGATGTTCTGAATTTCCATGATCGGAGACTATTACAAATATAGTGTTGTCAAACCATTCATATTGAGTGATTTTTTTAAAGAATAACAACAAGGCATCATCAACGTATCTTATTGTCTTCTCAAAAGGAGTGTTGTTGGATAAATAGTCTGGCACTTTATAATCATCGGGCAATGAATATGGTACGTGAGAAGAAAGTAGATATATTGTTGCTGCGAAAGGTTCTTCGTATTCATTTATTTTCTCGGCACTATATTGCAGAAATGGCATGTCATAAATTCCCCATGTGCCGTCATAATCATTGTCGTTGTTGTATTCGTTTCTACCGTAATAGTCATCGAAACCATTTGATTTTGAAGTGGAATAAAAATTCATTGAGCCATTGTTGCCTCCATGTAAGAAGGTAGTACTGTAACCATGTCTCTTGAGAACAGAGCCTAAGCCGTCTATTCTGTTGCTTGCATATTTTGAGCTCGGATAGTCGGTTGACATTAGTGAAGGAATGCCTGTCATCAATGATGGCAACGACTCTATGGAACGACGACCGTTCGACATACCATCAAAGGTAAGGCTCTCCTTGAATAGAGAGTCGAGAAATGGAGTCAGACTTTGTTTGTATTCTGTGTTATAGTATCCGATCATTTCTTGTCCAATACCTTCTAATATTATCAAAACAACATTATATCCTTCAGCCTCGCCATAGATAAATCTATTGTTATTTAAATCTTTATGAATAGGAGTGTATAGTTCTTCTATCTCTTCGTTATCGAAAAAGTCAATGTTATCAAGCGTTGCTGATGATGAACCATAGAAAATACTAAAAGGAGTGTTTATCACTAATGGCGCATATTTCGTTGTATAATTGGTGGCTGTTACCATCGAGATAGGAATCAGTTGAAATCCTCCGCGTATGCCAATAACTGATAATGCTATAACAGCTACAAAGACAATAGATTGCTTGATGTACCATACAAGATTAAATGCCGACACACTATCCTTGACTTTTGTCTTCTTCATTATCAATATTATGACAAAGAGTAATATGAAGAATAGCAAGAACATGTACCAAAATTGTGTTATAAAACTTATGATAAGACCACCTTGATTATCGTCGGTGCCTTTGAAAAATGTGAATAATTCTGAACACATTCTTTTGTCTAACCATCTGAAATATATGACATCAATAAGATTTAAAGCTACTGCGACGGAGTTCGTTACTACAAAAATGATGTCAACGATTTTCTTGTATATCTTGTTAAATTTGTATCGTATTGGCAGGCAGTAGAGTATTATCAGTGGACTGTTGTAGATGATAAGTGTGTTAATGTCAAAACGTAATCCGTTGAAAAATAATTTATATAATTCTGAAGAGCTTATGTCGGGGAAACTCTTTGTGTTGAAAAGATAAAGACACCAACGAGTTAATGCAAGTAATAATAGCATTGAAGATAGTCTTATGACAAGCATCTTCCATAATTCAATTTCTCTGTTTTTACAAACGCTCCCCATTTTATTTTTTTGCAAATTTAATAAAAATATCCCTAATATTTGCCCTTTTTTGATTAATTTTGAAATCAAAATTATTGTTGCTATATGAGATGTAAAATATTGATTTTGTTATTGTTTACTTATTCGTTTCTTTTCTCACAGAATGAGAAGTTTCCTCAGTATCCTAATCCTGTAAAAATTCCGATTTCTCTTTCTGCAACCTTTGCTGAACTTAGGAGTAATGCTTTTCATGCTGGTGTCGATATTAGGACTCAAGGTGTTGAGGGAAAGGAGGTCTTTGCTGTCGCCGATGGTTATGTGAGTAGGATAGGTGTGTCGCCTTATGGATATGGTAAAGTGTTGTATATTACTCATAATGATGGCTTTACTTCGGTATATGCTCATATGTCTAAATTTAATAAAATGATAACTGATTTTGTTAAAGATAAACAATATAAAGATGAGTCTTTTGACCAAAATATTATGTTGAAAGAAAATGAGTTTCCAATAAAAAGAGGCGATTTCCTTGGATTTACAGGTAATAGCGGCAGTTCTGGTGGTCCGCATCTTCATTATGAAATTCGTTATACCAAAACTCAGGAGCCTGTCAACCCTCTTTGCTTTGGATTGAAAATTAAAGATACTAAGAAGCCTGTTATCAAAGGTTTGGCGATTTATCCTTTGGAAAATTCAATCGTAAATAACAATGATACAACAATATATCTGAACGTTAATTATAATGAGGGTGTATATTCTCTTGATAATTCTATCTTTACCGTAAGTGGTGATATTGCTTTTGGAATAAATGTCTATGACCAAGCTGATGGCGCTAATAATAAGAATGGTCCTTATAGCATCGAGCTTTTCGCTGATAATGAACTGATATTTAATATTATATCTGATAAATATTCATATAATGAGACTCGATATATCAACAGTCTTATCGATTATTCTCGCTATGTAAAGAATAAAGAACGTTTTGTCAGGACGGAGATTGATAAATACAACAATCTCGGCTTATATGAAACTCGAAAAGGTGTAGTGCCTGTTAATCAAGGTGATACTATAGATATGAAATATGTAGTCAAAGATTATAATGGAAATAAATCGGTGTTGAATTTTACTTTGATAGGAGTGAAGCTACATGTAGATGAGATTGACGATCTCGTTTATGATACAGAGTCTTATTATGAAGTTATTGATGGTAACCCATTGAATATCACGTTAAAAGACTTTGAAATGGATATACCTAAAATGGCTTTCTATCGTGATGTTGTTATTGAAACAACATTGTCGGATACAATGAGCAATATTTACTCTGATTATGTTTATCATATTGGTAATGAGGAGATACCTGTTCATAAAAAGGCTACTCTTAGGATAAAGCCTAAGACTGATTACATCGGTGACACATTATTGTACGTGGCGTTGTTGAATACAAATAATGAGTTTGTATTCCTCGGGAATAAAACTGTTGACGATTATATTGAAGCGAAGACTAATGTCTTAGGTAGTTATCTTATTGCAAGAGATACTATTGCACCGTCAATAATTCCTGTTAATTTCAAAACAAATTCTTCTATCTCCGAAAATTGGTCGTTGAGAGTAGAGATTGAGGATAAGGAAACAGGCATAAAGGATTATGCTATGTTCGTTAATGGCAGATGGGTTCTTGCAGATTATGATGCGAAGAATAAGTTACTGATGTATCAGATTGATAATCATATTAAGGAAGGTGATAATATTCTGAAGGTCGTTGTTACCGATATGGTTGGAAATAAAAATATCTATTCAACAACACTTACTCGTTAGGTACAAATTGATAAGCTCCAGCATCAGGGGTGTTGCCTCTTGCAACTCCGTCTAAATCATATTGTAATATTCCTGTTGAATATAAAGGATTGCCAATGCCAATAGCAGGGGAGAGTGTGTCGAGATGATAATTAAACGTCTCGTAATCTTTAAATTTAGGGTCTTTGTTGAAAACGCATTCGTTGAAGTTGCTAAAAGAGCCTTTGTTTTTATAAGTGGTTTTAATGAGACTGTTGTTGAATGTGTATGTTGTGTCGCCCATGATGTAGAAATCTGTTTCAAATTCATTGCTTTGATTTCCGTACATGATGCTGTTGTTCATCTCGAAGAAGAAATTTGTGGCGTATTGATCTCCATAAGGGTCTTGATAAACATTGTTGAAGAAAAGGGAAGGCGTTGTACGAGTAGAGTTTTTCCAATAATTTGCTATTGTGTTTTGTTCAAAGATATATTCGCCGCCTCCAGTAAGAGCCATCGCATAATTACCGCAATTGGCTACTACGGTATTTGTAGCTTTCATGTTGTATAGGTTAGCATAAATTCCCATACCTGTATGATTTTCAATAATTGTGTTATGAATTAGGAGAGGAGCTTTGTTGTTTTTTATAAATGTTTGAGCTTGTATCCCGATGAAGCCGTTTCTGATTATCGCATGATTTATGGAATGACCGTGACCTTCACGGGCTTCCATGAGCCAGATTCTATCCCATTGACCTGGTTCATCTTTGTAATAGCTCTCTAACCTGTCTCCTTGGAATATAACAGGATTTGATGCAGAACCTTCAACTCGCAATTGTCCTTCGCTGAAAGCCCAAAGACCACCGCCATTATGGAAGTGTACTTTTGTTCCTTCTTCTATGACTAATGTGCCATATGAATCTATTAATGCGTAACCATAAACGACATATGGCTTCTCCGATGTCCAATGTATTTCTTGTAAACTATCGGCAACGATTTTATATTTAGGAAATCCTTGTGTATATTGATTTGCGATAATGTAGTTCGCATTTTGTCCATATGCAGTAAGACTGATGGTTTGTCTATTGCCATTGGTTTCAAAAATCAATTTGTCTTCAACAAAGAAAGGGTTATTTTGGTCGTTTGGGTTTATGGTAACTCTGACAAAGGCGAAGAGACTGTCGTTTGCGTATATCTCCATGTCGGAGAAGTCGTTGCCAGACTCACCGTCGATATTAATAGAAAACTGTGATGTGTTACCTCCGGCTAATCGTATGGAACCGATTTTTAGATTTTCATTGTTATTATTGTATATCATTAAGTAACGTGTAGATGAGCCTATCGAAGTGAATACAGTGTCAAAAGATATAGTGTCGGTGGAGAAATCTAATTTCAATGATTTGTCATCGCTGTATATCTTATCTTTTTTACACGAACCTAATGTAAATGCTAAAACGATGATGATTGCCCAGAGATATTTATACATAATTGAAATCGTAATAGTTAGATTACGCTGTAATAATCTTATTATTGTTCTTGCGTCTTAGAAAAGTCTTCAAAGGTAGAGTGCATGAAAGCGTCTGTGCCTATGTATTTTAATATTGTAATGAAATCTTCAGCTTTAGAATAGCCAGGGACAACTGTTAATGCTTGATTTTTTTCATTCATGAAGACATACGAAGGATACGACATCTTGCCTTGTAATAAAGCAGCTGCTAACTGGTGGGTGCTTCTCTTTGTTCCTGTTGCATCATTGACAAAGGTATATCCCATAAACTCAACAGGTTCTTTCTGTTCTGCATTAAACTTTACTGCATAGAAGTTTTCATTCATATATTCCACTATCATCGGATCTACAAATGTGGTTTGATCCATCTTTGTACACCATCCACACCAGTCTGTATAGACGTCGATGAATATTTTCTTTGGAGCAGTCTCGTTAAGTTTGACGGCTTCTTCAAATGTCATCCAATTGATTTTTTTAACATCCTGTGCTGAGATGTTGTTAGTGATAAACAGACCTATCACTGCTATGATAATGATATTTACTTTTTTCATGATTAATCGTATTTATATTTCGCTCTTTCTATTTCTTTTTTATTGTCTTTGTCTTTAAGGTTGTCACGCTTATCGTAGAAGTGTTTTCCTTTAGCTAAGGCGACAGTGACTTTTGCTAAGCCATTGTCGTTGATAAACATCTCTGTTGGTACTATGGTAAATCCTTTTTCGTTTGATTTGGTTTTTAGTTTGTTAAGTTCTCTTCTTGTAAGTAGGAGCTTCCTCTCGCGTTTAGGATCATGGTTGTTGTAGGTGCCATGAGAGTACTCAGCAATATGCATTCCAATGACGAAGAGTTCGTTGTTTTTGAAGGTACAATATGAGTCGGCGAGACTTGCTTTGCCATCTCTGATGCTTTTTATCTCGGTGCCTGTCAGCACAATGCCAGCCATATAAGTATCTATCACGAAATACTCAAAAGATACTCTCTTGTTTTTAATGTGGATTTTATTTTGTGTTTTTTCTTTCGCCATATTTTCATCTAATTAGAAATCAGGAGTTAGGATTTAGGAATTGATTTCTTCTTCCTTGATGTCCTGAACTCCTGAATTCCAGAACTCCTATTTATTTAACGTCACCGAGAATTATTGGCATTCCATCATTGCCGCCAATGACGACAACCTTTGAGTTAGGCGATTCGGCGAGTTTCAAAGTCGCTTCAATGCCTTTGTCGCGGAGAATTTTGTCGGTGATACTTGCGCTTACTATACTATTAGCTTTTGCTTTACCTTCTGCTTCAACACGTTGACGTTCCGCTTCTTGTGCAGCTTTTTCAAGTTTGAACTCATATTCTAATGCCTCTTGTTCTTGCTTCAACTTACTCTCAATAGCAGATTTGATAGTAGGAGGTAAGGTAACAGAACGGATTAGAACCTGATTTAGTTGAACATATTTCTCGTCTAAAAGTTTTTTTGTCTCAACAAAAATCTCTTCTTGTATCACATCGCGTTTTGTTGAATATATCTGTTCTGGCGTGTAACGTCCAACTACGCTTCTTGCTGCTGAACGCATCGCTGGAACAACGACTCTTGTTAAGTATTGTGTTCCTATCTGTGCGTGAAGCTTTCCTAAATCTTCCCATTTAGGTTGATACCATGTGGAAAATTCTATCTTGATTTCCAAACCGTTTGATGACAATGCACTCATCTCTTCTGAAATCTCTTGCTGACGTGTCTCATAGACTATTATCTCGTTCCATGGTGCCAAGAAGTGGAAACCTTCTTCATATGTTCTTGATGTATCAACGCCGCCACCAAATAAACGGAACATGACACCACCGTGACCTGCAGGGATTGTTTTTGTTATTCTACCCCAAAAAAGTATCACTAAAAAAACAGCTGCTACTACTATAATAATAGGGGTGTACTTTCTTAACTCATTGTTGTTGCGATTGTTTGATTGTTGTGAATATTCCATGATTTAAAAGTTTTTATAATTTTACAAAGATACGTTTTTTTTCTGAATAAAATGATTAATATCTAAAAAGACCATATTAATTGTAACTTACAATCGCCTCTGAAATTGTTATATATGGTCTCTAATCCAGAGCCTATCTCGTTTTTGTTATCATAAAATGTAAATCCAATCTTAGAGGATAATTGTAACTGTTCCCAAAGTTTTACCTTTCCAACTAAATATGTCCTAACGCCTTTGCCTGTTAATCCTCCAACAGCAAACGCATGTAATACATCATTTTCATACGTATAAATACTGCCTTTCTCAGTGTCGAATATGGCGTATCTAAATGAGAGATTATATCTTTTCTCTGGAGGTGCGTATATTATGTCTTGATAAATAAGATATGAGTTGTGACAGCCATCTTCGTACTTGTTGAAATGGTATTCTACTCTGTTCTTGAGAGTTATATCATTGGATAAACTATATGTAGCATGAAAACGAATCATGTTTGTTTTTTCTTTAACCAAGTATTTCTGATATATTTCTGTATTACTTGTGTTCTTATCTTTACCTTTATTTCTATATTCTATGAAAAATAGAGTGTTTTTGTTTGCTTGATAATTTAACTGGGTATTAAATTCATATCCATCACTTGGTGAATATGCACTGCTTTTTATCCATTGTGATCTGTTAAAATCTAAATTTGTGATAAGTTTACAATTTGGAGCAATGGAGATGATGTTGCCAAAATAGAAGCCTTCTTCATTCCTTGGTTTACTTCCAGATGCGTAAGCATTACTGTAAAAACATTGATAGTCTTTGGTATAGTTGCGATATAAAACATTGAACTCTATATATCCGGTAGGTAGGATTGTAACTCCAATAAGTCCTGCCAATCCCTTGTTGTCACTCATCGCAATTTCACCATAAAGCAGCACCTTTTCTAAGATGTAATAGAAATCGACACCTTGGTTAACAAGACTGCTGCCATTGAAATGGAATAGCTTGTAAATATTATCATTTTGATTTAATCTCGCACTTAGATCTGTCTTATGTAATGTATATCCTATCTGAAAATTGGAGATTCTATAGCTGAGATTTAATCCATATAATTGCTGTTGAATAGATTTCCTATCTGATATTTCATTATATGTTCTATGTAATCCGCTCTGCTGTAAACTGCTGATTTCTAAAATGTCGCCATTGATGCTATCGTATGATACTACGTTGGCATCACTTTTTTTGTTTGAAAAAAATATTGTTAGTTCTAAGTCTTTAAACTTAAGTGTACTTGCTATTCCCCTAAAATAATGTGCTTCATTTGCTGATTTACTCGCGATGATTTTCTTGTTTCTTCTTAACAGACTTCCTCCATTTGTCGTGAGTGCTATTCCTGAGCTCATTGTAAGTCCTTGCCCCATAGATAGTTTATAATCACCGATAGCTAATGTCTTAATGAATTTGATGTCTTTTGCAACAGCATGAAAAGAGAAAAAATCAAAGCTGGTATAGCATCTGTCACCGAGAAGTTTCCTTATTGAATCGTTGATGTTATGTCTGAAAAGATATTCTCCAGGATCCTTTTCTAAGACAAAACCAGCTTCAATTTTATCTCTAAAAGTGTAATTGTAACGAAAGTATATTCTCTGCGGACTGCCTAAATAAGCCGAGTTCGGATTCATATAAAATACAGAATCTTCAATGTCTCGATATCCTTCTTTCTTGTTAAGACTTTGATCTATCTCTAATAATATCTTATTCTTCCCATATCTTAAAACATCTTTTAGCTTGATTTTACTACTACTTTCACGTTGAAAGCAAATTAATGGCTTGATTATCTCAATACTAATAGTGTCTAATCCTTCTATTTCATAAAGCTCTTCGATAAAAAGTATATCGCCATAATCTTTTCTATATTTCTTGATGTTTTCTAATTGAAAGATATTTATGAGCTTCAAATCAATAAGCTGATATATATCGTCACTATTGATGTCAACTGGATTATCGGTTAGATTCCAATAATCTTCAATTATTTCTGAATAATCATTTTCTTCATTATTGCTTTCAGAAATACGTTCCATCTGATTGATGATTAAATCATTGTTAATCTGAGCTATGACATCTTGATATGCAATAAAAATAATAATAAATAGAAACATCTTTTCCATGAATATACCTCCGTCACAATTCTTTGTTCCTCTTTATTTTAAATATAAAACTACAATTTAATGATGTACCTAATTTGATGTGCATCTGTCCGCAAATGTCTATGATACAATTTTTGTATTCGTATCCGAAACCGAAAGTAAACAACTCAGGTCTTAGCTGAAAACCACTTCTTATAAATGTATTATGATATATCTCATACTCTATGCCTAATCGATATGAGAAATTATCTTCTAAGTTCTCTTCAACTTCGCTTGTCAAAAGAAAATCGTCAGTCATTTTATACGACACTCCTAATCTCATGATTATAGGAATTTTATTGTTGTTTGGACTTCTTATTTTGATGTGTATAGGATTGAAGAGATATGTGCCAAAACATATTCTCTCATTGATGTTATATTGCATTCCAATCTCGAAAGTAGCAGTAGATGTTCTCCCGTATGTCTCTGAGAATTTTATAAGGAGGTAATCTAACTTTAATCCAATTCTTAAATTAGGTCCGAAACTTCTTGAGAATCCTATCCCAAAAATGTTTTCATTATAATGTTGATATCCAAATTGTGATACGCTTACTCCGAATACACCCAATTTAATTGGTAATAAAACTCCAGCATTTTTATATCCGAGTTCTTTGAGTAAGAATCTGTTTTCGTATGATATTCCGATGCTAATGTCTTTAAACATGGCAAATCCAGCTGGATTGTTGTGGCATGACCAGAAATCTGTTAGAGCGACGGAGCATAGACCAAACGAGGATGCTCTTCCACCAACGGGCTGCTTCAGATCCCATGCGTATAATGGTATTACACAGACATAGATTATTAATATCGTAGGCAATAATCGTTTCATTTTTTTGGTATAATTGGTTACTGCAAATCTACGTAAAAAAATCATTCTTTTTGAAAAAAAATGTATCTTTGTGTAGTTAAAATTTTTGTGAAACTTGTTAAAAAATAATAAGAGTAATATTTAATGTTATGGAGTATCTAATCTATTTATTAGCAGTGCTTTTTATTGTTGTAGGCGTCATCGGTGACATCGTCCCTGGATTGCCAGGCGTGCCTATCAGTTACGCAGCGATGTTGTTGTTGCAATTTTTTACAGACATAACGTACTCTACATCGACACTTGTTATCTATGGAATAGTGTGTCTTCTGATAACTGTTTTGGATTATTTTGTCCCGATTTGGGGAACAAAGAAGTTTGGAGGCACCAAAGCTGGAGTTAGGGGAAGTACCATTGGATTGATTATAGGTGTGATTGTTTTACCTTTATTGGGAATAGTCCTCGGTCCTTTTGGTATTATTGGAATCATTGCAGGGCCATTTGTTGGCGCGTACATAGGGGAGAAGATGAGCGGTGTTGACGACACACTAGCATGGCGTTCGGCTTTCGGTTCTTTTGTCGGGTTTGTGGCAGGAACATTATTGAAAGTGGTTTATTCCATAGTCATTGGTTTCGTCGTTATAAAAGATATTATTGTCTCATTTTTTTAAATACTCAGAGACTTATTTGTATGCGACCTCAATTGAGTTTATAGCTATGTTCTTCTATACTCACAGATTAAGTTAAATTTCGTCATAGAAAGATACAAAAAGACATTTTGTCGGATTTTTGGTTTTAATAATTTTGTGGAAAAATTAAAATATGATATATCTGGATAGTTTTAGATTTCCGACTCTTGAAAGAGAGGATGAATTTCTGTCAAATTATTATTCCTAAATTCCTCGTCATTTTAATTTTGAGACGGGTGAAGGTCTCGATAAATTAAAGGAAATAAAACATGCGAGGAAGATGAGTCCTTCTGAATATCTTAAGGAAAAGATAGGAGAGAGGACAGCATTATTTTCCAATGGCGAGACAGGATTCATGAAATTTATTGAAAGCATCGTTCCCGACAGATTGTATATTCTTGATGAGCCGGAGAATAGTCTGTCGTGCGAACTACAGATGAAACTGGCTCAATATATAGAAGAATCATCACGTTATTTAGGGTGTCAGTTTATCATTGCGACGCATTCACCTTTCTTACTTGCGCTTGAAAATGCCAAGATATACAATCTCGACGGGAATCCTGCAACGTTGTCGTGTTTTGGTGATCTCCCTAATATGAAATTGTTTTACAATTTATTCAAGAAACACGAGGAAGAATTTAAATAAATAAAACTCCTAATTCCCAATAGAATCACATCTCTTCCACGACTCTCTTCTTCCATGAGTCGGGGTAGCCTGCTTGCTTAGGCTTTGCAGGATAGCCGTGTCCGTTGTCGATGAATCTGCCGTTTTCTTCTTGCTTGATGTTGCTGTCGAGATATTTTACCAACAAGAAGTTATCTAATTCTTTCCAACGTCTTACGGTGTTTTGTCCCGATTTTGAAGAGTAGTCTGTTAAGAATGCAATGGCTTCTTCTTTAGAATTATTTAAAAATTCGATGGCTTTCTTGTCAATATCTTTTACTTCATTCTGATATTGCGTCTCCAATTCTTTCTGTACTTTCTGTATGTCGCCTATGACTCTGTTATAGAAAAGGTATTTGAAATGAGCCACTCTGTTGAAAACCCAAAACGCTGCATTGTCGGAATACGTTATCATGTTGCCGTTGCCTTGTCTAAATTCCTCTGGCACTTCTGTTATAGAACAATAGAAAGGAGTATAGACTGTTGAGTTAGTGTCATCTACGCCGAACCATATGATACCTCCTATTTCGTTTGGTAACCAATTTCTTGTCTGTGCTATGAAAGAGAAACCTGTTTGTTGTGTGACGGTGCTTCTCTCGTGGAAATATTCCTCACCTTCATATTCCCAATAGAGCGGCGTCCAGCGATATGGCGAACCAAATGGATCAGAGCCTGCTCCTTGTGACTTGTCTAACTCAGTGTTTTGAAAATGATTACGCATGAAATACATCATGTCGTCTAAAGAGATTTTACGGTTAGGTTTTACATAAAGAGGCATCCTTGGATTGTCTAAGTTCTTTCCTGTCGCGTAGTCCCAATATTGATCCATGTCGTCGCAAACATCGTTAAACATCATCCATACGCGGAGGTCGCAGATGCGTGCTGCTGCAAAATCTACTGGAGCGAAGGCTGCACTGAAGTCAAAGTCGGCGTCTTTGCCATTGAAATAATTCTTTCTTCTCGCAAAATCAATAATGTCGTGCTTATAAATGACTTCTACATCTTGATTATATAGTTTTTTCCAGTCTTTGTCGGTGATAGATTTTTTGCCGTCGCGCAGAGGGAAGGTGGTGATACGAGCTGCGTTGGCGTGGCCTGAGACGTAGCCATCAGGTATTCTTATCGCGACCCATACCGCGCCCTTGTCGGCATTGACGGTGTCGTTCAATTTCTTATCATATTTAGGCGTGTAGCCTTTGCCTATTATCTCCATATACCATACCTCGTTGGCGTCAGATATGGAGAATGTCTCGCCATCGCTGCCATAGCCGTATTCTTCTACTAAGTCTGCCATGATTCTTATTGCTTTGCGTGCCGAGGTGCTACGTTCTAACGCCATGAACATGAGGCTGCCATAATCTATAATTCCTGTTGGGTCGATGAGCTCGGTACGACCTCCGAAAGTTGTTTCTCCAAGAGCGACTTGATTTTCATTGATATAACCAACAACCTGATAAGTGTGAGCAGGCTGAGGTACGTAGCCTCTGATGGCGTTGGTGCCGCGGTCGTAGATGGTTCTCATATCGCCAGGATTCCAGTCGGCAGCGGGAGTGAAGTAGAGCTCGCCGTATCTGATGTGCGAGTCGGCGGCGTAGGTGATGAAGTTGGAGCCATCGACGGAGGCACCTTTGGTCACTAAAAAGTTGGTACAGGCGTTAGAATCAATGGTGAATAATGATATTAATAAAATGAGTGATAATAATTTGATGTTTTTCATGATCGTGAAATTTTCTTTTACGCAAAGATAAGTATTTCCCGTTGAAAATATTATCTTTGTGGAAAATAATTAATGATGAAATATCAATCTATTCCTTTGGCTGAGCGCCTGCGTCCGACTTCGTTAGATCAGTATATAGGACAGGAACATCTTGTTGGTGAGAATGCTGTTTTGCGTCGTGCCATCGAGAGTGGTCGAATCCATTCTATGATATTTTGGGGTCCTCCTGGCGTGGGTAAGACTACATTGGCATCTATTATCTCAAAGCAAGTAAAAAGGCAGTTTTATGTCCTTAGTGCTGTAAGCAGCGGCGTGAAGGAAGTGCGTGAGGTATTCGATAGAGCGCGTATGGCTCCCGACACTCCGATACTCTTTATCGATGAAATCCATAGGTTTAGCAAGTCACAGCAGGATTCGCTTCTTAATGCTGTCGAGAAAGGTCTTGTGATACTAATAGGTGCTACTACGGAGAATCCGAGTTTCGAGGTTATTTCACCTTTGCTTTCACGATGTCAGGTTTATGTTTTGAAGTCTTTGGAAAAAAATGACTTAGATAAACTTTTGAATAATGCTGTTTCAGTCTTGGAAAAAGATTACGGTAAGAAGATTGAACTCCAGGAGAAAGAAGCCTTGATGCACATCAGCGGTGGCGATGCTCGTAAGCTACTTAATGCTATAGATTTAGTTGTTGGAATGATTTATGAGGCTAATCCTGAGGCGGAAGTCTTGACGATTACCAATGATGTCACTACACAATATATTCAGAGTAATTTGTTGAAATACGATAGGTTGGGGGAGATGCACTACGACATCATTTCTGCTTTTATCAAGTCGATGCGTGGCTCAGACCCTAATGCGGCTGTCTATTATTTAGCTCGTATGTTGGAGGCTGGTGAAGATCCTCTTTTTATCGCTCGTCGTATGTTGATTCTCGCATCTGAAGATATTGGCAATGCTAATCCTAACGCTTTATTATTAGCTAACACTTGTTTCGATGCAGTGAATAAAATAGGTTATCCTGAAAGCAGAATTATCCTCTCACAGACTGCAATTTATCTTGCTTCGTCGCCGAAAAGCAACGCTTCTTATATGGCTATCAATACTGCTCAGGAAGTCGTTCGTAAGACAGGCAACCTCAGTGTGCCTATGCATTTACGCAACGCCCCAACTAAGCTGATGAAGGATATCGGTTATAGCGATGGATATAAATACGCTCACGATTATCAAGGTAATTTCGTGGAACAGGAATTTCTTCCGCAAGAGATTTCTGGAACATGTTTCTATTCACCTCAGAATAATCCTCGTGAAAACGAGATGCGAAACTCTCTGAGAAATAAATGGAAAGAGAAATACGGATATTGATTTAATTGACAATTAACAATGTATAATGTACATTAAATAATTGGGGATATAATCCTATAGAGGTACACGGATGTGTGGCTTGAAATTGAGATTATAAATTGTCGTTATTTTGTAATTCTTTCCAGATCTCAACAATTTGTGGAAATAACATCTGTTTCCCATCATTAATGATGACGAAATCTGATTTTTGTATTTTTGTTGCTTCGTCCCATTGCAGTCGCATCCTCGAGCGGATGTTTTCTTCGTTGCAGTTGTCGCGTAACATGGCTCGCTGAACTCTGACATCTTCTGGTGCAGAGACGAATATGATCTTATCAAATTGATTTTCAAATTTCTTCTCAAACAAAATTGCTGATTCAAATAGCACGAAATCAGAGGATTGTTGTTCACACCATCTGTCGAAGGTCTCGTTTAACTTAGGATACAGAAGCGTTTCTATGAATTGTAGCGCCTTGGGATTTTGAAAGAGATGATAGGAGAGGAGCTTCTTGTTTAAGGTGCCGTCTTTGAAATAAACGTCGTCTCTGAAATAATCTAATATCTGTGTTTTTATCTCAGGAAGTAGATATAGCTTTTTTGTCTCTTCATCGGAATAGAAAGTGTTGATTCCAAGATAGTTAAATGTCTTACAGACGAAACTCTTTCCGCAGCCTATATTGCCTGTTATTCCTACTTTCTTAATTTTCATCTTCAATAATGATGTATTCAACCTCTTTGGGTTCTATACTTATAATCTTAGTATTACTCGGATAATCAGTGATGTATATAGGGAGGAAATTTGATTTCTGTGATATTGATGCAGTGTCTATTTCGATGCTGAAAGACTTGTCGTTGATTATGTTATAATCCGTTAAAGAAACGATGTATTTTATTTTTACCTTGTCTGGAAATAATCTTAATCTATGTTTTGAGTAATTCTTTATCTCAACATTGGCTACTGCTTCTGTGTATCTGTCAACATCCATTCTCACATTGACGGTCTTGATGTCGGCATTAACATCTTTCTCTAATTTGACAGGGATACTGATGTCTATTTTTGAATTAATGTTTCTAAAATTTTGTTTTTCAGTATATACGTTAGTGATACTTTTTAATACGTTTTCAGGTCCGTAAATGGTGATGCTATCTGGTGTTATGATGATGTTGCCATGTCTATTATATTGGCTTTCATAACTTATGTCGATATTCGGAAGTACTTTGACTTTCTTGGAACTCAGTCGTTCCATTTTTAATATTATCCTATTTTCATCGAAAGATATATCGTTGGGTGTCAACGATAAGAAATTGGCTATCTTGTCTTTGGCATAACTGCTTCCAAAAGAGTAGGTGCTTCCGCTGTCTTTATGCAGAGGCACCTCCTCTAATGAAATCTCTACTTTACGTCTCGACATAGGCTTAAAATAATAATTTAATAACTTGAAGCCCGTTGTCGATAATGTGATTTTAATTGTTTGTGTGTCATTCGTTATGACTAAGTCAGATGGCTGATCTTTTAGTGTAATGGTAAGAGGTTCTGTTACTGTGTAGTTTGCCGACAACTTGATTATCAACCATAATAACGCAGCTATGAATATAAAGAAAAACATGCTGCTTGCTTGTTGTAACGGTTGTTGCTTATTATTTTTATTTCTTACCATCTTACAATAAAATTATGCAGCGCCACCTACTTGACTAGCATTAGGAATGATAGCTGATTTTTCAAATTCAATCTTTGTGTTGTGGTCAACGCTAATGACAACAGTGTGTTCTTTCACTTCTTCAACTTTACCATGGATGCCACCGATAGTGACGACTTTATCGCCTTTTTGAAGGTTTTCGCGGAATTTCTGTTGTTCTTTAGCTCTCTTGTTTTGAGGTCTGATAAAGAATAACCAGAAGATGACGAAGATTAAAACAATCATTAGGAGTCCTGACCAAGAGGAACCTTGTTGTTGTGTTGCTTGAAGCAAAAACATGTTTAATGTATTCATATTCTTTTATTTAAAATGTGTTAATATTTTCTACCTGTGCTTTGATTCTCAATATCGTTTCAGAAGGATTAGTGTTGGCTTTCACAATAAGACGTTTGTTTTGAAAACCTTTGTGTCCTTTGCTGTCGTATGTTATTGTTATCTTACCTTCTTCTCCTGGTTTTATAGGCTCGTTAGAAAAATCTGGTGAAGTGCAGCCACATGTCTTCTCGATACTTGTTATTATAAGAGGTGCGTTGCCAACATTCTTAAACCTAAATGTATAACTTACCTGTTCGCCTTGAAGTATCTTTCCAAAATCATGTTCTGTCTTTTGAAATTCAATCTCAGGAACATTAGTTACTCTTCTTGCACCATCAGCTGAACTCGGATTATTCACCAAACTCGTATCCAACTTATTCTCCTTAGTTTCACAAGAGATTAGACCTATAATTATGAGTAATGATAATATAACTCTTTTCATTGTTTTTATTGTTTAACGTTTATTTCTTATTATTGTTTTAACTCCTAATTATTCATTATTCATTGTCCATTGTCCATTGTTCATTGTTCATTGTTCATTGTTCATTATATCACCTTCCACTTCCAAATATTGTTACTGAACCTTGATAACGATGGGATTCTTGTTCTCCAATACATTCTAATACATAGAAATATGTTGCATCGGGGAGATTGCCTCCGTCCCAGTCGTTTCTATAATCAGATGATTTATATACTATTCGACCCCATCTGTTGAAGATAGTAAGATCAGCTCGTAGATAGTAGTCGTTCAAAGGTTTATATGAATCATATTCATAACCACCTCTGCGGCGGTCGCTATTGTCGTTGCTGCCGCCACTATTATCATTGTCTATAATAAAATAATCGTTGATACCGTCACCGTTAGGGGTGAAGATATTAGGTATCTTCAACTTTACAGGAAGCACTATCATAGTACTTTCAAAAGTGGTGTCGCATCCATATTCTGCTGATTTTACAGTTAGTTCTACCCTAAAAGGACTGCCTCCTTTCGACTCTCTTGTATATATGTTGGTAGGCTCTTCTAATATAGACGTGTTTGTTGGCTCATTAGGTTTGTCTGGGTTATTATAAAATGCCCACGACCATGAGTTGTGTTCTATAAGATCTATGTCGCCTTCAAAACGAAATTGAACGACAGGGTTTTGTATGTACGCAGTGTCTTTAGGATCACTGATGATTTCTAATATTGGGTTAGGATAGGCTTCAGGTGTGAATGTCGCTCTTTGAGTACATTCTCTGCCATTAGTCATAATACCCGTCACATCTACATAATATTCTTTCCATGCCTTCAATCCTATGGCTTCTTGCGGATTACTTGGATTTGTCCACACGTCGTTCTCAACATTTGAACCCCACTCATATGTGAATGAAACAAAATTGTCTCCATATGCTGTGGCTATTGCCTTAGCATTCTGGCCGTTATCAGCATTGTTATTGCTACATGTCAACTGTGTCTGCTCAAATTCAATTGTAAATGGTTCTATCATGCTGATAGTAACTTCGTCGCTACAAACTTCTCCCGTGTTCTTGTCAGTAACCTCAACGCTGATGACAGTGTTGTTTTTGGTGATATTAAGCGTCATCAAAAAACTTGTTTCTCCACTGATGATATTACCGTCTTTCTTCCATTGATAACTATAGTTGGTATTCGACTCAACACTGAAAGTTATTGCCTCATCATAACATACAGGTTGCTCAACCCAATCGTCAATATTAATCTTACAATTTATCTGTGCTTTTAGTCCAACTATATTGAAGAAAAGCATCAACAGGATAACTATTTTTGATATATTTTTATTCATCAGTATTATATGCTTTTTTGATTTCTGCAAAGATAAGAAAAAAACGTGTAATAATAATGTGAAACTCTATCTTTTATTGTATAATGATTAAGAAAAAAATACTTCGATTTGTTATAAAAATAGAAGCAAAGACGTGAACAATCTACTCGTTGTCTTGTTGTCTCGTTATCTTTTATAATGACAAAATGTCATTTGTTTTTAAATGGAAATAATTTTGATGTAGAAGAGGAGAATTTGTAATTAGCATCCGCTGTGCGTTAGGGATTGGAGCGGCATCCTTTGCGAGCTTTTTTAGGGAACGGGAGTGGGAAATGGGAGCGGGAATGGGGAATGGGAAATGGGAGCGGGAACGGGAATGGCGAGCAAAGATATAGCGGAAAGCCCGACGGCGTAGCCGGAACGCCCAAAAATAAAAGATTATACAAACAACCAAAAAATATAAAAAATGAATAACAATCAATCGTACAACTCAAACCAAAATTACGAATCGTTAAATCGTTATGCGCGAAATCTCAATGAGTTAGCGTCGTCAGGGAAGTTGGATCCCGTCATAGGACGTGATGATGAGATAAGGCGAGTTTTGCAGATACTCTCGCGACGTACCAAAAACAACCCTATATTAATAGGTGAGCCAGGAGTGGGAAAAACGGCAATAGCAGAAGGACTTGCACAAAGAATAATTCATGGCGATGTGCCTGAAAATCTTAAATCTAAGAAAGTATATTCTTTGGATATGGGCGCGCTGATAGCAGGCGCGAAATATCAAGGCGAGTTTGAAGAACGACTGAAAAACGTTGTGAAAGAAGTGGTTGGCAGCGAAGGCGAGATAGTGCTTTTCATTGATGAGATACACACTTTAGTAGGAGCAGGCGCGACATCAGGCGCGATGGACGCCGCTAACATACTGAAGCCGGCACTTGCGCGAGGAGAGCTGCAAGCCGTAGGAGCCACGACGCTAAACGAATATCAGAAGTATTTTGAGAAAGACAAGGCTTTAGAACGTCGTTTTCAGATAGTTATGGTCGATGAGCCTTCAGAAGAAGACGCCATCTCTATCATGAGAGGACTTAAAGAAAAATATGAGAACCATCATCAGGTGAGGATTTTAGACGAAGCAATAATAGCCGCCGTTGACCTTTCAATACGTTATATATCAAATCGTTTCCTTCCTGATAAAGCCATCGACCTCGTTGATGAAGCTGCATCGCGACTGAGATTGCAAATAAATTCTTTGCCAGAAGAACTTGAAAATATACAACGTAAGATTCGCCAGCTTGAGATTGAACGTGAGGCCATTAAACGCGAGAACGATAAGAAGAAAGTGACGGAGCTTACAAAAGTTATTGAGGAACTCAGCAACGAACGCGATAAGATTAAGTCGCGTTGGGAGTCGGAGCGAGGCTTCATAGAGAAGATACAGAATGAGAAGAAGAATATAGAACGTTATCGTTATGAGGCTGAGACCGCTGAACGAGAAGGCAATTACGGACTCGTGGCAGAGCTGCGTTATGGTAAGATTCCAAATGCTGAGAAAGCCATAGAACTTGCAAAAGAAGAGCTGAAGAAAGCTCAGGGCGACAACCCGCTTATTGATGAAGTCGTTAATGCAGAAGATATTGCGGAGATCGTCTCACGATGGACGGGCATCCCTGTGAATAAGATGATGCAGAGCGAGCGTGAGAAACTACTCAATTTGGAAAAGGAATTACATAAACGTGTCGTGGGACAAGATGAAGCTATCGTGGCTGTGTCGGACGCGATACGTAGGAGCAGGGCAGGACTTCAGGATTCGCATCGACCGATAGGTTCGTTCATTTTCTTAGGAACGACGGGAGTTGGTAAGACAGAACTTGCTAAAGCATTGGCGGAGTTTCTCTTCGATGACGAGAATAATATGGTGCGTATTGATATGTCGGAATATCAGGAACGTCACTCCGTTTCGAGATTGATAGGAGCGCCTCCAGGTTATGTGGGCTACGACGAAAGCGGTCAGCTGACAGAAGCAGTACGTCGTAAGCCTTATTCAGTCGTCCTTCTCGATGAGATAGAAAAGGCACATCAAGATGTTTATAATATTCTGCTTCAGATATTAGATGACGGCAGATTGACCGACAACAAAGGACGTCTCGTAGATTTTAAAAATACTATTATCATCATGACGTCCAACATAGGAGCGATGGCGATACAGGAGATGATAACGGGAGCGGGAACGGGAGCAGGAGCTGATTTTGATGAGATGCGTAATAAGGTGATGGAGATATTACGTCAGTTTATGAAGCCAGAATTTTTGAATCGTATCGACGACATCATTATGTTTACGCCATTGTCGAAAGAGCAGATTATCAATGTTGTGGCTATGCAGTTCCATTCTTTGAAGAAGATGTTAAAGAGAAACGACATCGAGATTGAGATGACGACAGAAGCTATGAAACATATTGCTGAGACGAGTTATGATGTCCGTTACGGTGCGCGACCTGTGAAGCGCATGATGCAACGCGAACTGATTAACGACTTGTCGAAGATGATATTATCTGATAAAGTCAACAAGGAAAAACCTATTGTTGTAGATTGTGAAGGGGAGAGGATAGTGTTTAGGAATTGACAATTTACAGTTAACAATTAACAGTTAACAATTGAGATAAGGGCGTGGTTTTAGAGCTGCGTCCTTATTGTTTGTTATGCATTTCGATCAAGAAATCATCGACGATTAAAGGTCGCTGTAGAGATAAAGTTCGGTTGATTTGTTGTGGAGATTAGCGCAAGTTTCGCTAAGTTAAATGATAATTGAAACTTACTTCACAATAATATTTATGCTTTTTCAATTTCGAATCTCTTAAGTTTTATTCCTTCTTGATATTTTTCATTTACGCATAAAAATGTGTTTTCATCAAGAATTTTCATTACTTGGAATTCCTTCCCTGATTTAATCTCTATTATCCAAGAATATAGCTCAATGTCGTTGTCAATCTTTTTAATGTTTACAGTGTCGCTTTTATTATTGGATTCGTTTTTGAGAAGTTTTCTGTATTTATATTCTTCTATATCTGCAATAGATTTCATAAGTTCCCCGATTCTGTGTGCATCATTGGTCATTTCCCATATTTTGAAGAATAATATTATATTTAAAATGCCAAATATTACTAGTATTATCAATATTACAATTTCCATTTTTAATCTTTTTTGAGGTTGATGTGATTTTGCTAAATGCAATTCTTTATAACTGCAGGGCAAAAATACCGTAAATAATCCATTTCCTTTTTAATCCTGAGTATCCCAAACGGATACAGTATCCAATCTGATTACAGTTGTTTGTATTCTTCAGAAAGGTCTTTGAAGAAGTCGTGTTTTAATGCTTTGGAAATGAGGAGTAGGAGGGAGATGTCTATATTTTCCTTGTGGAAGATTTTATGTATATGAGGACGTGTGCAACAAATATCTTTAGCTAATTGGGTAGCTGTGATATTCTTTTCTTTCATTACTTGTTTTATGTGTTGTCCTATATGCATAAAAAGAGCGTGGAGTTAAGCTTATCGCTCACAGGGTTTCCACGCCCTTCCATCAATAAGTTATTCCACGCCAAAACAGGCGTTTCGTAACGTTTTCTTGATGGAGTTCTCTTGCGAGATGTTGTGGAAATTTGTGAGCAAGAATCGTTATGAAATGCTAAATTATAATATGTCTAATATTTGTCTTTTGTTTAATCTATACTATATTCTTTTTAATTTTTAACTTTAATTTTGCAAAGATATGTTTATTTAAACTATAAATAATGTTAATATATCAATTTTGAAATATGTCGTTATTTGCAATAACCTGACTTGCTGGAATATGTTGTATTCCTTTGTCTTCTGTGTATATCACCACGTTTTCTCCTCGTGATGATTTCTCTTGTAACATTCGCTTTTCGGCTAATTCCAAACCAGCATTAAGTTTCTTTACAAATTCGTTAGCTTCTTTATTTGACATAGTTTTTTATTTTGTTATATGTTATTTCTGAATATATTTTAAAATCAACGGTTTTACCACCATTCGCAATAATAGCACGCGGATTTCGACTGTTGTCATATATAGCCCATAGATCAACTTCTTTCATAAAAAGATTAAACATATTTTTGATGCCAGCTATATATCTACGCTGAATTACATCAGTGGGAATGTTGTGACCTCCATTACTAACGCGTTCTGCTACACGTTGTATCGCCAACTCTGGAGTTTCTAACCAAAAGAATATCAGATGTACGCAGTATCCTTTATCGTGAGCTTTTCTAATTAAGTTAATGTATGATTTTGTAGCAAGTGTTGTTTCAATAGAGAAAGTTTCATTTCTGTTTAATAAATCTTCTATTCTTGAAAGCATTATTCTTCCAGCTTCAATAGCGACACTTTCTGGGTTGAACGGTGATAATCCTTTCGCAATTTCATCAGCGTTTACAAATTCCTTGCATTGAAGAATCTCAGGAAGGACGGTATACGAAGCTGTGGTTTTACCAGCTCCATTACAACCGCTTATGATATATAGATTCTTCTTCATAGGTGCAAAGATACATAATTATGTTCTTAAGAACCGTTATTTAATAAAAAAGTTTTACTTTTCTTATCAGTACTCCTCTTGTCTCGTGTTATTGCTATACAAAAAAAATCCGCCGAATTTCTCCGACGGATTTTCTTTTGTTATCAAGACTTAGAATCTCAAGCTTCTGCTTCTGTTGTTTCTTCAGCTGCTGGAGCTTCTTCTGTAGCTGCTTCTGCGTTTTCTGCTGCTTCAGCGGCTGCTGCTTCTGCTCTTCTCTTTGCTAACTCAGCGATAC
>SUWU01000008.1 GCA_015061295.1 Lentimicrobiaceae bacterium
AAAAATGAAGAACGTTACTGCTTGCCTTATCTTCAACAACTTAGAAGAAACGGCATCAACGCAGAGATTTATCCCGACTCAGCTAAGATTCAGAAACAGATGAAATACGCCGACCAACGCGGAATACCGGTAGTCGTCATGGCTGGCGAAGACGAGATGAATAACAAGACCTTCACCGTGAAATGGATGAAAGAAGGAAGACAGGAGAATGTCAGCGCAGAGGAACTGTTAAATAGAATTAACAATTAACAATTGACAATTAACAAAACAAACATACAAACATGAACACTCATTATATTTCAGCAGAGACATTAACATTTGCAAGAGTTAATGAAATCGTAACAAAAGGTTATAAACTTGCTTTATCAGACGACGCTAAGGCTCGTATCCAGAAATGCCGTGATTATTTAGACAAGAAAATGGAGACACAGACAACTCCAATCTACGGTATCACAACGGGTTTCGGTTCTTTGTGTAATCATAATATCTCAAAAGAAGATTTAAGTACTCTTCAAAAGAACTTGGTGATGTCGCACGCTTGTGGCACTGGCGAACTCGTCCCTAAAGAGATAATCCGCATCATGATTTTATTGAAGGTTCAAAGTCTTTCATACGGCAACTCTGGCGTGCAAGTCGTTACAGTACAACGTCTCATCGACTTCTTCAACAACGACGTGCTTCCTGTGGTATATAACCAAGGTTCACTCGGAGCATCGGGCGACTTAGCACCATTGGCTAACTTGATGTTACCTTTGCTCGGTCTCGGCGAAGTTCATTACAAAGGCGAAATAGTTCCTGCCGAGGTGGTGATGAAAGAATTTGGCTGGGAGCCTATCACACTTCAATCTAAAGAAGGTCTGGCACTTCTCAACGGAACACAGTTCATGAGCTCATACGGAACATACGTTTTGTTAAAGGCATTCCGTCTCTCATATCTCGCCGACCTCATCGGTGCTGTCTCATTAGACGCCTTCGACGGTCGCATCGAGCCTTTCTTCGATCAAGTACATCAAATCCGTCATCATAAAGGACAAATCAAGACTGCTGAGCGTTTCCGTAATTTCTTAAAGGGCAGTGAATTGATTGCACGCGAGAAGAAACACGTACAAGATCCTTATTCATTCCGTTGCATACCTCAGGTTCACGGCGCATCAAAAGATGCTATCGACTATGTAGCTTCAGTATTTTTGAATGAGATTAACGCTGTTACCGACAACCCTACAATTTTCCCTGACGAGGATTTAGTCATCTCAGCAGGTAACTTCCACGGACAGCCTCTCGCCATTACTTTAGATTTCTTGGCAATAGCAATGGCAGAACTCGGCAACATCAGTGAAAGAAGAGTCTATCAACTTATCTCTGGCAAACGCGAGCTTCCTTCATTCTTAGTAGCAGAGCCAGGTCTCAACTCAGGATTTATGATTCCTCAATACGCAGCAGCTTCTATCGTAAGTCAAAGCAAACAATTATGTTCTCCAGCATCTGTCGATAGCATCGAGTCGTCACAAGGACAAGAAGATCACGTCAGTATGGGAGCCAACGCAGCAACAAAAGCATTACGCGTAGCCGATAACTTGGAAAGAGTTTTAGCGATAGAGTTGTTCAACGCAGCACAGGCATTAGACTTCAGAAGACCATTGAAATCGTCAGAGATTATCGAGAATTTCGTGGCAGAATATCGCAAAGAAGTAGAGTTTGTCAAGACTGATAAGGTCATGTACACTGAAATAGCAAAATCAGTGAACTTTTTACAAAAATATAATGTTGAACTTTAAAAGAGATACTAAGATGCTGAGATGCTAAGTTACTCAGTATCTTAGCATCTTAGCAACTCAGTATCTTAGAAGACTTATAATCATGGAATATCAAGAAGATTATAACATAGAGCAGGAAGAACCTAAGAAGCGTCCGGAGATGCTGACGGTTCTGTGTATTTTGTCGTTCATCAATGCGGTATGGAATGGCTTGTCAAATCTTATATCGTTTGTTTTTTACGATATGTTTCAGAGTGTTTTCAATCAGATGAGCGAAGGCGAAGGAATGTTTGAGGATATGGCAGAGCAGATGGGTGACAGCTGGGAGATGATGGTAGAAGCGTCGGCGATGGCGTTCTCCATAAGTAGAGGATATTATTTCTTTGAAATGGTATTGTATATTGCATCATTTGTTGGCGTCATGATGATGTGGAAGTTACAGAAGAGAGGCTTCCATGTTTACACCATCGTTCAGATTTTGATGCTCATAGCCACCTCAGTTTTCGTGACATCTAAAATAGGCGGAGGTTTCCCATTTGGATCTATCTTCTGGGCAGCCCTCTTTGTGTTTATGTATTATCCACATTATAAGAAAGAAATGAAATAATGGGAAAGAAGCAAAATATAACGGATATTTTTGTCAGAGGAAGGAAGTTGACATTAGGTATTAAACTCGTCGGTACCTTTGCGATAACATATTATTCGGTATATTTTGTTCTTCTTAGCGTCTTTGGATTTTATTACAGAAGCGTTTATGACCCTGTATATTCTGGTGAGACCTTGTTTCAAACGATGCTGATGTCGGCAATACTATGGTTTATAGTCGGAATGTTGGTCGTTAGTCTGATTCTGTTATTTAGAAGAAAAAGATATGGTAAATATCTGTTTATGATTTTTACGGTGATACTCCTGGCTTATCAGCTCATCACCGCTGAAAATCATATCTGGTTCATTTATTTCCTTGAGCTTATGATGGTGCTTGTTATGGCGCCTTTGAGAGTGTTTGTCACCATCAATAAGAATATTACTCATAAGATTATGGAAGAAGTGACAGATATTACTAATGTTGAAGAATGATAAAAAAATAAAATAAGATGATAAATATTACAATAGCAGGTGAACTCGGTAGTGGAAAGAGCACAGTCGCCAACCATTTGATTAACAATATAAATTATAGGATAGAATCAGCAGGATTGATATTCAGACGCTTGGCAGAACAGCATGGAATGACAGCGAAAGAGTTTAACCAGTTTATAGAAAGTAATCCTAAGTATGACAATATGGTTGACGATGCCATCAAGGAGATGGGAGAGAAGGAAGAAAATATCATCTTCGACTCACGCTTAGCTTGGCATTTCGTACCTAAGTCATTCAAAATCTATATGTATGTCGATGTAGATACGGCAACGCAAAGAATCTTCAACGACAAAGGACGTGTTAGCGAGTCTTATTCTGATATGGCAACAGCCAAGAAAGAGATAATCGAGCGACGTCAAAGTGAGGTGTTGAGATATAAGACATTCTATAATGTAGATATTGACAATTACAGCAACTACGATTTCATCATCGACACGAGTCATGCTACTAAAGAACAAGTCAATGAGCTTGTTTTGAAGAGTTTCTTCGCTTTTGAACAAGGCAGAGAGTATGACAAGGTGTGGCTATCACCCAAAAATCTCATCATAGAAGAAAATAGTGTCAATAATTCGGAAGAAGATATAGAAATTGAGAAGAGAGATGGCAAATTCTATGTCGTCAAAGGTTCTGATAAAGTAAGAGCAGCATTAGAAAAAGGAGATAGTTTAGTTGCGGTGAAGATAAAATATTGAAATTGAAAAAAATCATATTTTGTAAAACACTTAAACATTAATTTTATGAAAGGAAACTATTCAAGTAAAATTGTAAAATCAATTCTGATGACAGTGTTTTTGAGTCTTACATTGTCGTCTCATGCGCAGACATGGGAAATGATTAATGCTCTGCCAGCAACTAATGCTTTTCATGTTACCAAGAGCGGTAATTTGCTTATGGCTGATTATCTCTTTGAGATGAATGGTGGAATTTATGTCTCTACCGATAAAGGTCAAAATTGGGAGAAGACTGCAGTAGATGATTTTAACTATAACTATTTTGTAGAGAATGAGAAGTATGTCTTTGCTGCTGGCGCTGCTACTAATATAGCTCGTTCCGCTGATGAAGGTCTTACATGGGAACTCGTCGGTTATTCTGATGCTGTCATAGATCAGCTTGGATATGAGATAGAATATACAGTATGTTATGCCATGACATTCCACGATGGAAAATTGTTCGTTGGTGACTTCAGCGGAGGTGGTGTTGTTTATTCTGAAGATGACGGTGCGACATGGGTGGCAACAGACATCGACGCTTTGTCATTCGAGATTGATGGTAAGCCAAGTGTTGAGAATATCTATAACCTCATGTCTTATAACGGCGACCTTTATGCCTTTGGCGTTTACTTAATCTTCAAGTATTTGCCAGAGACAGATTCATGGGAGGTGGTACGTGATGATAGTAACTTCATGGCTGTCGGTACCATCTATCAGAATAAGATGTGCGCAGGACGCTGTGTGCCTGATGAGAATACCGACAATCCTTTTATTACCACACTTGATGAAAATGGTGAGTGGGGAGAGCTTCCTCGTCCAGAAGGAACTATAGATAACAATATCAGAGCTATCTATGCTGATGGTAACTGCCTCTTTGTTGGAATGCAACAGTCGGCTACCTATTATACCGATAATGCTGGTCTCACTTGGTACACCATCAATGATGGTTTGCCATATTCAACAGCTTATTATTTCACACCTATGTTCTTCGACTCTGATGACGAATATATCTATCTCGCAGCATATGAGCCTCCATATTCTACCACAAAGAATAGCGGCCTTTATCGCCTCGCTAAAAAAGACTTGCCAACATATGATGGAGTAGAGCAACAGCAACTTCCTGCTAAAGTGACCTTCAACGGTAAGCAACTCGTCTTCGAAGATGTTGTAGAATATATCGCTATCTACGACATCAGCGGTCGCAGATTAGATAATGAAATATCAGGTAATATAGTAGATGTCGAGGATTTACGACAAGGCATCTATCTCTATAATGCAATAGTCAACGGAACAGAGTTATCTGGCAAATTTGTGAAGTAACGCCTGATTTAAAATAATTCGTTAAATCCGTTAACCTTCTCTTCAAAAGCACCCTTATTGTCGTTGCTGATAGGTTCAGCCGATGGTGACTCGAAGGTTAGCGGATTTATATATTTCCCGTTTTTATTTAGTCTGAAATCTAAGTGTGGTCCCGTTGACATTCCTGTACTTCCTACGTAACCAATCAACTGACCTTGTTTGACTCTATCACCCTTCTTTATCCCTTTGGCAAAACCATTTAAGTGCATGTATGTCGTTGTATATGTGCTGTTATGTTTTATCTTGATGTAATTACCTCCACCTTTTTTGTCCCATCCTTTCTCTATCACGGTGCCATCGCCGACGGTGACGACAGGGGTGCCTGTGGGAGCGGCATAATCTACTCCATGATGCGGACGAACCACTTTTGTCACAGGGTGTTTTCTCGCGTTAGAGAAATGTGAACTTATCCTGCGGTAGTTTAACGGTGCTTTAAGAAATGCTTTGCGAAGATTGGCACCTTCTTCATCGAAATATTCACCTTTGCCATTCTGTTCAAAATAATAGGCATAATGTGGTGAACCTGCGTTGTTGAGATACGATGCGAGAATCTTACCCATGCCGATACATTCATCTTTGATATATCTGTTCTCATAAACGACTTTAAAAGTGTCGCCAGGCTGTATGCCAAAGAAATCTACTGTCCATGAGTATATGTCCGACAATTCCATCGTGATATTCTGGTCGCCACCAGCTGCCGCCATGGCATTCCATAATGAAGATTCTATGACACCCTCAATATATTCTACTTTCGTCTCTACTTCTTTCTCTCCCGTCCATGCGGTGAGCGAATCGGTGAGGCTGAAAACAGCGTAGTTAATCTTGTCGATCTCATAAATCCAGAATGCTGGCATAGGAACACTGTCGCGACTTATCAAAAAAGTGTGCTTTTGTCCTGGCTTTATCTTTCTAATGTCGAAAACATTACGATGTTTCTTTTCAATATGTGTGATGGTGTTGTAATCGACATTTTCTTTTAACATTATGTTTGAAAGAAACTCGTTCTTTCTTATGGTATCAACTTTAACATCATAATTGTCGATGCATATGCCGTAAAGATATTCTGGTTCTTTAACTTTCTTGCTTTCCTTTTTATTGTTGTTATCGGAACTGTTGCAAGAGAAGAGGAAGAAACTTGATATAATTAACAATGTACAATTAACAATTAACAATGATTTGTGGAATATATTACGGAATTTCATGACTATTAACGATTAACTAAGAACTAAGTGTCACATCAAAATACGAAAAATCTGAGAAACCGATACTATCACTTCTCAGTCTCTCAGATTCTCAGTTTTTCATATTTTATTTATTTAGCGCTTGTTTGTAACCAGCTTCAACGGCTTTGAGGTTGAGGTTTACGACTTCTTCGCCTTTTCTGCCGAATTGTTCGCGGATACTGTTTTCTATTGTCTCCATCTCGAATCCTAAGAAAGGAACGGCGGCGCCGAATATCACCATGTTAGCAGCGCGTACGTTGCCGCATTCTTTTGCCAACTCATCGGCATCGATGATGATGGCGTTATGTTTTTTCAACTCAGCATAAACGTCATCAACGTTTGGATAGTTGTCGATGTTGATGAAAGGAGCCTTTGCTGTGATGATGACGCCGTCTTTAGCGAGCATCGGAAGATAACGAAGAGCTTCCATTGGTTCTACCGAGATGATGAGGTCGGCTTTGCCTTCAGCGATGAGGTCTGATGCTATCTCGTTTGATGAGAGACGAAGGTGTGACTGAACGTCGCCACCTCTTTGGCTCATGCCGTGAACCTCAGCTTGTTTGAGATACATGTTTTTCTCAACAGCAGCGATACCTATACAAGAAGCGATACTGAGGATACCTTGACCGCCGACACCTGCTAATATAATATCTTTTTTCATGATTGTCTGTTATTTAAGTTTGTTATTTGTTTTCTGCTGCTTTCTTTGCACGCATCTTTCTGCTTAATGTCTGGATACATT
Source organism: Lentimicrobiaceae bacterium (assembly GCA_015061295.1). GTDB lineage: Bacteria > Bacteroidota > Bacteroidia > Bacteroidales > F082 > Limimorpha. The sequence continues at coordinate 6,926 of SUWU01000008.1, forward strand.
CACGACGTGGAATGATGACTGATACGCCATTGTATGCCAACTCTTCTTTAATGACTTGTACGTTAGTCTCGTGTTGGTTTGGCAATGGTTTGATGACTCTTACGTGATCAGGGTCGACGCCTAAACCTTTACAGATGCTTTCCAAACGACCCTCTGCCGATGACTTCTGACCGCCTGTCATACCTGTTGTTGAGTTGTCGAGAATCATGACTACGATATTGTTATTGTTGTTTACAGCATCGAGTAAGCCTGTCATACCTGAGTGAGTGAATGTCGAGTCGCCGATACAAGCTACAGCTGGGTAGATGCCTGCTTCTGAGGCGCCGATAGCCATGGTGATACTTGCGCCCATGTCGACAGTACTATTGATAGAGTTGAGTGGAGGAGTAGCGCTGAGTGTGTAGCAGCCGATGTCACCGAATACTTTGCCAGGACCGAAGTCTGCCATGGCTTCGTTGAGAGCTCTGAAAGAATCCCAGTGAGGACATCCATCACACAATTTTGGAGGACGAGCCTTGACTAACTCAGGAATAGGAGCGCCGACTTCAAATGGTCTGCCTAATGCTTTGGCAACGATGTTAGGATTGAGTTCGCCATCGCGTGGCAAGGTGCCGTCTAAACGTCCGTGGATTGGCTTGCCTGTTGCTAAGAGACCTTTTAACAATTCTTCAACGATTGGATAACCTTCTTCCATGACTAAGATTTCATCGCATTCATCATAGATCTTCTGAATCATAGCGATAGGAAGTGGATATTGACTTATCTTAAGAACTGGATATGGAATAGTCTCGTTGTTGTAATTCTCTTTCAAATAGTTATATGCGAGACCGCAAGCTATGATACCTAATTTTTTATCTGTACCTTCAAAGTATTTGTTGAAACCGCTTTCGTTGCTATCTTGTTCCATGACAGCTTGTTTTGCAAGCAAGTCTTTATATTGTTTTCTTGCTATTGCTGGAAGCAAAACAAATTGACGTAAGTTTGAAGGGAGAGCTAACTCATTCTGTTGACGTTTGTCGGTGCAAACTACGCCAGCGCGTGAGTGAGCCAAACGTGTAGTGACGCGCAACATGACTGGTGTTCCAACTTTCTCTGAAAGATCGAAAGCGTAACGTGCCATGTCGTAAGCCTCTTGTTGATTTGATGGCTCAAGCAATGGGATGAGAGCGAATTTGGCGTAAGTACGTGAGTCTTGCTCGTTTTGTGATGAGTGCATCGATGGGTCGTCGGCAGCGAGAACTACCATACCGCCGTTTACACCTGTGATAGCTGAGTTGATGAATGGGTCGGCAGCGACGTTAACACCAACGTGTTTCATACATACTAATGAACGTTTGCCTGCGTATGACATACCGATAGCGCTTTCCATAGCTGTCTTTTCGTTAGCTGACCATAATGCGCGGATGCCTAATTCTTTAGCTTCTTTTGAGCCTTGGATGAACTCCATGATTTCTGTCGATGGTGTGCCTGGATAAGCGTAAACACCTGAAAGACCAGCGTCGATGGCGCCTTGTGCAATGGCTTCATCTCCAAGTAATAAAATCTTCTTCATTATTATTTGATTTTGTTATTAAATTTACGAAAATTATACGTTTGCAAATGTAACAAAATCTTTTGGTATTTCAATGGATATTTTTGAAAAAAAACTTTGACGCTGACAATGACGCTGACAATGACACTGACTCGTTGGCTAATTTATTCTGAAAAACATTTCTAAATTTCATGTTCTTAATTCTAAACTTTTTTTGTATTTTTGATGTTGATTTTTTTTAGATGAAAATAGTTCTATTATGAATGATTATAAGAGATTTAGACGTAATGCTTTGAATAAAGTCATCGGCGGTGTTTGCTCCTGATTGGCTGATTATTTTAATATTGATGTAGTTTTGGTAAGAATAATCTTTGCTGCTTCGTTCTTGTTTGCAGGAGTAGGATTGGGATTGTATCTTCTTTTGTGGATATTGGTGCCTGCTGACAATTACATTAATTATTGATGAATTGATAAAACAAAAACGACAGTCTGTTGTTATACAGAAAAATATTGACACATTGAATGTGTTTGTTCAGAATGGAATGAACACATTCGGTGCGTCCCCACTCAACTTGTTGATTCATAGACTTAAAAAGGTATGGAATACAAAGATTACTATAAGATATTAGGCGTGGAGCGCTCGGCTTCGCAAGATGAAATAAAGAAGGCTTATCGTAAGTTAGCAGTGAAATATCACCCCGACAAGAATCCTGATGACAAGGTGGCTGAAGAGAAGTTTAAAGAAATCTCGGAGGCGTATCAGGTGTTGGGCAATGCCGACTCTCGTAAGAAATATGATGAGCTTGGCGCTAACTGGAAACAATATGAGAATGCTGGATTTAACGGCTTCGGTGGCGGACAAGGCTTCAGCGCGAGCGGCTTCTCCGACTTCTTCGATATGTTCTTCGGCGGTCAGGGCGGGGGAGCAGGCTTCGACATAAGAGACTTTATGGGCGGGGGCCGTAGGTCGTCACGACCAGCTAAAGGCAACGACCTCAACGCTAATATCAGTATGACTCTTCTGGAGGCTTACCAAGGCTCGCAACGTATGCTCGACCTTAACGGTAACACAATAAAAATCACTATAAAACCTGGAGTACGCGACGGACAAGTGCTGCGTATCAAAGGTAAAGGTAATCCAGGACGTAACGGAGGCGACAACGGCGACCTTCTTATAAAAGTGTCTATCATGAACGACCATGTCTATCAACGTGATGGCGATGACCTTATAAGAAATATCAACATCGACATATATACCGCAATACTCGGTGGTAAGATAACGGTCAATACACTTAAAGGCGACGTCAATGTGCCTATAAAACCACAGACTCAGAATAATAGCACCCTGCGACTTAAAGGTCTCGGAATGCCTCATTACGGTAAAGAAGGAGCGGGAGCCATGCTGCTGAAAGTGCAGATTTTGTTGCCAGAACACTTCTCACAAAAAGAATTAGAACTCATAAAAGAAGCACAACAGTTGACAATGAATAATTAGCTTTTAGCCATTAGCTCTTAGCCAATAGCCAACAGCCAATAGCTAAAAAAAAGTCATCGTAATTGTTATAAGTAAGTGTGTTTTTTCATTAAATTTGCAAAGTCATGAAATTTATATATTGATGAAAAATAAATCCTTACTTATATTTGTTATATCATTATTTATAAGCACTTTCGCTCATGCTCAAGGCGATAATAGTCTCAGAGGCTTCATATATGAAAAATCTACCGGCGAACCAATGATGTTCTGTAATGTGACTCTCAAAGGTACGACTTACGGAGCTTCTACCGACCTTAACGGATATTTCAATATAACCAGAGTGCCCGACGGACAATATGATGTATATGTGACAAGTCTCGGTTATGATACTATCTCGGATAATGTCACACTTCGCAACAATCAAGTCATTAACAAGAAATATTATCTTGAAGAAGCGTCGATGGTGCTTGAAGCTATCAATATAACAGCTGATAAGATAGAGGCGAGGACAGAGACGAAAACCTCTGTTATCAACATCACGCCTAAGGTTATCACTAAGATTCCTACCATGGGAGGTCAACCTGACTTGGCTCAATATCTTCAAGTCATTCCTGGAGTGGTCTTTACTGGCGATCAGGGTGGTCAGTTGTATATCAGAGGCGGCTCGCCGATTCAAAACAAGGTGCTCCTCGACGGCATGGTGATATATAATCCTTTCCATTCCATAGGACTCTTCTCGGTCTTCGATACCGACATTATCAGAAATGCCGACATATACACAGGAGGCTTCGGCGCGGAATATGGCGGTCGTATCTCCTCGGTGATGGACATCACTACACGTGATGGTAACAAAAAAAGACTCTCCGGTAAGGTGGGTGCTACTACCTTCGGAGCTAAGGTCATGATAGAAGGCCCTATCAAAAAAGCTAAAGACGACGATGATATGAGTATGTCATTTATCTTGTCGGCGAAGAACTCTTACCTCGAACAAACGAGTCAGTCGGTTTATAAGCAGATCCTTGACGGTGAGACCTTGCCATATAACTATAGAGACGTTTATGGTAAGCTGTCGCTTAACGCCCCTAACGGTAGTAAGATTAACTTCTTCGGTTTTAACTTCGTCGATGATGTAAATAATTATAAGACAATATCTAATTTCGGTTGGGACTCATATGGCGCTGGTACCAACTTCGTCATTATTCCAGGTAAGTCGCCGGTGTTGATAGAAGGTAGCGTGGCGTTTTCCGATTATGAGGCTACCCTGAAAGAGAAGAATAACCCAGATAGAAAGAGTTCTATCAACGGCTTTAATGCAGGCTTTGCCTTCACTTATTTCTTGGGTAAGAACTCGTTGAAGTACGGCGTGGAGATGCTTGGTTTTAATACAGTCTTCGACTATATCAAGTCGAATGGCATTAAGATGTTGCAAGAGGATAACACTACAGAGTTGGGAGCTTATGTGAAGTATAAGGCGCAGCTCAACAATCTCATCCTTGAGCCAAGTTTTAGGTTGCAGGCCTACGCCTCATTGTCGGAGGTGTCTCCAGAACCTCGTCTCGCCATAAAATATAACGTCACCGACTGGTTCCGTGTCAAAGCTGCTGGAGGCTTCTATACCCAGAATCTCATTGCAGCCAATAGCGACCGCGACGTGGTGAATCTTTTCTACGGCTTCTTGTCGGGACAAGATGACATACCTTCAAAATTCGATGGTGAAGAGGTGACGTCAAAACTACAGAAAGCTATACATTATATCTTGGGAACAGAGTTCGATGTCTTTTATGATGTGACTCTTAACATTGAAGGATATTACAAAGACTTTCGTCTGTTGACAAGCATGAATAGAAATCAGATGTACACCGATGAGAACGCTCCTAACGGCACTCCTGAGATAGAGAAGAAAGACTTTATGGTGGAGACAGGCGATGCCTATGGTGTGGATGTCTCACTTAAATATGAGGATAATAGATGGTATCTGTGGGGCGCTTATTCCTTGGCATATGTTAATAAAAATTATGAAAACGCTGATGGTAAGATAGTAAACTATCGCACTCACTACGACCGCCGTCATAATATTAATGTCATGGCGACATATACCGCAGGACGAAAGAGACTGTTAGATGTGAGCCTGCGTTGGAACTTCGGTAGCGGATTTCCATTTACTCAGGTGTCGGGATTTTACGAGAAACTGCCTTACAACAATATATCCTTCGACCCATATACCGAGAGCGGTTATCTCGGACTGTTGTATGGCGATATTAACACAGGACAACTGCCAAGTTATCATAGGCTCGACTTTAACGTGAAACGTAAATTTAATATAACTGAAAATATTAAACTCGAAGCCGACTTTAGCATAACGAATGTATATAACCAACGTAACATATTCTATATAGATGTGGTATCTACAGAGTCGATATATCAACTTCCTTTTATGCCAAGTCTTGGATTAACATTATCATTCTAAAATCAATATGAAAAAACCTTCAGCAAAAATATGTCCCCGTGAACTTAATGCTCATGGGGATATTCGTATCGATAATTATTATTGGCTTAACGAACGCGAGAACCCAGAAGTGATAGCTTATCTCGAAGAGGAGAATCTTTATCAAGAGACTATGATGAAAGATACAGAGCCTCTGCAACAGCAGCTATACGATGAGATAGTGGGACGCATTAAACAAGATGATGTCTCTTATCCTACAAAAAGAAACGGCTACTATTACTACTCACGCTACGAAGAAGGTAAAGAATATCCTATCTATTGCCGTAGAAAAGATAATATGGAAAATCCGGAGCAGATACTCCTCGATGGAAATAAAATGGCTGAAGGTTATCATTACTTCGACATCGGAGCTTATTCTGTGAGCCCTGATAATAAGATGCTCGCCTATAGCGTCGATACCGTGAGCCGCCGTCAATATGACATTTGTTTTAAAGGTATAGAGGGCTTGGAGGATGAAAGGGTGAAAGGTTTGGAGGGTGAGATTATCAAGAATACTACGGGTAATATGGTGTGGGCTAATGATAACGAGACGATATTTTATAGCGTGAAAGATGAGTCGCTGCGTTCATGTAAGATTATGCGTCATAAACTTAATACTTCTCCTGATGATGACGTACTCGTTTATTTTGAAGAAGATACAGCTTTTAATTGTTTCGTCGGTAAGTCGAAGTCGAAGAAATATATCATGATAATGTCGGAAAGTACGCTGTCGTCGGAGGTGAGATTTATTGATGCTGACAATCCTTATGGCGACTTCAAGGTCTTTCAAAAACGTCAGGATGATATGCTTTATGGAATAGGACATTATGGAGAGCATTTTTATATCTTGACTAATGCTGATGGGGCGAAGAATTTCAAGATAATGAAGACGTCTGTCGAGATGACAGAGAAAGAGAATTGGGTAGAGATAATGTCGCATCGCGATGATGTCTTGATAGAAGACTTTGATTTATATGCTGATTATCTCGTTATTGAAGAGCGTCATCAGGGTTTGGTGAAGATAAGAGTCATGACATGGGATTTTACTGCCGATTATTATATTGATTTTGTTGAGCCTGCTTACACGGCATATTCCTTAGGTAATCCTGATTTCGACACGCATTTGCTGAGATATGGATATAACTCGATGACGACGCCATCGTCGCTTTATGAGTATGATATGATAAGTCGTGAGTCGGTTTTGTTGAAGCGACAGGAGATAGTGGGAGGCTACGAGCCGTCGTGTTATGTCACTGAGCGACATTGGGCTGCTTCACACGACGGCGTGATGGTGCCTATTTCTTTGGTATATAAAAAAGGAATGAAACGCGATGGCAGTAACTCTTTGGTACTTTATGGCTACGGCTCCTACGGCAGTAGCATGGACGCTTATTTCTCATCGGCGCGACTGAGTCTCTTAGATAGAGGCTTCATCTGGGCTATAGCTCATGTGAGAGGCGGCGAAGAATTAGGACGCCATTGGTATGAAGATGGAAAAATGCTGAACAAGAGAAATTCTTTCCTCGATTTTATCTATTGTGGAAAATATCTCGTGAAAGAAGGTTTTACTTGTCATGACAGGATGTTCGCTATGGGCGGTAGTGCTGGCGGACTGCTCGTAGGTGCTGTCGCTAATATGGCACCAGAGATGTGGCGTGGCATCATAGCACAGGTGCCTTTCGTCGATGTGGTGACAACGATGCTCGATGAGTCGATACCTCTTACAACAGGAGAATATGACGAGTGGGGTAACCCTAACATTAAAGAGTATTATGATTATATGAAGTCGTATTCGCCTTACGATAACGTGGAGAGAAAAGATTATCCTGCTATGCTCGTTACTACAGGACTTCACGATAGTCAGGTACAATATTGGGAGCCTGCGAAATGGGTCGCTAAGCTGCGGGAGATGAAGACTGACGATAATCCGTTATATCTAAAGACAAATATGGACTTCGGTCACGGTGGAGCTTCAGGACGTTTCGAAGGAATAAAAGAAATAGCCCTCGAATACGCCTTCCTTTTGAGTCTATAAGTCAATAAGTAGAGACGTATCAATGATACCTGCATCATAAATAAACATTGATGCGTCTTAATAAGACAATGAGTTTTAGTGTTGATTGAAAAAGGTCTCCGCTTCGTGAAGCGCGCTTTGATAGCTGTCGGAGCAGTGCATCACGTTGCGTGTCTTGTCGATACTATAACGCTTTCTGTATTTGCTCTTTATCTGTAGAAGAACCTCCGTAGCATGATACTTGTCGCTGAATGGAGATAATAAAATCATTCCGATGCAAGGACCACTCGTCATATATTCTACTAACTCATCAAAGAAAGGCTTGCCTTTGTGACAACTGTATATTGTCTCCGCTTCTTCTCTCGTTAAAGTTTTCTCCTCTGCTTCGATGATGATAAAATCATGACGATGTAAGTCTTTGATAATCTCGTCGGTGTATCTTAAAAACTTGGGTTTTATAATGATGAAACTGTCATAATCGGCTAACATCGTTGAGTTATAGCCAAACCCATCTTCTTGTATGTCTGATGTAGATCTCATATGTTGTTGTTTTTTAACATATAACAATGAAATCTTAAGAAATGTTTGAAAACAATTTTTAAGAATTTTATCCTTTGAAAACAAGGAACAAATTCATATCTTTGCATAAATTAACATATAAACTCGTTGACCTAAATAATGAACATATATCAACTTTTTGTAAGGACATTTGGAAATAAAAATATATCGCCTGTCTTTGATGGCGATAAGTCGCAGAATGGCTGTGGCACATTTGCCAATATCAACGATAGGGCGTTAGATGCTCTTAAATCGTTAGGTATCACGCATATCTGGCTTACAGGTGTTATACGTCATTCTTCATCGACATCGTATCCTGAGATTGGGATAAAATCGACAAATCCGCATATTACTAAAGGTAAAGCAGGCTCTCCGTATTCTATCATGGATTATTATGATATTGATCCTGACCTCGCTGTCAATCCTAACAACAGATATGAAGAATTTGATGATGTGGTGAATCGTATTCATGAGAAGGGTATGAAAGTGATAATAGACTTTGTTCCAAATCATTTAGCGAGGGAGTATAAGTCAATGAGTAAGCCTTTTGACGTGGAAGAGTTTGGCGCTCACGATAATAAAGATGTTGCCTTCGCAAGAGATAATAACTTTTATTATTGTCCAGGACAGGAACTGATAGTCCCAGAGCCAACAGCCAATAGCCAACAGCCAACAGTCTATAAGGAATTTCCAGCGAAAGCATCGGGTAACGATGTCTTCTCACCGACACCTTCTGTCAACGATTGGTATGATACGATAAAATTAAATTATGGCGTCGATTATCAGAATGGAGCCAGATGTTTTGAGCCTATCCCTGATACGTGGTATAAGATGTTGAATATTATGATGTATTGGAGAGGTAGAGGCGTCGATGGCTTCCGTGTCGATATGGCGGAGATGGTGCCAATAGTGTTTTGGCGTTGGTCTATATTTCTGTTGCGAGAGACTTATGATGTTATCATGATTGCTGAGATATATCAGCCTCATATGTATAAGGAATATGTCAATGCAGGCTTTGATTATCTATACGATAAGGTTGGCCTTTATAATACATTGGAGAATATCTATCGTCATGGATGTCGCGCTGAGACTATCACTTCTGTATGGAATAGCTTGCAAGGCTTAGGTGATGCTATGCTTCGTTTTATGGAGAATCATGATGAGCCTCGATTAGCATCGAAACATTTTGTAGGTGATGCTTTTAAGTCGTTACCTGCTGTCGTGATGTCGGCTCTCATGAACAGAGGTCCTTTTATGATTTATAACGGACAGGAGAGTGGGGAAGATGCGTGTGGCGCTGTGGGCTTCAGTGGTGACGATGGGCGTACTTCAATCTTCGACTATGCCGTGATGCCTAAACATCAAAAGTGGATGTCTGATGGAAAATTCGATGGCAGCGGATTCTCTGTAGAACAAAAGAGATTGTATGACTTCTATTCTAAACTGTTGAATTTCCGACTTACTAACGATGCTATCAATAAAGGCGCGTTCTATGACTTGATGTGGGTTAACCCTTGGTATTCTAACTTCGACCCTCAATATCTTTATGCTTTTCTCCGTTATCACGATGAGGAACGACTGCTCGTTGTAATTAATTTTAATATGAATGAGAGTCGCTACTGTGAGGTGAAGATACCGCAAGATGCCTTGGAGTATATGAGACTACAAAGCAACGAGTCAACGAGTCAACAGAACAATGAGACTCAAAGTCAGTGTCAGAGTCAAAGTCAGAGTCAAAGTCAGAGTCAGAGTCAGAGTCAGAGTTCAAAGGTCGCAACCGAAGTCTTTACGGGTGAGAAGATAGAATATGATTTAGATGATGTCAGCAGTCGTGGCATCGCGATGACTCTTGAACCTGCAAGTTTTAAAATATTTAAGTTATGATGAAATTAGTAGAAAAAGACTCTTGGTTGGAGCCTGTGGCAGAAAAGGTTCAGGCTCGTTATGATAAGTATAAATCGTTGCTGACTTATATAGAGAGCAGATACGGAAGTTTAAAGTCTTTCGCTTCTGCACATGAGTTCTTCGGTTTTCATTATGATAAGATAAGACATGGCTGGTGGTATCGCGAGTGGGCTCCTGCAGCTCATTATCTCTCCTTGTTCGGCGACTTTAATAATTGGGATAGATATGCTAATCCTCTTGAAAGAGAAGAGGATGGCGTGTGGAGCGTCTTCCTCCCTGATGCACAATATAGAGATAAATTAATTCATGGAAGTCTGCTGAAAGTCTTGGTGCAGTCGAGTATAGGAGAACAAGAACGCATTCCAGTTTATATCAACAGAGTACTTCAGAACGAAGATAATAAAGACTTCGCAGGACAGTTTTGGAATGGAAGTCAACGACTAGAGCCGCATAGTCATAAAGTCGCAAAGTCAAAGTCAGTGTCAAAGTCAAAGTCGTTATTCATCTACGAATCTCATATTGGCATGGCGCAAGAGAAAGAAGGTGTTGGTACGTATAAAGAGTTTAAGGATAATATCTTGCATAGAATAAAAGATGCTGGTTATAACGCGATACAACTGATGGCGATAGCGGAACATCCTTATTATGGGTCTTTCGGTTATCATGTGTCGAACTTCTTCGCTGCAAGTTCTCGCTTCGGTACTCCAGAAGAGTTGAAAGACTTGATAGATACAGCTCACGCGATGGGTATCAAAGTCATTATGGATTTGGTACATTCTCATACGGTGAAGAATACTTATGAGGGCATAAATCTTTTTGATGGCACAGAAGATCAATATCTTGTGGGAGGTCATGCTGGCTATCACCCGCAATGGGATTCTAAACTGTTTAATTATGGAAAGATTGAGACACTGAGATTGTTGCTTTCTAACGTGCGTTATTGGTTGGAAGAATATAATTTCGATGGTTTTAGATTCGATGGCGTGACCTCGATGTTATATCACAATCATGGAATAGGAGTGGACTTTGGAAGCCAGGAAGATTATTTCGGTGATAATGTCAATAATGATGCAGTGACATATCTGCAACTTGCTAACACCTTGATACATCAGTTGAATGAAGACAATATCACTATTGCTGAAGATGTCAGCGGTATGCCTGGTATATGTGCTTCGATAGAAGATGGAGGTATTGGCTTCGACTATCGTCTCGGTATGGGCTTGCCCGACTTCTGGATAAAAGTCCTTAAAGACCAGAGAGATGAAGAGTGGAATATGCACGAGTTCTTCTTTACTATGACTAATAGACTGTATGATGTGAAGACAATAGCATATGCAGAGTCGCACGATCAGGCATTGGTGGGAGATAAGACGTTGGCGTTTAGACTTATGGATAAGGAGATGTACACCTCTATGTCGAAGTTTACACCGAATATGATTGTTGATAGAGGTATCGCCCTTCATAAAATGATACGACTTTTTACGATAAGTCTCGGCGGTAATGCGTGGCTTAACTTCATGGGTAATGAGTTCGGTCATCCAGAGTGGATCGATTTTCCGCGTCTTGAGAATGAATGGAGTTATAAACATGCTCGCCGCCAATGGTCGTTAGTCGATGATAAAAATCTTAAGTATCATTGGCTTAATGATTTCGATAGAGAGATGCTGAAATTTATCAAGGAAAATGATATAATGAACGCGGAGCCAGCATGGCTGATGAATGCCGATGAAGAGAAGAAGACCATCGTCTTTGAACGTAATAATCTTATATTTGTCTTTAATTGGGGAAATGAGTCGATTCCTGATTATGAGATAAATGTTAAACAGACGGGAGATTATGAAGTCGTCTTTACAACAGATGAGAGTGACTTCGGAGGATATGATAATATCGATAAGACAACGAAGTTTCCTACAGAACAAAGAGGCGATAAAGTCTTTATGAAAATATATAATGTTAGTAGAACGGCTGTGGTTTATCAATGTACAATGAATAATGTATAATGTACAATGAATGATGAAGATAGACCTGTTATAAAAAAAAGTTGAAAAAGTTTTATAAAAAGAGATTTTTTTTGTTTATCTTTGTAGCAAATTCTGAAGAATACTATAAAGATGGCTGATTTAGGTGTAACACTTTCTGAGATAGAATTAAAGTTGAGAAAGCTGATATCGCTAAAGAATCAGTTACAGGAAGAGAATAGTAGGCTTATTCAAAGGAATGAGGATCTTCAATTGGAGCTGGAGATACTCATGACGGAGAATGCAGAATTGAAGGAAAAAATAAATAAATTAGTTATTGTTAACGTACTCGAAAACGAGAAAGAGATAGAAGAAAGTAGGCAGTTAATAAAGGCACTTGTGAAGGAAATAGATAATTGTGTCTCAATGTTGAATGCTGAGCAGTGATATAAAATCAAATGGAAATGAACGAGACTGACGAAATAAAGATCAATGTAGTCATAGCAGAGCGTAATTTTCGTTTGACTATAAAAAAAGCTGATGAGGATAAAGTCATTAAAGCTGCAGAGATGCTCAATGAAAGAGTGAAGTCGTATAAGCAGACATATAATTATAGAGATTATCAAGATTTATTGTCTATGATTAGTTTGCAGATAGCGACTCTTAATGTGAAATATGAAAATGATGCAGCATACAAAGATCAATTCCTTGAGCAGAAACTCGATGAGATAAGTGTCTTGTTAAGTGAAAACATAGATTCTTAAGTGAAGTTCTTTGAAAGATTTATCTGTCTGTTCGTCGCATGATGTAAACCTAACAATTATTAACCATAATCTCGGTTTGCTCATTGTTACAAAAACAGGCCTCAACCTGCAAAGGTGCTTTAACGCCAGTGGACGTTTGCGTATCGTGGCAGCCACAAACGTGACTTTTGGGGTTTACTATCCCAGGACAGACAGATTTTTTTTCTCTCCCGTTAATAGAGTAAAATTGATTAAAAAAATGATTTTACTTAGTTTACCTCCAGCAGTGGTCAGTTTAATCGTGTGTGTGGCCGGGTTAGTAGTAGGTCTCGGTATCGGTATCTTATTGTCATCAACAGTGATGCGTAACGCACTTACAAAGAAGAGTTCCCAATTGTTAGAAGAAGCAAAAGAAAAGGCAGAAGTTATCAAAAAAGATAAGATACTTCAAGCTAAAGAGCGATTCCTACAAATGAAGGCTGACTACGAAAAAGAAACAAATGAGAAGAAACGTGAGATTCAAAAGATAGAGTCTCGCATCCAACAGCAGCAGCAACAAGCTAATCAACGTGACGAAGAGATCAAGAAGAGAGTTAATGAACTTAAGAGTATGCAACAAAGCATAGCAGCTCAGCAGGAAAATGTGAACAAACGTCAGGCTGAGTTGGATAAGATACAGGACGAACAAAAGAAACTCCTTGAATCAATATCGGGACTCTCAGCTTCGGAAGCAAAAGAACAGCTTAAAGAGATGATGAAAGACGAAGCTGTCTCAGAAGCGATGATAATATCACGTGACATCGTTGAAGAAGCAAAGATGTCTGCTAACCAAGAAGCTAAAAAAATTATCCTTGAGACAATACAACGCACGGCGGCAGAACATGCTATCGAAAATACAGTGTCGGTATTTAATATAGAAAACGACGAGATTAAAGGTCGTATCATAGGTCGTGAAGGAAGAAACATCCGTGCCCTCGAATCTCTCACCGGAGTGGAGATAATAATAGACGATAGTCCAGATGCAATCTTACTCTCAGGCTTCGACCCAATACGTCGCGAAGTGGCTCGCTTGTCTCTTCAAAAACTCGTCACCGACGGTCGTATCCACCCAGCTCGTATCGAAGAGGTAGTGAAAAAAGTAGAGAAACAGGTAGAACAAGAAATCATAGAGACAGGTAAACGTACTGTTATCGATCTTGGAATACATAATTTAAGTCCAGAACTTATCAGAATGATAGGTCGTATGAAATATCGTTCATCATACGGACAGAACCTGCTCCAACACTCTATAGAGGTGGCTAAACTCTGTGCTTCTATGGCTGCAGAACTCGGACTGAACCCTAAGACAGCAAAACGCGCTGGTCTGCTTCATGACATCGGTAAGGTGGCCGAGAATGACGAAGAATTGCCACACGCAATACTCGGTATGAAGACAGCTGAGAAATACAAAGAGAAACCAGATGTATGCAACGCCATCGGTGCTCACCACGATGAGATAGAGATGGAAACTCTTATCGCTCCTATAGTACAGGTGTGCGACGCTATCTCAGGCGCTCGTCCAGGCGCTCGTCGCGAAGTGGTCGAGGCTTACATACAGCGTCTTAACAAACTCGAAGAAATGGCTATGTCGTATCCTGGCGTTATCAAGACTTACGCTATCCAAGCTGGTCGTGAACTTCGCGTCATAGTAGCAGCCGATAAGGTGAGCGATGCCGATGCCGACCGCATCTCATTCGACCTCTCTAAACAAATCCAAACAGAGATGACTTATCCTGGTCAAATCAAAATCACTGTCATTAGAGAGACAAGAGCTGTCAGCTTCGCAAAGTAAAAGATAATGAGACAATAGTCTGTAAGACTATAAGTAAAGACGTCACTTTAAAATGTGGCGTCTTTTTTTTTGTTATTGTTTCGTTGTTTCGTTGTTTCGTTGTTTCATTGACTCGTTGACTTGTAGTCTTGTAGATTCGTTGACTCAAAAAAAAGAGCATCCCATTTAAATAGGACGCTCTTAAACTTGTTGACTTGTGGTCTTATTTAGAAACCACGAGTTTATTTGTCTTTACAGCTTGGTTGTTAACGATTAAGCTATAGAAATAGACACCGTCTGCTAAGTCGCTTACGTTGACATCTAATCTTGAACCACCAATGTTAAGGTCTTGTTTCAAGACTTCTTGTCCCATCATGTTATAGATTGCTACAGAAGCTGTCTGAACATCATTAGGCATGTTATAATCGAAGCTGACCATGTTCTTTGCTGGGTTAGGATAAGCGTTGCTGAAGATCTTGTTGTCGGTATAGTCATTTACAGATACATCATCGCAGATGAATTTTACTGTGAAAACAACAGGTTCGTCGTCGATGTTTTCGAAGAAACTGAGTTCTACTGTCATTGAAGAACCGTAAATAGGTTTTGTAAAATCATCATTGAAAAGAGGTACGAAATGTGCGCTAAATTCTTCAGAAGCACCTGATGCTATATCAGCATCTAATCTTTCTGTATAAGGTCCCCCACATAATTCACCGAAGCACATGGTGAACGATGTTCCTTCACTTTGTTCTGTTATAGTTCTAACGCATGTTACGTTGATAGGTGCACCTGAGTTGTTTGTAATATCAACTATAAATTGCATGTCCCATGTGTTATAGTCAATGTCGCCTACGACTTCGTAATAACCAGGCTCAATGGTTTCTCCATTGTGTTCAAATGTGAATGACTGTGCAGAGACGTATCCTGCAAAAGCCATCATGATGAGTGAAAGTAAAAATTTCTTCATTGTAATTTAATTTTTTAAGTTAATAATTTATCTAATTTTATGTCAATTTACTAACAAATATTATGCAATAAATGCTGTGAATTTTGTATGAAATAAATGTTATTTAACGATGTTATTTATCAATTCATCGTCAGCGAAGTTTGGCATTGTCACTTTGAGACGAGGCTCCACTTCCATGGCGCGTTTTATTGCGAACATAGCAGGTTCGTTTCTTGCCCAGCTTCTACGAGCGATGCCGTTGTTGACGTCCCAATGTAACATTGAATGTAATCTTCTGTCGGCGTCGTCGCTACCATCGAGTACCATGCCGAAGCCACCGTTGATAACTTCTCCCCAGCCTACGCCGCCGCCGTTGTGGATGCTGACCCATGTGGCGCCTCTGAAACCGTCGCCTATGACGTTATGGATTGCCATGTCGGCTGTGAATGAAGAGCCGTCGTAGATATTAGATGTCTCACGGAATGGAGAGTCGGTGCCAGATACGTCGTGGTGGTCTCTACCTAAAACGACAGGTGCTGAGAGACGACCGTCGGCGATAGCCTTGTTAAACTCAGCGGCGATCTTGGTACGTCCTTCACAGTCGGCGTATAAGATACGTGCTTGAGAACCGACGACCAATTTATTGGCACGAGCGCCTTTGATCCATTGTATGTTGTCGCGCATCTGCTGTTGAATCTCGACAGGAGAGTTTTTAGCTATTTCTTCAAGAACGTTGCAAGCTATCTCATCGGTGACAGCGAGGTCTTCTTCTTTGCCTGAAGTACATACCCAACGGAATGGACCGAAGCCGTAGTCGAAATACATAGGTCCCATGATGTCTTGTACGTAAGAAGGATAACGGAACTTACCGTCAGCGTTGAGGATGTCGGCACCAGCGCGGCTGCTCTCTAACAAGAAGGCGTTGCCATAGTCGAAGAAGTACATTCCTTTAGCCGTGAGTTTGTTGACGGCTGCAACATGACGACGCAACGAAGCATAGACGGCGTCTTTGAATTTCTCTGGTTGTTCTGCCATCATCTGTTTCGATTCTTCGAAAGAATAACCTACAGGATAGTAGCCGCCAGCGAATGGGTTGTGTAATGATGTCTGGTCTGAACCGAGATCTACTTGGATGTCGTGTTCGGCAGCATATTCCCAAAGATCTACGACATTGCCTTGATAAGCGAAAGAACGTGCTACTTTATTTTCACGAGCTTCGTTTACTTTGGCGAACAACTCGTCTAAGTCGCTGTAAACCTCATCGACCCAGCCTTGGCTGTGACGTTTGTCTGTCGCACTTGGATTTATTTCTGCTGTGATAGACACGACGCCAGCGATGTTACCAGCTTTAGGTTGAGCGCCCGACATACCGCCGAGACCAGCAGTGATGAATAACTTACCAGCAGGAGTGCCGCCTTGTTTTCTTGAAGCGTTCAATACTGTGATTGTTGTTCCGTGTACTATGCCTTGAGGTCCGATGTACATATAAGAACCAGCTGTCATCTGTCCGTATTGTGTCACACCCATAGCGTTGAAGCGCTCCCAATCGTCTGGCTTGGAGTAGTTAGGAATCATCATGCCGTTGGTGACGATGACGCGTGGAGCGTCTTTATGTGATGGGAACAATCCCATTGGGTGACCCGAATACATAACGAGGGTTTGTTCTTCTGTCATGTTAGCAAGATATTGCATGACGAGACGATATTGAGCCCAGTTTTGGAATACAGCGCCGTTGCCGCCGTATGTTATGAGTTCGTGAGGATGTTGTGCTACAGCATGGTCGAGGTTGTTTTGAATCATGAGCATGATAGCTGCTGCTTGACGCGATTTTGCTGGATACTCTTCTATTGGACGAGCATAAATCTTGTAAGAAGGACGGAAACGATACATGTAGATACGTCCGTATTTCTCCAATTCTTCTGCAAACTCAGGAGCTAAGACAGCGTGATGTTTGGCAGGAAAATAACGAAGAGCGTTTCTTAAGGCTAATTTCTTCTCTTCTTTTGTTAAAATATCTTTACGTTTTGGAGCATGATTTACTGTTAAATCATATTCTTTTACGCATGGTAACTCGTCGGGGATACCCGCAAGTATTTCTTTTTGAAAGTCGTTCATATATCTGTGATTTTATTTATAAACTTATTAATAATATGCAAATATATAAAAAGTCTAAAGACAAAAGACGAAAGACGAAAGATTTTTACATCTCACCATCCTTTGGGTTTGAAGAAAGTGCTCCACATTCCTAAGATTGTAGTGAAAAGCATGAAGAAACAGTCGTATAATGGAGTGAATGCCAGAGCTAAGTGCTTCTCACCTAATTGTTTCGCCGATTTATGATAGATGACAAACATCGTGATATAATGAATCAAAGCGAAAAATCCTAATGTGATATAGTAATAAATATTTCCTAAAGATATGTTAAAGGCGTGAGGCATGATAAACAATGCTATCAATGCAGGATAATATAACAAACGGCTGCAAAGTAACATTCCTAAGATGAAGTTTATCTGAGGTTTATATTTTGTGCCAGTAGAATAATGACGTTTCTTTTGACGTACCCATGTCGCCCAAGTCTTCTTAGGCTCCGACTCTATTCTGTTGATGGCATCAATGGCAACTCGCGTATTTTTTTTGTTAGCTACTTGGCTGATAAACAAATCATCATCGCCAGAAGGAATGTTGTAATGAGACGTGAAACCTTTGTTTTTGATGAATGTGTTTTTTCTGTATGACAGATTTCGTCCCACGCCCATATATGGTTTCTTTGCCAATGCTAACGACATATATTGCATGGCGATGTATAATGTGTCGAACCTGATGAGTTTGTTTAACAAACCTTTGCGTTCGAAATACGGTCCGTATCCTACAACAATCTCAGTGTCTTTTCTGTAAGTGCCAACCATCTCCTTGATCCACTGGTTGGTGTTGGGGAGACAATCGGCATCGGTTAATAGAAGTAAATCGTGTTTCGCCGATTTGATTCCCATGCTGAGTGGGAATTTTTTACCATGAAAGAAGTTGAGACTTTGTGTGAGGTTGACTAAACTTATCTTAGGGTTGTTTCTTGCCATGTCTTTAAGATATTCTTCGGTGTTATCTTGAGAACAATCGTTGACGATGACAATTTCATAGTCGGGATAGTCTTGTGATAATAGTGTAGGTATTAAATCGATGAGATATTCTTGTGCGTCGCGGGCGCATACTATGACGGAAACAGCTTCATAGTTGGTGTTTTTTTCTTCTTTTTTATGAAAAGCTAAACGGCTGAAAAGTCCCCAATGATACATCATCTGTATCAGCCATGCTACGATGAAAAGTATTAATATTATGAAACTCAGTTGATTTATGTTAAAGACTATTTCCACGATAATTAAAGTGATAAAGTTGATAAATGTGTGTGTAAAAACGTTATTTTTTTTCCTTGCAAAAGTATGAAAATTTCATAGGAAAAAATACTATCTTTGCCCAAAAAATATTATGAAATTTTCCTTAACCAAAAATGATACTTTGAGCAATGCTCGTGCTGGTGTTTTGACTACTGATCATGGTCAGATAGAGATTCCTATCTTCATGCCCGTAGGTACTGTGGGCAGTGTTAAGGCTTCTCATGTGAGGGACTTGGAAGAGGAAATAAAGGCTCAGATTATCTTAGGTAACACATATCACCTGTATCTTCGTCCTGGCTTAGATGTCATCAAGGCTGCTGGCGGTCTGCATAAATTCAATGGATGGAAGCGCCCTATACTGACCGACAGCGGGGGATTTCAGGTTTTTTCGTTGACCGACATTAGGAAGATGAAAGAAGAAGGCGTGGTGTTTAAGTCGCATATCGATGGCTCGAAGCATATCTTCACTCCAGAGAATGTGATGGATATAGAACGAACTATAGGTGCTGACATTATTATGGCTTTTGACGAATGTACTCCAGGTACAGCCGACTTCCGTTACGCTAAAGAGTCGATGGAGAGGACGCATCGCTGGCTCGACCGCTGCTGGAAACGCTTCGACGAGACAGAGCCTATATACGATTATAATCAGTCGTTGTTCCCTATAGTGCAAGGCTGTGTGTATCCAGAACTGAGGAAACGCTCGGCAGAGTATATCACAAAACATGAAGCCGATGGCTACGCTATAGGAGGTCTCGCTGTTGGTGAGCCGACGGAACAGATGTATGAGATGATAGAAGTCGTCAATGAGATATTACCTAATGACAAACCTCGATACCTCATGGGCGTGGGGACGCCGGCGAACTTGTTGGAGGCTATCTCGCGTGGTGTTGATATGTTCGACTGTGTGATGCCGACACGTAATGGACGCAATGGAATGCTCTTTACATCAGAGGGTATTATCAATATAAAAAATGAGAAGTGGAAATATGACTTCTCTCCGTTAGATGAGAATGGAACGACATACGTCGATAGAGATTACACAAAGGCTTATCTGCGTCATCTTATAATCTCGAAAGAGATATTAGGTCCTATGATAGCTACAGTACATAACCTTGGCTTTTATCTGTGGCTCGTCAAAGAGGCAAGAAAACATATCATTGAAGGTGACTTTACATCGTGGCGCGATATGATGCTGCCAAAAGTGTCAAGGAGAATATAAACGATGAAGACTTTAGATTGGTATATATTTAAAAAATACATAGGCACTTTCTTCTTCTCGATAAGTTTGCTGATACTCATCGTGATAGTCTTCGATGTGTCGGAAAATATCGATAGCTTCATAAAAAACGAGGCATCTTTTAAAGAAGTGGTGCTTCATTATTATATACCTTTCATACCTTATTTTATCAATCTTTTCATCTATCTCTTTGTCTTCATATCGGTGATATTCTTCACCTCTAAGATGGCAGGACATACCGAAATCATCGCGATATTGAGTAGCGGAATAAGTTTCAAGAGGTTCTTGCGTCCTTATATCATGGCTGCGATATTGTTGTCTATGGTATCTTTCTATCTTGGTAACTTCTTGATTCCTAAGACTGACAGCGTGAGGAGGGAGTTTAAAGATAAATATATCGAAAGGCTGACAAAAAGCTCAGGATCTAATATCCATGTGCAGATTGAAAAAGGCGTTTATGTTTATGTAGGTAACTTCGACATCAAAAGGAAGATAGCTTATAAATTCTCTATGGAGAAATTTGAAGGTAATACCTTGACGTATAAGGTGATGTCTGATAAAGCTGTCTATGATACTATCAACGGCACATGGACATTAGAGACATACGTGGAGCGGTTTATGTATCCAGAAGAGACGATGATAAGAGGTAGGAGCAAAGATACTACTATCATGTTGCAGCCTCGTGACCTTTATAACATCAAAGAGGAGTTTGAAGAGATGAACCTCTTTGAGATACGTAATCATATCAAGGACTTGGAACTGAAAGGCGCAGATAATACCTTGATGTATAGGATAGAGATGCACAAAAGGATAGCATCGCCTGTGGCTATCATAATATTGACGGTGATAGGAGCCTCGTTGTCGAGTAGGAAGGTGCGCGGAGGTATGGGACTGCATCTCGGAATAGGAATAGTAATAACATTTTCTTATATATTGTTTATGGAGTTCTCACGCGTGTTCGCCTTGTCGGGTATGTTCTCACCCTTCATAGCAGCATGGCTGCCTAACATCATATTCTCAATTATAGGAATTTATTTCTTGGTGAAAGCACCGAAATAACACAAAAATATTTTTATTATGCACATAGCTATTGCTGGAAATATTGGTTCAGGAAAGACAACGTTAACATCTCTGTTGTCGAAGCATTTTGGTTGGAAACCTCATTATGAGGAGGTTGATAATAATCCTTATCTTAGTAGTTTCTACGATGATATGCAACGTTGGTCGTTTAATCTACAGATATATTTTTTAAATAGCAGATTTAAACAGATACTTGAGATTCGCAACAGCGGCGAGAATGTGGTTCAAGATAGAACTATCTACGAAGACGCTTATATCTTCGCTTCTAACCTATATGATATGGGACTGATGTCGGATCGTGACTATAACAACTATCGTTCTTTGTTCGAGTTAATGACTTCTTATATGCAGGCTCCCGACCTTCTTATCTACCTTAGAGCAAGTATCCCGACATTGGTGCGACAGATAGCTAAAAGAAATCGTGTCTATGAACAGTCAATACGATTGGATTATCTTAAATCGTTGAATGATAAATATGAGACATGGATAGCCAACTACGATAAAGGTAAGGTGTTGATAATTGATAGTGACGATATAGAGTTAGAAAATCCAGAGGATCTTAGTAAAGTGATAGATAAGATCAATGCTTCTTTGAATGGACTTTTCTAATTAGTAATAGATGATCGTGTTTAATCAAGATTTAAGTATTAAATTGTAAGATGAGAATATTAGGAATAATACCGGCACGTTATGCCTCGACGCGCTTCCCTGGCAAGCCTCTGACAATTATCAAAGGAAAAACGATGATACAACGTGTATATGAACAAGCTCTAAAATCTGAATACTTGTCGGATGTTGTCGTTGCAACTGATGACCAACGTATTTATGATGCCGTGGTGGATTTTGGCGGAAAAGTGATGATGACATCAACAGAGCATAACAGTGGCACCGACAGATGCTGTGAGATAATTGAAAAGATAGGCGATAGCTACGATGCTGTTGTTAATATTCAAGGTGATGAGCCTTTTATCAATCCGGAACAGATAAATCAGATAGCAAGACTTATTTCTTCAGAAGGAAGTCAGATAGCTTCTTTATGTAAGCCTATCAAAGATGAAGGAGAACTGTTTGATAATAACGTGGTGAAAGTCGTTTTTGATATCAAAGGTGATGCATTGTATTTCAGCCGTCATACTATTCCTTTTTTGAGAAAGGTGGATAAAGATGCGAAGTCGTGGCTTGCAGCAAGAACGTTCTATAAACACATAGGTATCTACTCATATAAAGTCGATGTCTTGAAGAAAATAGCCTCTCTTGAACAATCGGAATTGGAACTCGCAGAGTGCTTGGAACAGCTTCGATGGATGGAAAATTCCTATACCATAAAGATGGGTGTTACAGAGTATGAAAGTTATTCGATTGATACTCCACAAGATGTAGAAAAATGTTTAAAATACTTCCAAGATTAGGAAAATATTAAACTATTTTTTTTAACTTCGCAATCGAAATCAAAATAAAACTTATAATCTCTATTTGTATGATAATTAAATATTTGACGGAGCTGCTCTACGATAATGAGTGTGTGATTGTTGCAGATTTTGGCGCTTTTATAACACAAAGACATTCTGCTGTAATAGATTACACAAACAACCGTTTTACACCTCCATACAAAGAGATTATCTTTAATAATAAGTTGGTTGCCGATGATGGTTTGCTCGTCGATTTCATCTCTAAAAAAGAGAACATAACAAAAGAAGAAGCAACAGAGAAAATATCTAAGTTCGTCAACCAAACGATGGCTGCCTTGGAAGTAAATTCACAGGTGGAGTTGGAGAATCTGGGTAATATCGTCATCGACTTTAAAGGTGATTATGTCTTTACTATCAATGAGAGACTAAATCTCTTATCTGACTCTTTCGGAATGGAGTCATTTGAATGTAACGCTATATATCGTACAGAGACATATCACGACCTGAAAGAGAAGATTGCAGTAGAACAAAAACAGAAGAATACGGAATATACCGTGGCACTTGAGAGTGTTGAGCCTGCGAAAGAAGAGGTGAAGAAAAGACCAAGCGTGTTTAAGTCTGTGACTTACGTAGTTGTAGCTTTTATGTTACTTTTTGCAATTAATTGGACTACCGACAGAAGTAACTCCAACTTCGCAAGTTGGAACCCTTTCCTTTATTCGTCGCCTAACGAGTTCTTCCTCTCTGTTATGAAACCTGCATCATCGGTGATGACGGATAGAACGATGCCAGAGATCGCGATGATGGATGCGATACCTGCTCCTCTGCCTATATCGACAGTAGCGCCAGAAACGAGGTTGACAATTACATGTTCAATGCCATCATTTATCTCAACACCGTCTATTGATGCTGCATATTTCATTATAGGAGGCTCGTTCCAAACAGAAGAAAGTGCAGAAAGATGTCGTAAGAAAATAGAGAGCCAAGGATTTGACGCAGCAGCGATATTAGAGAAAAATACTAAAGGATATTTCAGAGTATATTACGAATCGTATGTAGATAAACAAGAGGCTATTACACGTCTTGAAGAGATAAGAAGAGACTACAACGAGTCGGCATGGCTTTTATTTCAAAAATAAATTAAGATGAGCAGCAAGAATAAGTTGGAACGTTTTGCAGAGAATGAGACGTTTGGTAATCTTTTTCAATATTCGTTTGACAGACTTAAAGAAGAAGGCTTTCCGTTGAAAGGAAAATGGAGACAAGAGTTCTTCAAGAATGATAATCCTATAGTCTTGGAATTGGGCTGTGGCAAAGGCGAATATACAGTAGGACTTGCTCGCGAACATAAAGATGTCAACTATATAGGCGTAGATATAAAAGGCGCTCGTATGTGGGTGGGACTCTGCTCTGCTCGTAACGAGGGCTTGACAAATGTGGCGTTTATTAGAACTCGTATAGAGATGATAGACCACTTCTTCGACAAAGATGAAGTAGATGAGATATGGGTTACCTTCCCCGACCCACAACCATCAAAGCCAAGAAAACGTCTCACCTCACCAAACTTCTTAGAACGTTATCGTAAATTCTTGAAAGAAGATGGTGTCGTTAACCTGAAAACCGACAGCGACTTGATGTATGAGTTTACGGTGGAAACCGCTCAAGAAGCAAAATATCCTATCTATTACAATTACGACAATCTGTATAATAATGATGACGATTTAGAGGTGAAAAAGATTCGTACCTATTATGAACAGATGTGGCTCGACAAAGGACTCACTATCAAATATATCCGTTTTGGAATTAGAAGTTGACAATGACGATGACAATGACGATGAACAATGAACAATGACGATGAACAATGAACAATGACGATGACAATGACGATGAATAATGTTGGTGTCATTGATACATCTCTACTTGTTGACTTCTTGCCTTGTTGCCTCTCTTAGTCTTCTCCTAATCCTTTAAGCATAGGGACGAACTTGAAGTCGCCATATTCTTCTCTTAATAAACTGCCGTCTTCTTGTTTGGTGAGTCTCAACATAGTCTGATGGTCTTCGTTTTCACAAAGTGGTATCACTATCATGCCACCAACTTTCAGCTGTTCTATTAATGTCTGCGGTATCTCAGGAGCGGCGGCTGTTATCAATATTCTGTCGAAAGGTCCATAAGTTGGCAGCCCTTTGTTACCGTCGCCGAGGAATGTCTTGATGCGAGAGTTTAGTTCCGATAGTAAAGCTTTTGTTTTCATGTAGAGCTTACGTTGTCGTTCTATACTGAATACCTTTGCGCCCATCTCTGCAAGCACGCAAGCCTGATAGCCGGAGCCGGTTCCAATCTCCAAGACCTTCATGTTTTTCTTTATATCTAACAGACTCGACTGAAATGCTACAGTGTAAGGGTGAGAGATGGTCTGTCCAGAACCGATAGGGAAGGCCTTGTCTTGATAAGCAAACTCTAAAAAAGAAGAGTCTAAGAAGACGTGACGAGGCACATTGTTGATGGCAGTCAATACATTCTCATCTTTAATGCCTTTGTTTCTAAGCTCTTCCACCATGATTCTGCGCATACCTTTGTGCCTGTAATTATCTTCTTGCATACTCGTTTTTTTATTTCGCAAAGTTACGAAAAAACCTTATATTTGCGAAAATTTATAACGATGTTAAAGATAGGAGTTTTGGGTGCTGGACACCTCGGAAAAATACATATCAATTGTATCAAACAATTACCTATATATGATTTCATTGGCTTTTATGATCAAGATGAAAATACAGCAAAGAGGGTCTCAGAAGATCTGCAAGTGAGATGCTTTAGCTCTATTGAAGAACTTATCGACAAGGTCGATGTCGTCGATATAGTGACGCCAACGGTATGTCATTTTGAATGTGCTTCATTGGCATTGAAGAAAGGTAAACATGTGTTCATTGAGAAGCCTATAGTGGCGACAGTAGAAGAAGCCAACAACCTGATTAAGTTGGCAGAAGAAGTTAAGGCTAAGGTGCAGGTGGGACATGTGGAGCGTTTCAATCCTGCTTATATCTCGGCGCGCCCATATATCGACAGACCATTGTTTGTAGAGGCTCATCGCCTCGCTCTCTTTAACCCACGAGGTACCGATGTGCCTGTCGTCCTCGACCTCATGGTACACGACATCGACATTATCTTGGATATCATAAAATCTCCTATAAAAAATATCAGCGTCAGCGGTGTCTCTATAGTGAGCCCTACACCCGACATTACAAATGCTCGCATCGAGTTTGAGAATGGCTCCGTAGCAAACCTAACAGCAAGTCGTATCTCTCTCAAAAATATGAGACGACATCGTATCTTCCAAAAAGACGCCTACATAACAGTAGATTTCCTTGAGAAGAAGACAGATATTGTGAGGATACATGACGTGAACGGAACACCCGACCCTCTCGCTATGACCTTAGACCTCGCTGATGGTTCATGTAAACAGATTACCATAGAACAACCAGAGGTGACACCGATAAATGCCATCATGAAAGAGTTGGAGAGTTTTCATAATGCTATCGTCAACAATACACAGCCTCCTGTCACAATACACGATGGTGTCCAGGCATTGAAAGTGTGTCATATGATACTTGAGGAGATAGAGAGACAACAAAGTCTTATTCAAAATAATCTCTGATATACAATATATGTAAACTATTTTCGTTCCGTAAAAAAAGATAAGTATGAAAAGAAATCATAGCTTTCTCGTTTTTTTTATGATGACATTCGTTGTCATGACGGCTTTTATGTCATGTAATAAATTCGAGGGCGATCAAGAGATACCAGCATATATACATGTAGATACTTTTATGTTCACAACAGACTATGCCTTTGAAGGTGCTGCTTCTCATAAGATTACTGATGTTTGGTTATATATCGATGGTAACCTACAAGGCTGTTATGAGATGCCTGCAACAATTCCTGTGTTGAAAAGAGGTGAGCATAGTCTGATGCTGATACCTGGCATTAAACTTAACGGCAATAGTTCTACAAGAACCATAAATCCATTCTATAAGCCTTATGAGATAGAGTCTTTCAATTTGGAAGAAGGCGTTATTGATACTATCTTACCAACGACACGATATTACAGTAAGGAAGAGTCAACGATAGAATTTGCTTTCATTGAAGACTTTGAGAGAGGTACTAATTTAGAGAAAACTGATGTCAGCGATACAACAGTAATACTCACTGATAGAGACGCTCCTGATGCTTGGCAAGATGCTGAAGGTAACTCGCATCACTCTGGTTATGTATGGATTGGTGATACGATAGACTTCTTCTGCATAAAATCGGCTGAAGAGTTTAGTAACCTTCCGAACCAAGGTGACTATATCTTCCTTGAGATAGATTATAAATGTACCAATATTTTTAAGGTTGGATTGTTGGCAAGGACAGGTGGAATAGAACAGATAGACCTTATCTACGTCAATCCTTCTCCTAAATGGAATAAGATTTATGTTAACTTAGGACCTAATATCACAGATTATCAAGAAGCTCAATATTTCGAGTTTTTTATAGCAGGTAATCTTGATGGTGCTACAGAAGCAGAATATTATTTCGATAATATAAAACTTGTATATCGTGACTAAAAAAAACAATAAGGCAAAGCAGACGATAAAATATGTCGTGGTCGATTGGCTATGCGCTTTGATAGCATGGGTGCTGTTTTTCTTCTTTAGAAAATATAATGAAGACCCATCGTTTCACGAGCATTATCATATAGTTTTTCAAGATATTAATTTTATATTGGGAGTTATCGGCGTGCCAATATTTTGGCTTATACTCTATACAATTTCTGGATATTATAATAATGTCTTCAGTAAATCGCGACTTAAAGAATTAGGACAGACATTCTTCGTGGTTCTTATCGGTGTCGTGATTTTATTTTTTGTTACCATAATAGATGATGTGATAGTATCTTATAAGTCGTATTATGTCTCATTTTCAGTCTTATTTGGGTTACAGTTTGTATTGACTTATTTCTGTAGATTGATAATTACCACGAGAATAGCGAGGAAAATACATAGAAAAGAGATTGGCTTCAACACTTTGATAGTTGGAAGTAATGGTAATGCTTGTGCAATATATGAGGAGTTAGAGAATCAGATGTATTCGTCAGGCAATATCATCGTTGGTTTTGTCAATGTCTTTGATAAGAAAGAATATAAGGTTGAGAAATATATCCCACATCTTGGTTTTTATAAAGACGCAGCTCAGGTTATTAAAGATTATGATATCGAGGAAGTTATCATAGCTATTGAACGTTCGGAGATAGAGACAATAGATAAGATTTTAGTTATCTTGGAGAGCTTGGATGTCGTTGTTAAGATTATCCCTATCATGCAGGATATTATTTTCGGCACTGTCAAGCAGGAGGCGATATGGCATGCTCCTCTCATCAGAGTCACTCCGCAGTTGATGCCTGTGTGGCAAAGGGTAGTGAAGCGAGTCTTCGACATAGTGGCTTCTCTCATGGTGATAATAATATTCTCTCCGGTATATGTGTTTACCGCTATCATGGTGAAACTGTCGTCGCCAGGTCCTATTTTTTACAAGCAAGAACGTATAGGAAAACATGGCGAGCCGTTTAATATGCTGAAGTTTAGAAGTATGTATATCGATGCCGAGAGTATGGGCCCTCAACTTTCTAAAGACAATGATCCACGTATCACGCCGTGGGGGCGTTTTATGCGTAAGACGCGTCTCGATGAGATACCGCAATTTTTTACTGTACTTGGAGGTAAGATGTCGATAGTTGGCTATCGCCCTGAACGTCAGTTCTACATAGATCAGATAGTGCAGAGAGCCCCTCATTATCTAATGCTTCTAAAGATAAAACCAGGTATCACAAGCTGGGGCGAGGTGAAATTCGGATACGCCTCTAATGTTGATGAGATGGTGGAACGACTGAGATACGACATACTCTACATCGAGAATATGAACCTCGCACTCGATATTAAGATATTAATCTATACTGTATTGATAGTAATACAAGGAAGAGGAAAGTAATTTGCAATGTACAATTTACAATTTACAATTTACAATGTACAATGTATAATGTGCAGTTAATAGTTAATAGTTTGCTTATTTATTTGTTTTTCTGCGTATTTTACATCGACGACTAATTTCTTCTTGTTGCTTGATGGCATCTCGTACATAGCCTCATTTAATATTGCTTCGACTATTGCTCTCAATCCACGAGCTCCGAGTTTTGACTCTAAACTCTTGTCAACGATATACTCTAAGACTTCTTCTTTAATCTCTAACTTGATGTCGTCCATTTCAAACAATTTGGTAAATTGTTTTATCAAGGCGTTCTTTGGCTCTTTCAAGATTCGTATTAAAGTCTCTTTGTCCAAAGGATTGAGGAATGTTAATATAGGGAAACGACCTACTATCTCAGGGATGAGTCCAAATCTCTTAATGTCGGCAGGTGTTATATATTGTAACAGATTATCTTTGTCAATTTGTTTCTTGTTGTCGTTGCCGTATCCTATGGCATTACTTCCCACTCTGTTGGCGATAATCTTATCTATTCCGTCGAAGGCTCCTCCAGCAATGAACAATATGTTTTTGGTGTTGACTTGAATCATCTTCTGTTCAGGGTGTTTGCGTCCGCCTTGTGGTGGCACGTTGACGATAGTGCCTTCAAGGAGTTTCAACATAGCTTGTTGCACGCCTTCGCCTGATACGTCACGTGTGATACTCGGGTTGTCGCTCTTACGTGCTATCTTGTCAATCTCGTCGATGAAGACGATGCCTCTCTCAGCAGCTGCTACGTCATAGTCTGCTGCTTGTAACAACTTAACTAAGATATTCTCTACGTCCTCTCCAACATAACCTGCTTCTGTCAAAACAGTGGCATCGGCTATCGCGAAAGGAACATTTAACATCTTGGCGATGGAGCGGGCGAGGAGCGTCTTGCCTGTTCCTGTCTCACCAACTAATATGATATTCGATTTCTCAATCTCGACCTCGTCAGCACTCTGCTCTTGGTTGATTCTCTTATAATGATTATATACGGCAACGGCAAGAATCTTCTTTGCCTCATCTTGTCCTATAACATATTGGTCTAAGAAAGACTTTATCTCTATAGGCTTCAGGAGTTTGAAATCGGGAGTGTTGGCTTTCTTTAGATGCTTGAGTTCTTCCTGCACCACTATATGACCGCGTTCGATACATTCGTCGCAGATGAAACCATACATCCCCGATAGAAGCAACGTAGCTTCTTTATCGCTTTTACCACAAAATGAACAGAAGTTTTCTTGTTTCTTTGCCATACCTTTTTTTTAGTTATTAACTTGAGATGCTAAGTTTCTAAGATGCTAAGATGCTAAGTTTCTAAGTTTCTAAGATGCTAAGTGTACTGAGTATCTCAGCAACTCAGCAACTCAGCAACTCAGCATCTTATATTTACACTTTTTTAATAAGGACCTCGTCAATCATGCCGTAGTCTTTAGCTTCTTGCGATGTCATCCAATAGTCGCGGTCAGAATCTGCCCATACTTTGTCGAAAGGTTGGCCAGAATGTGTAGCGATGATGTCGTAGAGCTCTTTCTTAAGTTTCAATATCTCGCGTGCTGTGATTTCAATATCTGATGCTTGACCTTGCATTCCACCCATAGGTTGGTGTATCATGATGCGTGAGTGCTTCAATGCTGAGCGTTTGCCTTTAGCACCAGCACATAATAATACTGCTGCCATCGATGCTGCTATACCTGTGCAGATAGTCGCTACGTCAGGACTTATGAATTGCATGGTGTCGTATATTCCTAAGCCTGCATATACAGAGCCGCCAGGTGAGTTGACGTAAATCTGAATGTCTCTCTTAGGATCTGATGATTCTAAGAAAAGCAATTGTGCTTGAATGATATTGGCAACATAATCGTTGATTTCATCGCCTAAGAATATGATACGATCCATCATAAGACGAGAGAAGACATCCATTTGTGCTACGTTGAGCTGACGTTCCTCGATGATAGTAGGAGAAATGTAATTAGTAACTGTTGAGGTGTATTTCTCTAATGCTAAACTGTTGATGCCACAGTGTTTAGTAGCATATTTATAAAATTCGTTGTTCATTGTAATTCTCTTTTTAAGTTATAAACCAAAGATAGTGTATTTTGTTTCAGGATAGATTTTTTTTATCGTTATTTTATGAACAAAGGCTACTGAACTAATATAATCGATAGCTTTAGTTCAATAGCCTTAGCACAACAGCTTTATTTGAAATTATTCTGCTGTTTCTTCTTTAGAAGCCTTCTTTGCTTTTGACTTCTTAGGTTTTTCTTCGCCAGCAAGCTCCACTTGTGGAAGAACGGCTTTTACGAAACCTTCATAATCTGTATCAACCATTGTAACTGACATGTTCTCTTTTAAATAAGCTGTGAGTTTCTTGTCAGCCAACTGATTGTTAATGTTTTGACGTTGATTGTCGTCTTTGATAATAGCATCGATGATGTCGTCTAAACGTTTCTTGGTCTCTTCGTCTAATGTCTCTATATCCATGTGACCGAAGTACATGCTTCTTACGAAGTCGCGAACTTCTTGTTCTTTGATGACTAACTCAGGGCTTTGTTTTACGAGAGCTTCTTCGATGAGTTGCCATCTGAGAGACTTAACATAACCGTTTTCGTAGTTCTTCTCTACATCTTCAGCGCTGATTTTGCCTTCGCTGTTTTCAACAATCCAACGTTTGAGGAATGTGTCAGGTAAATCAAATTTTATTTCTTCAACTAATTGATCGACAGCTTTGTTGTAGAACATTCTCTCAGCTTCAAGGACGTATTGTTTTTCCATCTCGACAGCCACCTTGCTACGGAATGTTTCAACGTCTTTTACTTCTTGTCCTGGGAAAATTTTTCCGAAGAGTTCTTCGTTGAGTTCAGCTTCTTTATCTTCAACTTTATTGTTTTCTTGGATGCTCTTTATAGTTCTGTCGATTTCTTCCTCAGAAGCTTTGATGTTGAAATCGTTGATTTTATGGTCTTTAAGAGCGACTTTGATTTCTGGTTTGAGAGCTGCTTCAAAGTAGAAATTCAACTCTTCTTGATTATCTAAATCATTAGGTTGTGACTGTTCCATGTCAGGAAGAGGATAACCTATGACATCTAATTTATTTTCAATGATGTGGTTGTTGAGACCTTCAGAGACTTTTTGATTTATCTTTTCTAAAAGGACAGCTTGTCCGTACATCTTCTTGATCATTCCAAATGGGACTTTGCCCTGACGGAAGCCAGGCATCGTTGCCTTGTGTTGATAATCTTTTAAAGCCTTTGTTACTTCTGCTTCGTAATCAGCTTTAACCAAAGTCACTTGAATGCCAGCGAGAAGTTCGCCTTTTGTTGTTTGTGTAGTCTTCATTTCTTGATAATAAAATTTTAAAAAAAGTGCGGATGAAGGGACTCGAACCCCCACGCCTCTCGGCACCAGATCCTAAGTCTGGCGCGGCTACCAATTACGCCACATCCGCCGCTTCATTAGGAGGTGCAAAATTACAATTTTTTTTGAATTAAAATATACTTTAATAAAAAAATATTCAACTTGAATTTATTATCAAATCAACTTAATGTCAAATGTGTTATCTTTGTCGTGTTTTAATTTTATTTTATCATGTTGTATAAGCGCATATCTTTATCTCTTTTATTTTTATTTTTGTTATTTAATGGAGCTACAGCTCAATCTTTTATCGGTTCTCAGAGTAATTATGCAGGCTCTAATGCGTTGAGAATGAATCCTGCTTCGATGACGACTTCTAACCTTTACTTTGATGTCAGTCTCTTCCAATTTGGCGTGATGGCTTATAATGACTACGCTTATCTCATGAGTAAAGACGTGATGAAGGTGGCTCTTACATTAGGCGAATATGTACCATCGTATGACGTAAATGGTGTGAAAAAAGACTTTTTAGTTTATGATCAATATGGACATCGCTCAAGAAATCTTTATGAGTCGTTGGATCTTAATATTTTGAATATGATGTATGATATTGATGGCCGTCAAGCAGTGGGATTTTCTTTTAATACAAGGGTATATACCAATGCGAAAAATATTCCTTGGGAGATACCTGTAATATGTATCAATGGTACCGATGATTCTACATTGTACGATCGGTATCAGTCTAAGGGTGCAAAGGTGGCTACAATGGAATGGGCAGAAGTGGCTCTCTCGTATTCTAATACCGTCTATGAAAGATATAATCATAAGTTTGATGTAGGCGTTACGGCCAAGTATCTTATCGGTTATTCTGCAGCTGTGGCTAATGTCAATGAATTGGATTATAATATCATAGGAGATGAGGATGTTAATGTTAATCTTATTGATATGGATGTGGCTTATGCCTTGCCTCTTAATTATGATGAGCCTTTTACTTCTGATAATCTTTTTAATGATGACGTCCAAAGAGGTGGAGGCTTCGCAACAGATCTTGGTTTCTTCTACACTCGTAAGTCTGATTCTAAGACCTTAAGAAAGTCAAGGGGCAACTATAATATTTCTAAGGTGGATTATATATGGCGTGTGGGAGCGTCGCTCATGGATGTGGGCTTTATTAATTTCAGTGATAACGCATTAGAACATCATTTCTTTGCCGACAATAATATGAAATTTGACGTTGATGGCTTAAATAACGTTAAGACTATGAATGAACTATCGAGCTTTATTAGCGCTAATTATTATAATGGTGATTTAACAAAGTCGTTGGTGGGAAATAGTTTCCTTGTAGGTCTGCCTACAACATTGCGTGTGCAGTTCGATTATAATATGTATAGGAATTTCTTTGTCAACGCCACATTAATCCAGCCTGTTAGATTGTTTAAATATTCTGTTATGGCAGCGCCTCGTGTTATGGTTGAGCCTCGTTATGAGTCAGAATATTTCGACTTCGCTTTACCTGTCTCTTTGTATGATTATGAATTTATACATATAGGAGCATCATTCAGATTGGCTTATCTGACTGTGGGGACAGAGAATATAGCTAATTATCTTGGTCTTGGAAAAATGAGAGGTATGGACCTTTATGTATCTTTGAAATTCAATCTTAGCAAGGCTTCTAAGATGGCTAACAGACGTGACGCTTGTTGGACTGCGTTTTAATCATTTCTTTACGTCTAAAGCATCACGTAAGGCGTTGCCAAACAGCATAAATGCTAATACTAATATCATTATGGCGATGCCTGGTAATATGGCTAAATATGCGTCGTTTAAAATGATATAGGCATAATTCTCTTTTATCATGCTTCCCCACGATGGCATGGGCGGCTGTACTCCAATTCCTAAGAAACTTAATCCCGCTTCTAATAATATGGCAGATGCAAAATTGGCTGCCGAAATCACGATGATAGGGTTTATGATATTGGGAATTATATGTCGTGAAATTATCCTCACGTTCTTAAATCCTAAGGCTCTGCCAGCCTCCACATACGTCATCTCTCTTACGGATAAAATCTGTCCTCGCGTCACACGTGCCACCTCGACCCACATCGTCAAGCCGACAGCGATGAAGACTTGAACGACGCCTTTGCCAAGTACAAAAGTGATGGCGATGACAATCAACAATGTCGGTATCGACCATACCACATTGATGAGCCATACCATGACATCATCGACCCAGCCTCGGAAGAAACCGCCGAGACTGCCTATCAATATACCTATTAATATACTCATGAAGACAGCGATGAAACCTACTGAGAAACTGATCCTCGTTCCTAAAAGCAGTCGGCTCAGGAAGTCTCTTCCAAACTGATCGGTGCCGAGAATAAATTTCCTGTGCTTGACGCAGTGGCTATTAATATAATGTGTAGCATCTTCGTCATTGCTGAAAATCTTATTTGGCTCGATTTCTATATTTGGAATTATCACGGCATCGTTCTGGCAATTTCCGTCAGGATTATACACGAAGACGGTAGTCTTGTCCTTATCAATTTTTATTGAATCGAAGGGAATTTGTCGATAAGGAGAAGGCTTTCCGTTGAGAAGTTGTGAGAAAAAATTAGGTTTTTCGACGATGTTTTGTTTTGGCACGAGAAGCATATCGACTTCAAATCCCGGTTTTTGTGTGCTTATTTCGAGTATCTGGTTGTTGGCGTAAGGCGTCTTATCTGGGATGATGAAATATGCAAATAAGGCGATGAATCCACATAAGATGATGAAAGCTAAGGATATTACACCAGTAACGTTTTTCTTAAAACGTTGAACAGCAATTTGATTTGGCGACAATATCTTGTTATCTTTCATCTTAATTTTCTTAGGAAAAACAAAAATAAAAAAAAATGTTATTGGACTTAATTTATGAAAGAAAAAAGTTGTATATTTGCACTCGCAAACAGACGGTGGATGTAGCTCAGTTGGTTAGAGTACCGGATTGTGGTTCCGTGGGTCGTGGGTTCGAGTCCCATCTTCCACCCAGAAAAAAAGAGACGTCAATTGACGTCTCTTTTTTTATTTCTCATATCGAAACGCCAAAGTCTCTCAGTGCGTCGTTTAATGAAGTTTTCTTATCTGTTGATTCTTTTCTCTTTCCGATAATTAAAGCGCAGCTCACTTGATAGTCGCCGGCTGGGAAATGTTTGGTGTATGAACCTGGTATCACGACGGAACGTGCTGGTACAAATCCTTTGTATTCCTTAGGTTCGCTGCCACTGACATCGATAATCTTTGTCGAGGCTGTGATGACAGTGTTGGCTCCGAGTACGGCTTCTTCTTCAACTCTGACGCCTTCCACCACTATACATCTCGAACCGATGAAACAGTTGTCTTCTATGATGACAGGCGCAGCTTGTACCGGCTCTAAGACTCCGCCGATGCCGACACCGCCGCTGAGATGTACGTTCTTGCCAATCTGTGCGCAGGAACCTACAGTAGCCCATGTATCGACCATCGTCCCGCTATCGACGTAAGCTCCGATGTTGACATAGGAAGGCATCAAGATCACACCTTTATTAATAAAGGCTCCGTAACGAGCTGTCGCTGGAGGCACTACGCGCACGCCCGCTTCTTCAAAACCGCGTTTCAACGGTATCTTGTCGTAGTATTCAAAGATGCCGCTCTCTTGAACTTCCATATTGTTAATCGGGAAATACATCAAGACGGCTTTCTTGAGCCACTCGTTGATAACCCATTCGCCTTCAATCTTCTCGGCGATACGGACTACGCCCTTGTCTAACTTCTCAATAACTTCGCATATCGCATTACGAACCTCTTCCTTGTCCAATAACGAACGCTCGTTCCAAGCATTTTCTATGATATTCTTTAGGTTTTCCATGATGATAATTAATTTTTACAAAGATAATAAAAGGCTAAAGATGAAAGGCTAAAGACGAAAGATTTTTTTAGGACAATAAGTAAATGAGCCCAGTAAGGGCGACAGTCTGTAGATAGGTGTGGAGTGAAACGGAACGCCCAAAGAATTAGAGACGATAAGTTTTTCGGAAAATATATTTGAAGAAAACCTGTTTTATAAAAAGAAAAAGTGAAGTTATATGGATATAAAAAAACAGTTGTATGGAATGTGTTGTTTGTTATCTTCGTGATATTCCAAAGCATAACGTTTGTCGCATCTGTTATTGATGGTGATTGTGTGTTTATAATTAGCAGTCTGTTATTTGTCTATATTTTATTGTCGCTTCGTGCTGGCAAAATAAATTATGCTAACATAAATTCCTAATTAATGAACTTATAGTCTCGTTGTCTCGTTGTCTTTTTTCTTATATTTGCAAACAAAAATTAAGATATGGCGAGAATAATGGCGATTGATTATGGAAGGAAGCGCTGCGGTATAGCAGTGACGGACCCTTTGCAGATTATTGCTAATTCATTGACGACGGTGGCGACGAAAGATTTGCTGACTTTCATTTTAGATTATGTGAAGAAGGAAAATGTGGAGACCATCGTGATAGGAGAACCGAAAGATATGCAAAATAATCCATCTGAATCAAGTCGTTATATTGAGCCTTTCATCGGACAGCTGAAGAAGGCGCTTCCGGAGATGACAATAAAACGTCATGACGAGCGTTTCACTTCCAAGATGGCGTTTCAAACTATGATAGATGCGGGGCTTGGTAAGAAACAACGTCAGAACAAGTCGCTTGTCGATACCATCAGCGCGACCATTATCCTGCAGTCGTATATGGAAGCGGAAGCGATAAAGAAAAACAGATTTTAATAAATTTTAACAATTATATAAGATGATATTACCAGTCGTAGCTTACGGTCACCCTGTGTTAAAACGCGTGGCGGAAGATATAGAACCAGATTATCCAAATTTACAACAACTTATAGCCGACATGTTCGAGACGATGTATCATTCGGAAGGTGTCGGTCTCGCAGCGCCTCAAATCAACAAATCGATAAGACTTTTCGTAATTGATGCAGATCCTTTTCATGAGACATATCCAGAAGCCAAAGGTTTTAAGAAAGTCTTTATCAATCCAGAAATTGTTGAAGTCTCCGAAGAGACATGGACATTCCGTGAAGGATGCTTGAGTCTTCCAGATATGAATGAGGAAGTGGTACGCCCAAGTAAGATAGTTGTCAATTATTTAGATGAGAATTTTGTCGAACATGAAGAAGAGTTTGACGGAATAAAGGCACGCGTCATTCAACATGAATACGACCATCTCGAAGGAAAAGTCTATGTCGATAGAGTGGCTCCTATGCGTAAGATGATGCTCAAAAACAAACTGCGTAACATCTCCGAAGGTAACGTTTATACCGAATATAAGATGATATTCCCAGCGAAAAGGAGAAGGTAATTAATAATTAACTTATTGTCTTAATCAGACGTATCAATGTGTGTTTATTTTCATTGGTATCATTGATGCGTCTCTACTCGGTGACTTAAAAAAATAAATTGTATGAAAAAGATACTCTTAATATTATCTCTCGCATTGATGATGGCATCATGCGGACAGAAGATGACGGTTGAAGAAATCAATAAGTTAGAATCGCAGGTGTTTGGTGTTGGAGCCTCGCCTGAAAAGGAAAACATCGTTAAGCTCGTTGACGCTTACGTTCTTTATGCGAAACAAAATCCTGATGATATAAAGTCGCCGGAGTATTTATTCAAGGCTTTGGATGTGGCTGTAGGTATTAATGCAGAAGGTCCGCAGAAGGCAATCGATATTGCTGATGTTATGATAGAGCAATATCCGGACTTCGAGATGACTCCAATGGCTATGTTCCTCAAAGGCTTCGTCTATGAAAACATGATGAACGATAATGACAAGGCTCTCGATACTTATCATCAGTTCTTGGAGAAATATCCAAATAGTCCTTTAGTTAACGATGTGAAATCGACGATAGAAAATATAGGACTCACTCCAGAGGAATTGATAAAGAAATTCGAAGGGAATGAATGATTTGTAATGTACAATGTATAATTAATAGTTAATAGTTAATAGTTGACTTAAAACCTCACATCCTTCATTTCGTCGTTGAGGTGTTCTATATAATTCAAGACATCTTCTTTCCCTATTTCTTTTTCTGACGATGTGATGAAGATAGGAGGGAGTTCTTCCCATTCTTCGGCGAGTTTGTCTTTATAAACCTGTACGTTACGCTGAAGCTCGCTTTCTTTTATCTTATCTACTTTTGTGAATATTATACCGAAAGGCATCTGTAACTCTCCGAGATGACTGATAAACTCGAGGTCGATCTTCTGTGGCTCGATGCGGCTATCGACTAAGACGAACATGCTGATGAGGTTCTTCCTGTTTTTGATGTAATTGTCGAGCATCACTTTCCATGCTTCTCTGTCTTTCTTCGAGCGTTGAGCGAAACCGTATCCTGGCAAATCGACGAGATACCATTCGTCATTGATGAGGAAATGATTTATAGTTATAGTCTTTCCTGGTGTCGATGATGTCTTGGCAAGCTGACGTTTGTTGGTAAGCATATTTATCAACGACGACTTGCCTACGTTGGAGCGTCCTATGAAAGCGTATTCCGGCTTGTTTGCCACCGGCAGTTTATCTATTTTTGTGTTACTCTGTAAAAAAGTCGCAGTTCTTATTATCATTTTTAAGTCAATAAGTCAATAAGTAGAGACGCATCAATGATACCAATGAAAATAAACACACATTGATACGTCTGATAATGTCAACAAGTAATTGTAGATTCCTAATTCTTCAAATGTTCTGGTTTCTCTTCCTTATTATATATAAGGTGTCTTTCGATTTTTTCTTGGAAAATGTCTTCGATGGTAATCAAAATAGCTGTCTCTTCCACGTTGCCGAAAGGCGCGTTCAGCGCGGTGCCGAAAGTCTTCATAGTAGATGAGAGACTCATATAAGCGTTGAACAATGGAGGAATGTTGGAGCCGTGTTCACGTACGTATTTGCTCAAAGTACGATAGCTGTTCTGGTAGTTGTCGCCGTCTAATCTTAGTTTCATGATAGCTTTTCTTGCTTTGATTTTTATAGCTTTATCTGGATAAGGATATATGAGTTCGTCGTTATCAGGGAAGAATTTCTTCATGAAGAATAGTATCATGTCGCGGAGAGCGGGGTCGTATTGAGAATACATTGTGACTTTACCGAAGAAATATTTTGCTGATGGAGTGTCGTTTAATATAGCGCCGAGACCGTCCCATAGGTTGTCGAGGGTGAAGATGCTTTTTCTTACGTTACCAGTCGATTGATATTTAGGTTGAATGAAAGAACGTCCTAACTCTATAGTATAAGGAAGATAGTCTTTGATGAAATCTTCTGAGTAATAGAATAACTCTGATGTAGGAGTATCGACCTGTCCGTTATTTTTTAAAGGTAACTTGCTACAGTCGATGAAACGGTATCCGCCGAGTATCTCTTTCTCGATGGGATCCCACACGATGAGTTGTTCAAAATAAGCCTCGTCTCTCGTGTCAAATTCATCGATGTCGATGCTCTTGCCTGTGCCGCCTCCCGATTCTCTGAAAGCCCACTCGCGCAGACGACCTATCTCACGCATGGTATTGGGCGCGTTATGAGCGTTGACAACGTAAATCTCATTGTGGCCAAAGTTGGTCTTTCTTACAAAACGTTCTTCTGTCAACTCTTTTATGATGTCTTCTGTAGGGACAGCGTCGATAATCTTTTCCATAATTTATATTGTATAATTTTTGTCAGGGTTAAATTCTTGATTGCAGTCGTTGGGTAAGTTATATGAGAAGTTTCTCAACTTCATTGCCCATTCGCTGTCGGTATATCTGTTGTCGAAAGTCTGCCATGGAATAGGTTTGCCAAAAGTGATGGTGAGAGTTTTGTTCTTCTGCTTGTAAAATTCATTTACTAAGAATAACATCTCGATATTGACCTTTATTCCTAAAAACTTACGAATATTAGAAAGGTTATAGAAGAAGTTGCTGTTTCTTCCTGAGATATGTGTAGGTATTATATCACGATGATAGGTCTTGGCTTTGGTGATGAAGGTCTTCTTCCATTCTAAGTCGATGATTTTGCCTTTTTGTTTTCTTGAACATAATCCGAAAGGATAATAGCATATTGTTCTATCGCCAGCAAAGGTGTTGTTGAGAATCTTGATGTTGTCGGCATTGCTTCCTAACTTATTGACGGGAATAAAAAGAGGTCTTAGGTTAGGGACGAAGAGAAGGAAGTCGTTGACGGGTGTTATTACATCGGGACGAATTTTTCCTACAGTGTCTATCAAAGCTATGCCGTCTAAACCTCCAATAGGGTGGTTGGCGGCTATTATCAAACGACTGTCTTTGTCGATATGCTCGAGACCTACAGCCTTGACACCTGTGTTGAACTCCTTCATGGTTTCATCAACAAAAGGTAAACCCGATATTCCATCAGCACGTAATAATAAACCATTGATGTCATCTTGATGAAGAATCTTCTTTAACCAACGATATAAAAAAGCTGGTATTTTCTTCGCTAACTTAGGCATCTTCTGATTGAAAATATCTTCAATATCAATTTGTAAAGTCTCTTTGTCGCTCATTTTCTTCCGTATTATAAAGATAGGTAGAAGCAATTCTTCTTCAATTCTGCAAATATAATTAATTATTGTAATAATTTGAAAAAAACTTTCTCTCGTTGTTTCATTAAGACGCATCAATGTTTATTTATGTTATAGGTATCATTGATACGCCTCTACATGTTGTCTCGTTGTCTCGTTGTCTTATTTTATTGGGTGTTTATAACTATGTTGATAACTTTTTTAAAAAAATGTTGTAAAAAGTGGTTGAAAGTGGGAAAAAATGCACTAATTTTACAGACGGAAAAAAGTAAAATGCAATGGATTATCCAATAGGCGAATATTATTGTAAATTAGACAGTAAGGGGAGACTGCTTCTGCCGAGTAGTTTTAAGGAACAGCTTGGTGATGCGTTGGAGGAGGGTTTTGTCCTTCGTCCTAGTCTTTATGATAAATGTCTTGAGCTTTTTGGTATGAGCGATTGGCGTGCCATGCAGAATAAGTTGGGTAAGCTGAATCCTTTTAGGCAGGAGAATGTGATGTTGATACGTCGTTTTAATGCGGGGGCTCGTATGGTGAAAGTTGATGCGAGTGGACGTCTGCAGATTCCTAAAGACCTTATGGAGAAGGGTGGCTTGGTGAAAGAGGTGGTGATGACGGCTCTTACGGATAGGATGCAGATATGGGATAAGACGTTGTCGGAACAAGAGAATGAAAGATTCTCTGAGGCGGATTTGGCGAAAGCTCTCTCAGAGAAATTGGGTGCTAACGATTTTATTGATTAAAAGATATAGAGATGTATCATATTCCAGTGTTGTTAAACGAGAGTGTCGATGGCTTGAATATTAAGCCTGATGGTGTTTATGTTGATGTGACTTTTGGCGGAGGAGGTCATTCTCGTCGTATTATGGAATGTCTTGGTGAAAACGGTCGTCTTTATGCTTTTGATCAAGATGAAGATGCAGCTAAAAATGTTATTGACGATAGCCGCTTTACCTTTATTCAGCAGAATTTCAGATATATGAAAAACTTTATCCAGCTTTATTGCGGCGGTAAAGTAGATGGTATTCTTGCTGACCTTGGCGTCTCGTCATATCAATTTGATACTCCAGAAAAAGGATTCTCTATTCGTTTTAACGGTCGTCTCGATATGAGGATGAATCAGAATGCTTCTGTCGATGCGGCTTCTGTTGTTAATACTTACGATGTGTCGTCGCTTGCTTCGGTGCTGTCGCGTTATGGAGAGTTGAGAAATGCTATGGCGATAGCTGATGCTATTACGATGGCTCGGGAAACGAAGCCGATAGAGACTACGGATGAACTGAAAGAGGCGGTATCGCGCTTTCTTGTCAGAGGTTCGGAGAATAAGATTCTTGCTCAGATATTTCAGGCTTTACGAATAGAGGTTAATGAAGAGATGAAGGTGCTTGAGATGTTCTTGGGTCAATGTGCTGACGTGCTGAATCCAGGTGGAAGACTTGTGATATTGTCTTATCATTCTCTCGAAGATAGATTGGTGAAGAACTTTATGAAGACAGGTAATGCTGAGGGTAACTTGGAAAAAGATTTCTTCGGTAATCAGCTGACACCATATAAACTTATCACCAATAAGCCGATAGTGCCATCGGATGAAGAGATACAATATAACAACAGGGCGAGAAGTGCTAAGTTGAGAGTGGCGGAAAGGAGGCGGTATGATAAATAGTAATAAAAGGATTGTGGAAGAAGTTGTTGTTGACAACGAGGTTGAAACTCAAGAGACTCCTGAGGTTAAAGGAGCTGCCTGGATTGAGAAGCTCTCGTACGTCATGAGTGGTGCGGTGTTCTCGAAAGAGAGTGTCGTTAAACTGTTTCCTTTTATGCTGTATGTGGTGTTTCTTCTTATGATGTATATAACTAATGTGTATGTGGCAGAAGATGTTAGTCGTGAGATAGCTCGATATAACCGTCTGACGGAAGAGCGTTATGTAGAATATATATATCTTAAATCGGAGATAACGAGTATTACAAAACAGTCTAATTTAGCGAGATTGTTGAAAGATACAGGTATCAAAGAGTCTGTCGATCCTTTTAAGAAGATAGTGGTTGAGGAGAAAGGAGGTGGCGATGATTGATCCTAAAACTGATGTCCTCCGTAGAGTATATGGTCTGTATGTCTTGATTGTGATATTTGCATTGGCGATAATAGCGAATATCTTGATAATCCAGATTAGAGATAAAGAGGAACTCGAGGAATACGCTGAGAAGAATGAGCTGAAAGTGAGGGAAGAGACTGCGTTTAGAGGTAATGTATTTTCTAATGACGGCTCTCTCTTGGCTACTTCGGTGCCTGTTTATAACATACGCTTCGATGCTACGGCTCCTAATGAGGAACTGTTTAATAATAATGTGAAGGCGTTGGCTGATAGCCTTAGTCGTATCTTCAAGGATAAGTCGAAGAAAAACTATGAGAAGATGTTGCGTAAGGCGAGGGATAATAAACAGAAATATGTTAAAATCGCCAACAAAGTCTCGATGGGTGATTTGAAGAGATTGAAGACGTTCCCTATCTTTAAGGAAGGACAATATAAAGGTGGTATTATTGCGGAGAAAAGCTACGCCCGGAAGTTGCCTTATGGTAAGTTGGCAGCGAGGACGATAGGTTATGTGAGAGAGAGTGCTGATGTATATGTCGGTCTTGAAGGTGCTTTTAATGAAAGTCTTAAAGGTAAGCATGGACGACAGATGGTGAGGAAACTCAGCGGTGGTTATTGGATGCCAATACCTTCATCGGAGAATGTGGAGCCTAAGAATGGCGACGATATATATACATCGATAGATATAGATATTCAAGATGTGGCTGAAAGCGCTTTGGAAAAGTGCCTGATAGATAAT
The DNA here is from genome assembly GCA_015061295.1 of Lentimicrobiaceae bacterium. Taxonomy (GTDB): domain Bacteria; phylum Bacteroidota; class Bacteroidia; order Bacteroidales; family F082; genus Limimorpha. The sequence goes on from SUWU01000008.1 coordinate 50,276, forward strand.
GATGCTTTGCAAGGTTGTGTCGTGTTGATGGATGTGAAGTCGGGATTTGTAGAAGTGATGGCGTCGCTGAGTTATAATGAGAAATCATCTGAATATGAGGAAGAATACAACTTCGCTCTGCGTCATAATGTGGAACCTGGTTCTACATTCAAGGCTCTGACGATGATAACACTCATGGAAAATGATCCTAACTTCAACGTAGATGGAAAGCTACACCTTGGTAAGACAGATATGAAGAAATTTTACGGACGACAGATGCGTGACTCTCATATCGTTACTGATGATAATGGATATACTACAATACGTAATGCCTTCGAACAGTCGTCGAATATAGCTTTTGCTACCTTGGTGGATGAGACGTTTAAAAATAATCCTGATAGATTTATAGAACTTATTTATCAGACTAAGATACATGAGCCTTTAAATCTTGATATCAAAGGTGAGGCAAAGCCTGACATTAAAACGACTAAAGATAAGAGATGGTCGAAGCTGTCGCTTCCGTGGATGTCGATTGGTTATGAGGTGCTTCTTACTCCGATTCAAATCCTTACCTTGTATAATGCTATCGCCAACGATGGTGTGATGGTGAAACCTCAGTTTGTGAAAGAGATACGTCATGGTAATGAGGTGAAACAGGTATTTGATACCATAGTCATCAATGAGCGTATAGCATCGGCAGAGACAATATCAACTTTGAAATCCTTGCTCGAAGGCGTGGTGAAAAATGGTACAGCAAAAGCTCTTAACAAACTCGGCTTCTCTGTGGCAGGAAAGACAGGAACAGCTCAGATATCACAAGGTAAGGCTGGTTATAATAAGAAGAATTATACTGCCACTTTCGTGGGATATTTCCCTGCCGACAACCCGAAGTATTCATGTATTATAGTGGTGAGTAACCCTCGCGGCGGAAGGTATTACGGTAGCTCGGTGTCGGCTCCTGTGTTTAAAGAGATAGCAGAGAGAGTATATGCTACTAAACTGTGCTTCGATGAGGAACAGAGAGAATATCAATATGATGACAGTACCTTTACAAAGGCGTCGATGGTATATTATGATGATTTCGTGAGCTACTGTAACGAGAACGATAGATCGTTTGTTAGCAACGCTAAAAATGAAGAATGGGTAAAGGTGTCGATAGTTAATAATGAGACGGTGCTGAATGATGTCGCCATCGAAGAGGGTGTGGTGCCAGATGTTAAAGGGATGAATGTTACAGATGCTGTCTCACTGTTGGAGACGATGGGTTGGGATGTGGATTTCAATGGATTTGGAAAGGTGAAGTCGCAGTCGGTACAAGCAGGAACAGAACTAACCAAAGGAAAGACAATAAGATTAACACTGAGTAGAAAATGAAGAAGATAAACGATATATTAAGGAATTGTGTCGTCACTGAAGTGGTTGGTGACAACGATAGATGTGTCTCTGCCTTGACTTTCGATTCGAGAAAGTGTGCCGACAATGTGGCGTTCTTCGCGTTGAGAGGTACGCAAGTAGATGGCCATGATTTTATCGATAAGGCTGTCGGACTTGGAGCTAAGGTGGTGGTGTGTGAAAAGACACCAGATGTTATAAATGATGATGTCACATATTATGTCGTGGAAGATAGTGCTAAAGCCTTGGGTTATGCTGCCTCAGAGTTTTATGATAGACCCTCGGAGAAACTACATCTTGTTGGTGTGACGGGTACTAATGGTAAGACAACGATAGCCACTCTGTTGTATCGTCTCTTCTTTAATGCAGGTTATCCATGCGGACTGCTGTCAACGATAGAGAATAGAGTTAATAACTTGGTGGTGCCTTCTACCCATACCACAGGCGATCAGTTGCAAATAAACGAGATGCTGAGTAAGATGGTTGATGCTGGTTGTGAATATGCCTTTATGGAAGTTAGTTCTCATGCAGTGGCACAAGATCGTATCGCAGGATTACATTTTGCAGGTGGTATTTTTACTAATTTAACACACGACCATCTCGACTATCACAAGACTGTAGCGGCATATCGCGATGCAAAAAAGAAATTCTTCGACAACCTTCCGGCTTCAGCATTCGCTCTCACTAATATCGATGATAGAAATGGAATGATGATGCTTCAAAATACTAAGGCAGCCAAGAAGACATATTCTCTACGTACCGATGCCGACTTTAAAGGCGTGGTGTTAGAGAGTTACTTCGATGGCATGGAGTTGAAGATAAATAGAAATAACGTATCGACATTCTTAGTTGGAAAGTTTAACGTAAGTAACCTTCTCGCTATCTATGGAGCAGCCTCGCTCTTGGGAATGTCTGATGATGATCTGTTGAAGGAGATAAGTAATCTGCATAGCGCACCAGGACGTTTTCAGATGGTACATTCTAATTCTGGTATCGTCGGTATCGTGGATTATGCTCATACTCCTGATGCCTTGAAGAATGTCCTTGACACTATCAATGAGATAAGAACTCATAATGAGACTCTCATAACAGTGGTGGGCGCTGGTGGTAACAGAGATGCTGCTAAGAGACCTGAGATGGCAGCAGTGGCAGTGTCGAAAAGTGATAGACTTATACTTACAAGCGATAATCCGCGTAACGAAGAACCAGAAGAGATAATAAGACAGATGAGAGAAGGCGTGGGTGGAGAGTATTATAGCAGAGTGCTGAGTATAACAGATAGAAGAGAGGCGATAAGAACGGCAGTGGCACTCGCTAAGAAAGGTGATATTATCCTTGTGGCAGGAAAAGGTCATGAAGATTATCAGGAGATAAGAGGAGTGAAATATCATTTTGATGATGTTGAAGAACTGACAAAAGCATTGAATGAGAAATAAATAAAAAATAATAACGATGTTGTACTATTTATTTGAATATCTTGATAACTGTTGTGATGTGCCTGGCGCTGGTATGTTTACATACGTCAGTTTTAGGGCTATTTTCGCTATTATTGTATCGTTGATAGTGTCGATATGGTTTGGTAAGCTCTTTATCAGGATGTTGAAGAGACGTAATATCTCAGAGACACAACGCGACGAAAGTATCGACCCATTTAACACACAGAAAAAAGGCGTGCCGACGATGGGCGGCATCATAATAATAGTGTCGATACTCGTACCTTGTCTCCTCATCGGTAAACTGAAAAATACTTATATGATACTGATGATAGTCACTACTGTAATACTCGGTGTTATAGGTTTTGCTGATGATTATATCAAGACGTTTAAGAAGAATAAAGAAGGCTTGAAGGGATGGTATAAGGTGTTTGGACAAGTGCTGCTAGGACTTATCGTTGGCTTGACGCTGCGTTTTAGTCCAGAAGTGGTGATGAATGAGAGAGTTGATATAAAGATAGAAGATAACAAGGAGGTTGTTGTCAAGACTCCTGACGTGAAATCGACGAGGACGACAATACCATTCTTTAAAAACAATAACCTGAATTACGCTGATATTTTTAACTTCCTTGGGGAACCTTATAAATATTGGGCAGGCTGGATCTTCTTCGTGATAGTCACTGTCTTTGTTGTGACAGCAGTGTCTAATGGCTCTAACCTCAACGATGGTATGGACGGCATGGCAGCAGGTAATTCGTCTATCATGGGGGTGGCTATAGGAATATTAGCTTATGTGTCGAGTAATGCAGTGATGGCTGATTATCTCAATATTATGTTTATACCAGGAAGTGAAGAGGTCGTTGTGTTTATGTGTGCTTTCGTAGGAGCTTTGATAGGATTCCTATGGTATAACTCATATCCGGCGCAGATCTTCATGGGCGACACGGGAAGCCTCACCATAGGCGGCATCATAGCAGTGTCGGCTGTGATAATACATAAAGAACTGCTGCTGCCTGTGATATGCGGAGTGTTCTTGTGGGAGAGTGTCTCTGTGATATTACAACGTTTCTATTATAAAATGGGAAAGAGAAAAGGTGTTAAACAACGTCTGTGGAAAAGAACCCCGATACATGACCATTATAGAACATCGTTGTCGCAGGTACAGGAAAACTCACCGGGATGTAAGGTTATGTTCAAAGGCTCTTCTCAGCTTTATCATGAAACGAAGATAACATTCCGCTTCTGGATCGTGAGTATCATGCTCGCAGCAATAGCAATATTGACATTGAAGATTAGATGATAAATATTTATAAATTATACGTTGAAAATTAGATTATTATGACATTAGAACAATTGGCAAGACAGGGTAGAAGACAAGCATCGATGACGACAGCTATGACAGTCACATCTATGATGCATCAGATTAGAAAGGAGAGTATCAAACAGGCGTTCTCCGACTTCGAGAATGTGAGATATAGATATGAACTCGTTAATGTCATAGGAGGAGTGTCGTATTACGACGACTCTGCCGCACGCTCCAACGAGGCTACCTGGTTCTCTTTCAATAACCTCGGAGAAAATGTTATCTGGATTACTTATGCCGATAACATCGACTGTGATGAGCTTATACCTCAGGTGAAGAAATATGTCAAAGCAGTGATATGTCTCGGTAATAGAAAAGAAAGATTTCATTCGGTATATGATAACATACTGAAAGATAATATCGTCGATTGCGATAATATAGACGACGCGGTGAGGAAAGCTTCTAAGATGGCTGTCGATGGCGATAGCGTGATGTTCTCTCCTGCTTGTAATGTGAACGATGGATTTGTATGTTTCAACGAAAGAGGAGATTACTTTAAACAATGTGTTAAATCTTTGATGTAATCATATGAAGACTTTTAATAAGATATTTCAAGGCGATAGAGTCATATGGATAGTGGTGGCATTCCTCTCGTTAATGTCGCTTCTCGCTGTATATAGTGCGACAGGTACTTTGGCTCAGACACGTCATGATGGAAACAATACTTTCGTACTTCTGAGTCATGCTGCTACATTGGCTGTTGGACTTGTGGCTATGTATGTGGCACATCGCGTGAAATATACTTATTATTCTGTCTTGTTGAGATTGGCATTCTTCGTGTCGGTGCCTCTCTTGGCATATACTACGTTTAAAGGAGTGGATCTTAACAATGCGCAACGTGTCGTTGAGATCTTCGGAGTGTCATTCCAGTCGAGCGACTTGGCTAAGGTGGCTCTGATAGGCTACCTGGCACGTATGCTGACGATAAAACAAGATGAGATCAAAGACTTTAAAAATGCCTTCGTGCCACTGATGCTTCCTGTCTTGCTGATAGTGGGACTCATACTTCCAGAAAACTTATCTACCGCAGCAATATTATTCGTATGTAGTATAGCACTTCTCTTTGTAGGTAGAATCAACTTGAAATATCTAGCCATGTTTATGTTGATAGGTATATTTGCGTTGACGTTATATATTGTTATAGTGATGAATGTGGCGGAAGATACTGGTAGAACACATACGTGGATTAATCGTATAGAACGTTTTATAAGTCCTTCAGAAGAAGAGTTGGAAGAAGGCATCGTCATCACCGACGAGAACTATCAGACGATGCACGCCAAGATTGCTGTAGCCAGCGGAGGTATCTTCGGTAAAGCTCCAGGGAGAAGCACCCAACGTAATCTGTTGCCTCACCCTTACTCTGACTTTATCTTCGCGATAATAGTGGAAGAATATGGATTGGCAGGAGGCGTCTTCGTGATAATGATGTATCTGATATTGTTGTATAGAGCTATAGCTATCATGGTGGCGATACCACAGTCGTTTGGTGGCTTCCTGTCGTTTGGATTGGCGTTTCTCCTCGTGATGCAGGCGATGATAAATATGGGTGTAGCGGTGGGACTGCTGCCTGTCACAGGACAGCCTCTGCCTTTGGTGAGTAAGGGCGGAACATCGATGTTGTTTACAGGAATTTCCATAGGGATAATATTAAGTGTGTCGAAAGAAGTTAACAAGATAAAAGAAAAAAGAGATGAACTCAAACCTGCAACCGAGAGTGATAGTTAGTGGCGGTGGAACAGGAGGTCATATCTTTCCTGCCATAGCTATAGCTGATGCCCTGAAGAAACGTTTTCCTCAGGCTGAGATTTTATTTGTTGGAGCCAAAGATCGTATGGAGATGGATAGGGTGCCTAAGGCTGGCTATCCAATAGAAGGACTGTGGATTAGTGGTTTTAAAAGAGAACTGTCGTTAGATAACCTCAGCTTCCCTTTTAAACTCATAAGCAGTATGTGTAAGGCAAGGAAGATATTGAAACGCTTCAAACCTGATGTGGTGATAGGTGTAGGTGGATTTGCTAGTGGACCAACAATGAAGATGGCTGCTTCGATGGGAATACCTATCGTGATACAAGAACAGAACTCTTTTCCAGGCGTGACGAATAAGATGGTGGCAAAGAAAGCCGCTAAGATATGTGTGGCATATAATAATATGGATAAGTGGTTTCCTAATGATAGGATAGTGTTGACAGGAAATCCTTTGAGAAATAATATAAAACCATTGGATGGTAAAAGAGATGAGAGTGTAGCGTTCTTTGGTCTTGACCCTAATAAAAAAGTGATACTGCTCGTGGGTGGAAGTCAAGGCGCTCTCGGAATCAACAAAGGTATATCAGCTCAGCTGAAGTCGTTCAACGATAACGATTATCAGATGATATGGCAGACAGGAAAGTTCTATTATGATAAGGCAATGCAGGAGGTTAAAGATAACGACCTCCAAGATAGGATAAAATGTACAGTGTTCATCGATAGGATGGATCTCGCCTATGCTGCTGCTGATGTGGTGATATCACGTGCAGGAGCTATGTCTATCTCTGAGCTGTCGTTGCTTAATAAGGCTGTGGTGTTCGTGCCACTACCGACGGCGGCAGAAGACCATCAGACGAAAAATGCAATGAGTCTCGTTGATGCTGAGGCTGCTATGATAGTGAGAAATGATGAGACAGAAACGAGACTGCTTCCAACAGTGTTCAACTTGTTGACAGATGATGAGAAACAAAATAAGATGAGAGATAATATAGTGGCTTTTGCTAAACCCAATGCGGCGGAAGATATTGTGGATCAGATAGAGTTAATCTTGAATAAAAAATAAACTGATAAAAGATGAATGGTTTTGTCGATAATATTTATTTCTTAGGAATCGGTGGTATTGGAATGAGTGCCCTCGCTCGTTATTATCATCGTAAAGGTAATAAGGTGTCGGGTTATGACAAGACGCCATCGCCATTGACGAAGAGGTTGGAAGAAGAAGGCATAGCTATTCATTATGAGGATAATCCAAATCTCATCCCTGATGATATTAATATGGTGATAATAACGCCAGCAATACCATCTGACTCTCTTGAACTTAATTATCTTCGCGAGAAAGGTATTAAGATGATGAAACGCTCTGAGGTCTTGGGAGAAATATCTAATCACAATAAAAGTGTAGCTGTATCGGGAACACATGGTAAGACTACGGTGACGGCTTTGATAACACATCTGTTAAGTTATTCTAAGAGAAAGATTTCGGCTTTTGTGGGCGGTATAGCAAGAAACATCGACAGCAATGTTATTATCGGTGATGAGAACGATGAGTTTGTGGTGATGGAAGCCGATGAGTTTGACCGTTCTTTTTTGCGTCTCAGTCCTTATGTCAGCGTGGTGACTTCCATCGATGCAGATCATCTCGATATTTATGGAGATACAGCGCATCTTGAAGAAGCCTTTAATCAGTTTGTGGCAAAGACATCGTCTGATGGGGTGGTGGTGTATAATGCAGCGCTTCCAATAAAGACAGCGTGTAAGTCTATCAGTTATGGCTATGAAGATGCTGATGTGATGCCTAAGAATGTCAAGATAGAAAATGAGATGACGAAGTTCGATTTGGTGACTAAGGAGGGACTTGTTCTCGGGAGCTATGAGATGAGTCTTTATGGGCGACATAATGTGATGAACGCTATGGCTGCTATAATAGTGTCATTGCAGTTAGGTCTCGATATTAGACAGATTAAGGAAGGTCTCGCTACTTTCCTTGGCGTGCAACGTCGTTTCGACATAAGATATAGAGATGAGAAAGTGTGTTATATCGACGATTATGCACATCATCCAGAAGAGATAAAGGCATGTCTTAAAGCAGTGCGAGAGATATATCCAAAGAGAAAGATGACTCTCGTCTTTCAGCCACATCTCTTTACAAGAACACGCGACTTTATGGACGAATTTGCAGAGGCTCTGTCGCTCGCCGATAGCCTCCTCTTGATGGAGATATACCCGGCTCGCGAAAAACCGCTACAAGGAATAACATCATCAGAACTGCTGAAAAAAGTGACGTGTCATGAGAAACAGATATGTCAGAAAGATGAACTCATCGATACAATAAAAGATCTTAGACCTGAACTGATAATAACAATGGGAGCTGGCGACATCGACAGATTCGTGCCTCAGATAGAATCAATGTTGAAACAATGAGAAAGATACTTAACATATTATTGTTGACCCTAACACTGTCGGCGCTGCTGGCTTTGTGCGGATATTATGTATATCAACATTTTACAGATAATATCTCCGATGTGGAACTGTCGATAAGCAGAAATAATGAAAAAGGTTTTGTCGATGACATCGCTACCCGACAGGTTATCATGAATATATGTGACACCATTAATAACAACCAAATATATATGATACCCATCGACTCACTGCGAGATGTGTTGGCGGCAAATCCTTGGACTACAAATGTGGAGGCTTCTATAAATCTTAAAGGTGTGTTAGATGTTGATATTGAAGAATGTAATCCTGTAATGAGAGTCTATAATATCAATAACAAATCCATATATATTGATAAAGACGGAGGTATATATCCTGAGAACAGAAATTATACGCCCCATCTGTTGATAGCAAGCGGACACGCTAAGTTTCCTGTAGATAAGTTAGGTAATGTGAACGACTCTGTCTATGCTGACACAGATCTTCCTGAACTATATGAAATAATGATGTCGGTGCTGTCTGATGATTATGCAAGAAATTGCGTGAAACAAGTGTATGTTGATAGAAATAAAAATTATATTTTTTCTCTCAATAATACAGATATTTTTGTTATCTTTGGCGATGGCAATAATGCTGATGATAAATTGTTTAAGATGAGACATTTTCTTAAGAAAATGCTCGGTAATCCAGAAATAGACAATTATACAAGTATAAATTTAAATTTTAGTAACCAAGTAGTTTGCACCAAGAAGAAATGAATATGAGTGAACCTGTTTATATTGTAGGCTTAGATATAGGTACGACAAAGATAGCCTGTATAGTAGGAGAGAAAATGCCTAATGGCAAGATAGAGATACGCGGTTATGGTAGAGCCGATTCTACCGGAGTCAAGCGTGGCATGGTGTTTAATATTGACGAGACTGTCGATGCGATAAAGCGTGCTGTGGCAGAGGCATCTGAACAATCGAAAGTGGAGATTAGGAGCGTCAATGTTGGCATAGCAGGTCATCATATCAAGAGTATTCAACATAGAGGTGTTCTCATACGCGATAATGCCGATGTAGAGATAACAGACCAGGAACTCGATAAACTGAAACAAGATATGTATAAAGTGAGTGTGACACCTGGAGAAGAGATAATAGATGTCATACCACAAGAATATATCGTCGATGATGAGCCTGGAATCCGTCATCCTAAAGGTATGTTGGGTAGCAAACTTGAAGCAAACTATCATGTTATTATAGGACAGACATCTGCAGCGAAGAACATCGTTAAATGTATTGAACGTGCAGGTTTGGTAATGGAGAATATGATATTAGAACCTATAGCATCAGCAACGGCAGTGTTGGAAGAAGATGAGAAAGAGGCAGGCGTGGCAATAGTAGATATCGGTGGCGGCACGACAGACGTGGCAGTGTTCTACGATAAAATCATATATCATACAGCAGTCATACCGTTCGGAGGTAATATCATTACGGAAGACATACGTCAAGGCTGCTCCATCATAAAGAAACATGCTGAAGAGATAAAAGTGAAGTTCGGTTCGGCAGTGGCAAGCGAAAGCCGTGAGGATGAGGTGGTGTCAATACCAGGATTGAGAGGACGCGAACCAAGAGAGATATCTTTTAAGAACCTCGCTAATATTATACAGGCTCGATTGGAAGAGATATTCGACCTCGTTAACTTCGAGATACAGAAAGTAAATACAGAACATAAACTCATCGCAGGTATAGTGCTTACGGGCGGTGGCGCTAATATGAAACATATATGTCAACTCGCTGAGTTTAAGACAGGTCTCGAAGTGCGTATCGGATACCCTAACGAATATCTGTCAAATGAGACGTCAAAAGAACTAGAGAGCCCAATGTATTCGACAGGTATCGGCTTGGTGTTGGAAGGAATAGCAAGATATGAAGAGGAAATGAACCGCCGACCTCACGATGATAGTAATGACAGTAAAGTCAAGGTGACAGACAAAAAAACTCCAAAACAAGGAGGCGGATTCTCACTAAAAGGTGTTGTCACAGCTTTTACAAAATATTTTAATGTTAAGTCGGAAAACTTAGATAAAGATATCATAGATAATAAATAAGCTTATAAAGATGACGGAACTGATAAACTTCGATACTGTTGTGGAAATGCCTAATATCATTAAAGTTATAGGTGTCGGTGGCGGTGGTGGTAATGCCGTTACTCACATGTTTACTGAAGGTATTCAAGGTGTCGATTTCATATTGTGTAACACCGACAAACAGGCTTTGGAGAAAAGTCCTGTCGCTAATAAGATACATCTCGGTAAGAGATTGCTCGGCGCAGGTAATAAGCCAGAGGAAGGTCATAAGGCAGCTATTGAGACAACGGATGAACTGCGTGAAATACTGTCTAAAGATACTAAAATGCTCTTCATTACAGCAGGTATGGGCGGCGGAACAGGTACAGGCGCAGCTCCCGTAGTGGCAGAGATAGCTCGTGAACTCGACATCCTGACAGTGGGTATAGTAACTCTCCCATTTAGCTTCGAAGGTAAAAGACGTCAACAACAAGCTCAACTCGGAATAGAAGAACTGCGTAAACATGTCGATGCCTTGCTCGTTATAAGCAACGATAAACTTAGACAAGAACATGGTGATATGAAGTTGACACAGGCTTTTAAAAAAGCTGACGACGTTCTTAAAACAGCAGCTAAAGGCATAGCGGAAATAATCACCGTGACAGGTTATGTCAACGTTGACTTCAAAGATGTTAATACCGTCATGCGCGATAGTGGTAAGGCTATCATGGGTTCAGGTTATGCCGAAGGTGAAAATAGAGCTACAAAAGCAGTGGAAGAGGCTGTGCATTCTCCTCTCTTGGACGACTCCGACATAAGAGGCGCTAAAAATATTCTCGTATATATTACTTCAGGAACAGAAGAGGTGACTCTCGATGAGGTTACCGATATAACAGAATATGTACAAGAGGCAACAGGTAACTGCTCCGACGTGATATGGGGTAACGGCGAAGATATGTCATTAGGAAAAGGTCTCAATGTGACTCTCATAGCAACAGGATTTGAATACCAGGATGACTCCGTGAAAGTTCATGTCATCGAAGAGGAAAGACCTAAAAATAGACTCATGGTGGATGCCTCAGAACCACAACGTGACGAGAAAACTAATGATAACGATGACTTTGGTAGGATAGAGGTTATAAATAAAAGTGAGAATAAAGTAGAAGAGAAAGAAAGAGAGAAAGAGACAGAAAAAGAAACGTCAGGATATGTGGTACATAGTCTTTATAATGAAGACGAAAATGATGACGAACATTATTCGGGTGATAGAAATAACAGAACTCAGGATAGAAACATCGGTAGCACAGATAGAAACATCGGCTCTGCTACATACTCTTCCAAGTCATATTCTAATCCGTTCGGTAATGATGACGATGATGATAACATAGGACTGAGATCTTATATCAAAGATAGCTCCGATGCTAATGCAATGACGATGCAAAAACATGAGGTGAAGAGTAAAAATAATGGGCTGTCACAACAAGAACAGCTTAGACGTCAACGTCTTGCATCTCTCAATATGAATTTTAGATCGATGTCACATATCGAAGAAATGGAAAATCAACCTGCGTATAAAAGAATGGGTATCAATATATCCAATGAGGATAATGAACAATTATCACATTATTCTTCAAAAAAAGATATGGGACTGCGCGAAGGTAATTCCTTCCTCCACGATAATGTGGATTAAAATTAACAAATTAAAGAGGGAAAGAGCTTAAAACTTTTTCCCTTTTTTGTTGTTGAAATGTTAAAAAATATAACATTATATGACAACATCTATTTTATGTATCTATCCCGAAGTTTATTCTACTAAGATAGCAGTCAGTGAAGACGAGAAGATAATTTATTTCTCGGAAATTGATCATCAGAAAGAAAGTTTTATATTGCTTGAGAATATAGTAGAACAGTTGCCTTATCGCCGCGATGCTATCATGGATAAGATGCGCGATGATAATGTCGATATTAAGTCGATACAATATGTGGTGGCAGAAGGTGGATTGCTTCGTCCCTGCGAATCGGGCGTTTATGCTATAGATAAGTTTATGGTAGGTGACCTTCTTGAAGGTGTTGGTGGTGAAGATGTTGTCAATTTAGGAGGACTCCTTGCCTTTACTATCGCCAATATGCTTAGAATAAAGTCATTCGTCGTTGACCCCGCTTCTGTTGATGAGCGTAACGAACTCGCAGCATTTTCTCCTCATCTGTCGTTGAGAAAGAAATCACTTTTTCATGCTATGATAAATAAATATCTGTCAAGATGTTATGCTAAGTCTGTTAATAAAAATTATGAAAATCTTAATATAGTATTTTGTCATGTTAGCGATAGAAATGTCTCTGTGGCTGCTCATCAGAATGGACGTGTCATCGATGTTAATCAGGCTTATCAGGGATACGGACCGATGGGTTTTTATGAGATAGGAACAGTGCCAGCATCAGATATTTTAGATCTCTTATTTAAAAAACATTATTCTAAAGATGAATTGTTAAGACTTATTAACAAAAACGCATCGTTTTATTCATATCTTGGAACTAACTCTGTTGACACAATTATCAGTATGCTGCAAAATAATGATAAGAAAGCACGGCATATAACAGAGATAATGGCATATCAAATAGCTAAAGAGATAATGTCACATTACGTTACCTTAGATGGAAAAATAGATGTTATAATTTTATCAGGAAAAATATTCTCAGACAATCGTTTTTTTAAGTATCTTTCCAAACGAATTGAAAATCTCGCTAAGATAGAATGTTATCCAGAAGATTGTACTTTTGATGCGATGGTTTACAATGTTTTACGAGTTCTCGAGGGAGAAATAGAACTTAAAACTTATTGTTGAAAGAAATAATTTTTTTACTAAAATATGAAGAGATTATCGATTTTTGTATCAGGAGGAGGCACTAACTTACAGAGGATTGCAGAATATTTTTCGTCAAATCCGGAAGTGGAAATTGTCAATGTGATTTGTAACAACCCTAATGCTTATGCTATCGAACGGGCGAAGAATCTGAATATACCATGTAAGATTATCAACAGAGCTGAGTTTAAAAGCGAGGACTTTGCCAAAGATCTGTTAAACCAAAACATAGATTTGATTGTACTTGCAGGTTTTTTATGGCTTGTACCACAACATCTCATTGATGCTTTCCCTAATAGAATCATAAACATTCATCCTGCATTGTTGCCCAAATACGGCGGCAAAGGTTTCTATGGAGAACATGTTCATGAGGCTGTTGTTGCTGCCAAAGAAGAATATTCTGGCATCACAATACATTATGTGAACGAACATTACGACAGCGGCGATATTATCTTCCAGGCTAAAGTCGCTTTAGAAGAAGGAGAGACGCCCGACAGCCTCGCAGCGAAGATTCATACCTTAGAATATAAACACTATCCAGAAGTTATTGAACAATTGTTAATTAATGGTTAATAGTTAATAGTTATCCTTGTAGAGATGTATCAATGTTACCTCAAAAAATAAACACACATTGATGCGTCTTAATAATTATAAATTATGAAAAAACACCTTATATTATTAGCATTATTTTTTAGCTCGATGATGGCATCGGCTCAAGTGGAAAAGATTCTCGGTGAATGGCGTACTGTCGATGACGTGACAGGCGAGACCAAAGGCATAGTGGAATTTTATCAAGACGATAACGGTCTTTATTACGGAAAAATTTTGAAAGTCTTCTGGAAAGGGCAGGAACTGAAAGACACAGGCTTCGAGAATATGGTCGTCATCAAAGACATGGAAGAACACGACGGTATGCTCAAAAATGGTATCATCTATGAACCGGAAGGAAAGAAAAATTATTACGGAAGGATTACTTACAACGCTGACGACAACACTATAACCTTACGCGGCTCCATAGATAAACGCGGCTGGATCGGAAGGTCGCAGACGTGGGTGAGATAAAAAAATGGGACTTTAAAGTCCCATTTTTTTTCTTAACGAATCAATCATATCGATAGACATCTTGTCTAAGTCGTATTTCGGGTTCCAGCCCCATTCGTTGCGAGCGCAGCTGTCGTCTAAGCTGTTAGGCCACGAGTTGGCGATGGCTTGCTTGATAGGTTCTGGCTTGTATTCCATCTCGAAAGTTGGGATATATTTCTTGATTGTGTTGTAAAGTATCTCTGGGTCGAAGCTCATTGCTGTCACGTTGAATGAGTTACGGTGTATGAGCTTGCTTGGGTCAGCTTCCATGATGTTGACCATGGCGTCTAATGCGTCAGGCATATACATCATATCCATGAAGGTTCCTTTTTCTAATGGGCAGATGAATTTCTCGCCTTTAACTGCTGAATAATAAATCTCGACAGCGTAGTCTGTGGTGCCTCCGCCAGGAAGTGTGAGGTTTGAAATCAAGCCTGGGAAACGTACGGAACGTGTGTCAACGCCGAAACGTGTGAAGTAATAGTCACTCAACAACTCACCGGTGACTTTAGTGACGCCGTAGATAGTGTTAGGACGTTGGATTGTGTCCTGTGGTGTCATGTCTTTCGGTGTGTTAGGACCGAAGGCTCCTATTGAAGAAGGAGTGAAGACGGCGCAGCCGAAGACACGAGCCACTTCCAAGCAGTTGACTAAACTGCCGATGCCGACGTTCCAACCTAACATCGGGTTCAACTCAGCTGTTGCAGAAAGGATAGCTGCGAGGTTATAGATGGTGTCGATATTATATTTCTTCACGACCTCGATGATCTGC
This sequence comes from Lentimicrobiaceae bacterium, assembly GCA_015061295.1. GTDB lineage: Bacteria > Bacteroidota > Bacteroidia > Bacteroidales > F082 > Limimorpha. The sequence goes on from SUWU01000008.1 coordinate 65,391, forward strand.
ATCATATTGGTAGAGTCTATTCTTTCGAAAGGACCTGTCTCTGCGATCTCGCCTGTTAGCTGACGTAAGTCGCTGGCAACGACATTTTCATTGCCATAGATGCCACGAAGTTTCTTTACTAGTTCTGTTCCGATTTGTCCGCCAGAACCTATTATTAATATCTTTTTCATAACTAGACAAAATAAAAGGCAGGAATGTTAAAATTCCTACCTTAGTTAATTATTTATTTTATTACTCCTAATTCTTGACCAATTTTTACGAATGCGTTGATACATTTGTCAAGATGTTCTTTCTCGTGAGCTGCCGAGATCTGTACTCTGATACGTGCTTGTCCTTTTGGAACGACAGGGTAGTAGAAGCCTGTCACGAAGATGCCTTCATCTTGCATACGAGCGGCGAACTTCTGTGAGAGCGGAGCGTCGTATAACATCACGGCGCAGATTGCTGATTCTGATGGTTTGCAGTCGAAGCCTTTTGCCACCATTTCCTTGATGAAGTAGTCGGTGTTAGCGTGAAGTTTATCTTGGAGCTCGTTAGTCTCGCTCATCATCTCGAACATGCGGATGCCAGCTGCTACTAAGCCTGGAGCCATTGAGTTAGAGAAGAGATAAGGACGCGAGCGTTGACGTAACATATCGATGATTTCTTTCTTACCTGTTGTGAAGCCTCCCATAGCGCCGCCGAATGCCTTGCCGAGAGTGCCAGTGATGATTTCAATCTCGCCTTTTAAGTTGAAACGTTCTGTCACGCCGCGACCTGTTGTGCCGACAACACCTGCTGAGTGACTTTCATCGACCATGACCATAGCGTCATATTTTTGAGCCAATTCGTAGATCTTATCGAGAGGGCAGACGTTACCGTCCATAGAGAACACACCGTCGGTGACGATGAGTTTGAAACGGCAGTCTTTAGCAGCTTGAAGTTGAGCTTCTAAGTCAGCCATGTCGGCGTTAGCATAACGGAAACGTTGTGCCTTGCAGAGACGTACACCGTCGATGATAGAAGCGTGGTTCAAAGCGTCGGAGATGATAGCGTCTTCTGGTCCTAACAATGGTTCGAATACGCCACCGTTAGCGTCGAAACATGCAGCATATAAAATAGTGTCTTCTGTTCCGAAGAACTCAGCAATCTTTTGCTCAAGTTGTTTGTGTAAGTCTTGGCAGCCGCAGATGAAGCGAACTGAAGCCATACCGAAACCGCGAGCGTCTAAGCCTTTTTTTGCTGCTTCGATAAGTTCTGGATTGTCGGCTAAACCGAGATAGTTGTTAGCACAGAAGTTAAGACATTTCTTGCCTTTGACCATGATTTCTGCACCTTGTGGACTTTCGATAATACGTTCGTTTTTGTAAAGGCCATCAGCTTCAATCTGAGCTAATTCCTTTTGTAAATATTGTTGAAATTTATTATACATAATGTTTGTTGTTAAGAGAATCAAAAATGTTTTTTAATCAAACGCAAATATATATAAAAAAGTCTAAAGTAAAAAGACAAAAGGCGAAAGATTTTTTTTTAGTTATGGAGTGATGGAGTTATGTAGAGACGTTTCGACGATAACGATGAAAATAAACAATATATCGTTGAAGCGTCTTTTTTAGTTATGGAGTTTGTATAAGTCAATAAGTCAGTGTTAGAGTCAAAGTCAGTGTCAAAAAAATAACTTTCTTTTATACCTTATCAATAAAAAATAATCGTAACTTTGCAGTTATTCAAAATCATTATAAATCATGGAAAATAACCTTTTTATATACAACAGCTTGACTCGTAATAAAGAATTGTTCAAGCCTCTCAACGCTCCTCATGTGGGAATGTATGTCTGTGGTCCTACCGTCTATGGCGACGCTCACTTGGGTCACGCCCGTCCTGCAATTACTTTCGACTTAGTGTTTCGTTATCTGAAACATCTAGGTTATAAAGTACGTTACGTCCGTAACATCACCGACGTAGGTCACCTTGAACATGATGCCGACGAAGGCGAAGATAAAATAGCAAAGAAGGCTCGCCTTGAGAACCTTGAGCCAATGGAAGTGGCACAATATTATAAAGACCGCTACCATGCGAGTATGGATAAGCTTAATGTGTTGCGTCCTTCTATCGAACCTCACGCTTCGGGTCATATCATCGAGCAGATTGAGATGATACAGAAAATCCTTGACGCAGGTTACGCCTACGAATCAAATGGATCTGTCTATTTCGACATAGAAAAATATAATAAGGATTTTCGTTATGGAATGCTCTCTGGACGTAATGTGGAAGAGTTGCTCAACAACACCCGCGAACTCGCTGGTCAGCTCGAAAAGAGAAATGGTGCAGACTTCGCTTTGTGGAAGAAAGCCGAGCCTAAACATATCATGCGTTGGAACTCGCCATGGGGCGAGGGATTCCCAGGATGGCACGCCGAGTGTTCTGCCATGAGCTGTAAATATCTCGGCGAGCAGTTCGATATTCACGGCGGCGGCATGGACCTTATCTTCCCTCATCATGAATCAGAGATAGCTCAGTCAATGGCATTCAACGGCGGTAAACAGCCAGTGAAATATTGGATGCATAACAATATGATTACCTTGAACGGACAGAAGATGGGCAAATCGCTTGGCAACGCGATGTCGCTCGAAGACTTCTTCGCTGGCAACCACGCTTTGTTAGAACGTCCTTATCCACCGATGACGATACGTTTCTTCGTGCTTCAGGCTCAATATCGTAGTACCTTAGATTTCTCTAATGAGGCATTACAAGCTGCAGAGAAAGGTTACAAACGTCTCATGGAAGCTGTTAAGATTGCTAACACATTGACAGCTACAGAGGGTGCAGAAGAGCTCGGCGTGCAGAAGATTATCGATGCTTGCTACGAGGCTATGAACGACGACTTTAACAGTCCTATCGTGATAGCAAATCTCTTTGAGGCGGTGAGAATGGTAAATTCAGTGAAAGACGGTCACGCTAAGATTAATGCTAAAGAGTTAGAGTTGTTGAAACAGTTGTTCCAATCATTCGTCTTCGACATTTTAGGATTGTTAGACACAGAAGCAGGTGGCGACGACGGCTTAGTTGACGGCTTGATGGAGACAATCATCGACATCAGAAAAGAAGCGAGAGCTAAGAAAGACTGGGCTACCAGCGACATCATCCGCAACAAGCTCGCCGCTTTAGACATCGTCTTGAAAGACGGCAAAGAAGGCACGACGTGGAGTAAGAAATAATAAAAATAAAAAATCCCGATTCAGAAATGAGTCGGGATTTTTTATTTGTTTGACCAACAGCTAATAGCTATTAGCCAGCAATCATTTGTCTTATCCTAATTTTACACGGTTGAAAGCTGTAACAGTAGCTTCCTTATCGCCAGCTTGGATATATTCGCGAACTGTTTTAGGGTCAGCGATGAGAGATACTTGGTCGAGTAAGCAGTTTTCTTTGAAGAACTTAGCGAGACGACCTTTAGCGATATTCTCAATCATTGTCATATTGAGGCTACCTGATTTTTCAGCAGCGACTTGTTCTTTAATTTCGCGAGCTTTAGCAGCGTCTTCTTCAGTGATCCAACCTTTAGCCATGTTAGAGTTGATGTGGTCATCAGTGTCAACGTGAGCTGGGTTGATACCTGCTTTTTTCAGAGCTACTTCAACAGCTTTTTGAATTTGCTCTTGTTTTGTCTTCTCGATAGCGACATTGTATTCGTTATCTTTTGTTGCTTGAGGGACGTCGTTTTCATCGATAGCGACTGGGTCCATAGCAGCGATTTGAAGAGCTACTTCGTGAGCTATTTCTTCTATGCCGTTGAATGATTTATTGAAACCTACTATTGTAGCGAGGCGGTTACCTTGGTGGTTGTAGTTAGTAACGTATTCAGCTTCTACAGCGAAGTATTTACCAACTTGAACTTTCTCACCTGTTTTTGCTGTGAGGTCTGTTACGATAGCTTCAAGTGTTGTACCGTTGATGGTAGCAGCATTGAGAGCTTCCATATCTTTAACTCTGTTTTCTACTGCGAAGTCTAAGAGCATTTTTGTTGTACCGACGAAGTCAGCATTAGCACCGACGAAGTCAGTTTCGCAGTTTAACATAATGACAGCAGCGAATTTGTTATCTTCAGTAGCTTTAGAGATTACGCAACCTTCTGTAGCTTCGCGGTCAGCTCTTTTCAAAGCTATTTTTTGACCTTTTTTACGAAGATAGTCGATAGCAGCTTGTTTGTCACCGTTGCATTCTACGAGAGCTTTTTTGCAGTCCATCATGCCGGCGCCTGTCATTTGTCTTAATTCGTTAACTTGAGCAGCTGTAATGTTCATAGTAATAAATTGTTTTTAGATTTATTTTTTGTTAACGT
>SUWU01000043.1 GCA_015061295.1 Lentimicrobiaceae bacterium
ACTTAAGAAATACAACCCAATCTTAAAGAAAATGACTGTTCACAAAGAAATTAAATAAGGATTAAGCCATGGCAAAGAAAGTTGTTGCAACATTGCGTACTCTTGGTAAAGAGTATTCAAAGGTTATAAGAATGAAGAGATCAGAAAAAACCAACGCTTATTATTTCGAGGAAACAATCGTTCCTATCGATCAAGTACAAGAATTCATAGCAAAGAAATAATATAGGTTATTTTTTGAATGCATACAATAGCTTCTCCGAGAAATCGGGGGAGCTTTTTGTGTTTTCGCTTGGCTAAAGACTAATGTCTAAAGACAAAAAAGATGATAAAAAATCTTTCGTCTTTCGTCATTCGTCTTTAGACTTTTTTCTTACCTTTGCAGAAAAGTATAAAGTTATGGGTATTTTTTCATTTTTCAAGAGGAATAAGGAAGTCGAGCAGGAACAGAAACAGGAACTCGACAAAGGGTTGGAGAAGACACGTACCAGCGTGTTTGACAGAATTTCTAAGGCTATCATCGGTAAATCGAAAGTCGATGATGAAGTTCTTGATAATCTTGAGGAGATTTTAGTGACATCTGATGTAGGTGTCGATACTACTTTGAAAATCATAGGTCGCATTCAAGAACGTGTGGCTCGTGACAAATATCTCGGAACTAATGAACTAAACCGAATACTCAAAGAAGAGATAGCAGCTTTGCTACAGGAGAATAACTCTGGCGACGGGACTACTTTCGATATCCCAGCCGATAAGAAACCTTACGTTATTTTGGTTGTTGGCGTTAATGGAGTAGGAAAGACCACTACAATAGGTAAGTTAGCCCATAATTTCAAGAAGGCAGGAAAGAGCGTCTTGCTCGGAGCTTCTGACACTTTCAGAGCTGCCGCTGTAGATCAGCTTACGATATGGTCGGAGCGTGTTGGCGTGCCTATCGTCTCTCACGGCATGAACGCTGACCCAGCATCTGTGGCTTACGATGCGGTGAAGACTGCAGTACAACAAGATATTGATGTTGTGATTATCGACACAGCAGGTCGTCTGCATAATAAAGTGAACCTCATGAACGAGCTTTCTAAAATCAAGAAAGTGTGTCAGAAAGTCGTGGCCGATGCTCCACATGAGGTGCTTCTCGTACTCGACGCTTCAACAGGACAGAACGCTATCGAGCAGGCTCGTCAGTTTATGGCAGCTACTGAAGTCAATGCACTCGCTTTGACAAAACTCGACGGCACAGCAAAAGGCGGAGTGGTGATAGGCATCTCAGGTCAATTCAAGATTCCAGTGAAATATATCGGAGTGGGAGAGGGTATTGACCATCTTCAGATATTTGACAGAAACGATTTCGTCAACAGTCTTTTTGAAGGAAGAAATTGATCGATGATGAGAAAACCTAAAATAAATATCGTCACGCTCGGCTGCTCAAAAAATAAGGTTGACTCAGAGCGCCTCGCAGCCTCGCTCAGTCACTGCTATGACATAATGCACGACTCCGACAAGAAATCCGATGTGGTGATTATCAACACCTGCGGTTTTATCGGTGACGCTAAAGAAGAGTCGATAGACACGATATTAGAATATGCGGAACTGAGAAAAGCCAATAAGATAAAGAAACTTTATGTGATGGGCTGCCTCTCGCAACGTTATCGTAAAGAACTCCAAAACGAGATTCGCGAGGTTGATGGCTTCTTCGGAGTGGAGTCGGTGTCGCTCATCGCAGAAGATATTTTGGATTTGGAGATGGGTCTCGGGGACGGGTCTCGGGGACGGGTCTCGGGGACGGAAAATGGGAACAAGAGACTGTTTTTAAAAGACTCAGATAATTGTACTGACTCTGCGACTTTACCTTACAACCACAACAGAATCCTCTCGACGCCTTCACATTACGCTTATCTGAAAATATCTGAGGGATGCAACCGTCGTTGTGCATTCTGTGCGATACCTCTGATACGTGGCGAGCATGTCTCTGTCCCGATGGAGGATTTGATAAAAGAAGCTGAGCTTCTCGCTAAGAAAGGCGTGAAAGAACTGATACTTATAGCTCAAGATTTGACATATTACGGTCGCGACATCGACGGACAATATCATATCGTCGAACTCGTGAAGCGACTTTTAGAGATAAAAGAGTTCGAGTGGATACGTCTGCATTACGGCTATCCTCAAGGTTTCCCTGACGAACTCTTCGATATGATGAATAACGAACCGAGAATCTGTAATTACATCGACCTTCCTTTACAACATATAAGCACGCCGATACTTAAAAATATGAGACGCGGCGTCGATAAGGAACAGACTATCAACTTTGTGAAGAATGCTCGTAACAGAGTCCCTGGCATCGCTTTCAGAACAACGTTCATCGTTGGCTTCCCAGGTGAGACGGAAGAACAGTTTGAAGAGCTCTGTGATTTTGTTAGAGAAATGAAGTTTGAGCGCGCAGGCGTTTTCGCATATTCCGCTGAAGAAGGAACGCCAGCATATGAGATGGAAGATGATGTTCCTGAAGAAGTGAAACAAGAACGCGTCGATACTATCATGGCGATACAACAGAATATTTCTTTAGAGACAAACGAGAAGAGAGTCGGTACGATAGAGAAAGTCTTGATAGATAGAATAGAAGGCGACTATTATATCGGAAGAACTCAATATGACTCACCTGAAGTAGATGACGAAATCCTGATTTCTGTAGATGAAGCGGAATTGAATATCGGAGACTTTGTGAACGTGAAACTTACAAAAGCAGATTACTTCGATTTATATGGAGAGATAATATAAAAACATAATTATTAGTTACGTATGAAAAAGCATTATTACTTATTGTTAATGATTGCTTGCATGTTGTTCTCATGTAAGCCAGATCCAGAGAAACCTACTGTGACGACATTAGAAGTGTCGAATATCACCGCTACAACAGCTAAATCAGGTGGTAAAGTATTGTCAGATGGAGATGCAGATGTTACATCACGTGGTATCTGCTGGAGTAAAAGTCAAAATCCTACTGTCAACAGCAGCCATACAAATAATGTTAATGGAGTAGGCTCGTATATTTCAACAATGTCGGATTTAGTACCTAACACTACCTATTATGTAAGAGCTTATGCTACTAACAGTGCAGGAACATCTTATGGTAATGAGGTCTCTTTTACGACATTAGAACAGAATGAAGGTAATGAAGAAGAAGTGACTCTTCCAACAGTAGCTGCTGCTGTTGTTGTTGAAGTGACTGAGACGACGGCTGTCGTTAGCGCTGAAGTCACTGCCGATGGCGGTGCGGAAGTGACGGCTCGTGGTGTTTGCTGGAGCATGACACAAAATCCTACTACAGGAAATGACTTTACAGAAGAAGGTACAGGAGTTGGTGTCTTTACCTCGAATCTTGATGAATTGATGCCAAATACAACGTATTATGTCAGAGCGTATGCAACTAACAGCGAAGGAACTGCTTACGGCGAAGAAGTTAGCTTTACTACTTTAGAAGAGATTGTGATCACACTTCCAGAAGTCGTGACATCGCCTATATCTGAGATAACAGATAACTCGGCTATTGGTGGTGGTAACGTAACATCAGATGGTAATGCAGAAGTGACAGCTCGTGGTGTTTGCTGGGGTATGACACAAAATCCAACGATTGAAAATAACATCACTACAGATGGTAGTGGTACAGGTGACTTTGCTTCACAGATTGTTAACTTGGTACCTCAGACTACTTATTATGTCAGAGCTTATGCAACTAACAGCGAAGGAACAGCTTACGGTGAAGAAGTGAGTTTCACTACATTGGCAGCATCTAATGTTATCAATGGCTACGAATATGTAGATTTAGGATTGCCAAGTGGAGTGAAATGGGCTACTATGAATGTAGGCGCTACATCTCCCGAAGAGAAAGGTAACTATTACGCATGGGGTGAGCTGCAACCTAAAACAGAATATACAGAGATGACTTGTACATCATATAAGCTTAACATTGAGGATGTCTCAGGTAATCCAGAATACGATGTGGCTCGTGTTGACTGGGGTAGTACCTGGAGAATGCCTACTGCTGATGAGTTTAATGAACTGTTGGAAAATTGTACATGGGAATGGGAAGTGAGGAATGGCATCGGTGGTAAGAAAGTAATAGGACCTAATGGCAATCATATCTTTATGCCTATATCAGGTTATATCTATGGAACGGCATACTATATGGAAGACTTCGGATATTATTGGACTTCAACACCGATAGAAGGATATAAGAATTATGCCTATGACTTCTTCTTCGACCAAGAACTGAACTTGAGTATGGGCTATGATGACCGCTGCTATGGTCAGCCCGTGCGCCCTGTGTCAGATTGATGTCGTATAAACTCATAAATGAAAAAAAGGAATATGTTGAATGACGTATTCCTTTTTGTTTAAAAAAAAATAATAATTGTAAAACAAAAGTTATTTTATTGCGTTTTAGGAATGAAAATTGTCACTATTTTTGTAAAAATTTTATCATGACAATAAGGCAGTATATATCGATTTTTTTTAAAGGAATGGCAATGGGGATAGTGAATGTTATTCCAGTATCCAGCGGTACCGTTTCACTTATAATAGGTGTGTTTGAACGTTTTATAAATTCTATAAAATCATTGAATCTTAAAGCGTTCAAACTTTTGTTTAAAGGCGAGTTTTCGGAATTTGCTAAGAGAACTGACTTTAAGTTTTTGATGACATTGATTATTGGTATTATGGCAGGAATGATACTTACAGCTATTCTGTTGAAAGCCATTTTTAAGAAATATGAGGTATATGCTTATTCGTTTTTTATAGGACTGATTATTGCATCTGTGGTGTATGTCTTAGGGATGATAGGAAAGAAAACACCTAAGATGTATGTCTTGATGTTCCTCGCTATTGTGGCATCGTTCTTCCTTTCGATAAAGACTAATCCTTATCCTAATGATAACTTCTTATATCTGATTCTTTGTGGAGCTGTTGGAGCTTTAGGAATGATAGTTCCTGGTATATCTGGCTCGCATCTTATGTTGCTGATGGGTAATTATGAGTTGATAGTGACACAAGCCATTCCTCAGATAGCTAAATTGTCAACTTTTGGACAAGGTGCTATGGTGTTGTTGCCTTTCGTTATAGGTGCTATTGCAAGTATAATATCGGTGTCGTATCTATTGTCGTGGCTCATGAAAGAATACAGAAACGAGACATTGTCAGTCTTATCAGGTTTTATGATAGGTAGTCTTCCTGTCTGTTACCCATGGAAAGAAGTGCTGCCAGGAATGTATGACTATTCATTTCATATGCCACAAATGAATGTCGAATTTTTTATGGCTGTAGTTATGGCAGTCGTGGGAGCTTCTTTAGTGCTGATATTAAGCTCAATATCTAAAAGGAAAGCTAAACGACAGAGCCAAAAGCTAATAGCCAAAAGCTAACAACCTTTCATAAAGATACATTCTTCTATATCCCTGTTATGACAGACAATATCCTCGGCGAAGGCGTCGCATGTTGGAGCTCCGCAGATACCACAGTCTTTTTGAGGTAGTTTGTCTCTTAAGGTGTTTATCTTATTCATTTTCTCTAAAGCCTTTGAGATGTCGCTGTCTAAGCTGAGCATAGAACGCGGTTCGATTTCGCCGAGCGACATATTATGTAGCAGATATTCATGTTCTTTTTCCATCTCCGATTCGCGAGTGCGCTCCCCGTTACGTTCTTTGTCGGCGACATAACGCGCACGAGCGAACATCTTCTCGCATGTCAAGAATCTGTTGTTACATGTCAGGTTGCCTCCAGCGCAGCTTTGGTCGCAGGCTCTTAGCTCAAGGAACTCCACGTCTTCAATCTCGTCGTTTTCTATCTTCTCTAAAAACTCAATGACATTGTCAATCTCATCTATTGCATAAGAGTGTCGTGCTATGCTCATGCGTCTCTCTCCGTTGGTGAGCGATGTTAAGATGCTGTCTGACGACAATTGTGCTATCGGTAATTTCGTCTCTTTATATGAAGAGCCTTGTTCTTTGATTCTTTTCCATACTCTGTTATAGAGAGCGTCCATGTTGATGACACCGTCAACGTTAGATTTGTCTTCTCCAACGGGACTCTTCACGGCAGCTATCTTGGCAGCGCATGGCGTGATGTAAAATATGCCGACTTCGTCGTCTTTGTATATCTTCTCTTCTTTGAATTTCTTTCTCACATACATCGCTGTGATGTCGATAGGAGCTTTGATAGGTATTAGGTTATCAACCAATCCTGGAAACTTGACTTGTATCAATCTCACTATGGCTGGACAAAATGTAGATATGTGAGGTAAGTTATCTTTGTGTTCTACAAAATATCTGTTCTTGGCGTTGGTATATACTGTGGTGGAGCTGTCTGTTTCAAAGACATGGGTGAAGCCTATCTCTTGTAAGATGGCGTAGATGCGTGAGACGCTGATGTCGTTGGGAAACTGACCTAAGAATACTGATGGTATCAGAGCTACGCGACAAGGGAAGTTGAATATAGATTCAAAGTCGTCCTGCTTGATATAAATAGCTTTAGAAGGGCATATTTTAAAACATTTGCCGCAGTCGATGCAGCGACTCTCAGATATGGCAGCTGCATTGTCGTGTATGCGTATAGCTTCTGTAGGACAAATCTTCATACATCGAGAACATCCCGTACATTGAGCTTCGTTTATTTGTAGTGCGTGATAGAAAAACATAATTTAACAAATTTTAACTTCCATAGTTACTGTTGTGCCGACACCTACGGTGGATTTGACTTCTAATTTATCAACGTTTTTTTTGATGTTAGGTAGCCCCATTCCAGCACCGAACCCCATGTCTCTTACTTCTGGCGATGCAGTGGAGTTGCCTTCTTGCATAGCCCACTCTATGTCAGGGATGCCAGGACCTTTGTCAGCAACACTGATACAAATGTTATTGCTGTCGATGTCGGCAGTGATGATGCCTCCATATGCGTGAGCAATGGCGTTAACCTCAGCTTCATAAAGAGCAACAACAACTCTCTTTATTATCGATGGATTGACATTAAGTTGTTTTAACGTCTTCTTTATTGAACTCGATGCAGCCCCAGCATTGACGAAATCACCCTCTATTATTGTATATTCTAAGTGCATATTCTTAAATATTCATTATACATTATTCATTGTACATTGTTCATTGTACATTGTTCATTGTACATTGTTCATTTAATAAATCGGTTCTATTCCGTTTTGATAAAGTATGCCGCTTGCTTTGAACATGGAATAATCGCATTCCATCAAAACCATGTCGTTGTCTTCGGCAAGTTCTATCATATCAGATGTCGGTTTCTTTTTACGCACGAAGATTATAGCGCTGAGACAGCCCATCTCGCAGGTGCGTATCGTTTGTATGTTACATAATCCACTTAATATTATAGGATTATGTTCTTCAAGTGTTAATACGTCACTCATTAAGTCGGAAGAGAATGCGTATCTGAAGTCCTCATCTAATCGAGACTCCCCGCATACGATCTTGGCGTTAAGTAATTCTGCAATGTCTCTTAATTTCATAACTATTTGCTTTTTTAAGTCGCCGAGTCACCGAGTCGCCGAGATTGTCTATATACAATAACTTAGAGACTCATAGACTCAGAGACTTGGTGACTTATTCATTATATTCTATTTCTTCCAAATTTTCTTGTATCATTTCTTTTAAATATCTGATGATATTGATGTCGTTCATCGACATTCCATCTAAGGCTTCTTTCACCTCATCGGTGTCGAAGATATATTCGTCTTTGTCGGTTATATGTTTATATATAAAGTGTATGTCCTCATGTTGTGCGCATAGCATCACTATTGTCCCTGCAAGGTCTCCCATAGGAGGTCTGTCGATATGGTTGTGCTGAAACCAAAACCTTAATGTCGTTCCTTTGCCTAATTCGCTTTCTATATTCATGCCTCCGTCGCATAGCTCGCTGTTCATCTTTATCAATGGAAGTCCGATGCCAACTTTACGTGTCGTCCTTGTCGTTGTCCATGGGTCTGTCACTTTAGCAAGAAACTCTTGACTCATGCCTTTGCCATTATCTTTGATAGTGAAAGAATATATGTTGTCTTTGAGGCTGTCGGTTATCGTCAATTCAATCAAAGAGGCATTGGCGGCTATGGAGTTCTCCATTAAATCGTAAACGTGTAATGATAATTCTTTCATGATAAGATGTTTTGTTAACCATAAAGTAGTTGTAGTTTCTCGTTGGGTTCTGTGTCGATGAAGCGACCGTCTTCGCCTTTTAATGTCATCCTGAACTCTTCAAATGTAGGCTCGTACATGTTGAGTATGCAGTGTACTTCTCCAATGATATGTATAAAATGAGCATCGGAACTTTTTGTGAAAGGGAATTTTTTAAGGTAAGCGAACTTGCGTAGGAAGTCATCTTTCTTGACATGTTTTGAGATCTCTAAGGCATCGGCTTTGATGTCGGGCGGGATGAATCCGAGTTGACTCATAAGGCTCGATGTAGGTTTGTTGACATGTGCAGGTACGAAGAGTCCGCCAATTTCGTGTACCTTGTCGTATAAGGTGTCTAAGTCAACATCTAAGGCGGAGATGAGAAGCCATTCTTCCTCACCCAATACATCTTCATTCTCATCAACAATAAGCTGGTATCCGAAACGATCTTCATCGTTAGGAATATGAGGAAGGTGTTCGTCTAAGAACTCTTGAAACGCATCTAATTGTTCGTCTGTCTCGAAATAGGCAAGAGCATGAGCCTCTTCTTGTGTGGTGATTTCAACGCCTCCTATGACGAATATCCCATTTTCTCTTCCAATCTGTTGCGTGACTTTGACTTGTCTTGTGGTGTTGTGATCGGTGATAGCTATGATGTCGAGATGTAGTTTCTTAGCCTGTTCAATGATAGCCGATGGACTCATATAGATGTCGCCACAAGGCGATAATACCGTGTGAATATGAAGATCTGCTCTATATTTGTTTATAACCATTGAACTTAGAATATTGAACTTAGCCTTTAGCTATTAGTCTTTAGCCATTAGCCATTTAAACTCCCATCTCATAAATCTTTCCAGCAACTTCGAAGGTCTCCATTGATGTTTGAAGAATCGGTATCTCCTCTTCGTTGCTTTGGTTGATAGTATCTTCGTTAGGTGTCAATCCTTTTACGAGTATTACACAGGCGAGTTCTTTTAATGAGGCTACTGCCATGACGTTTTTGTGTGTTTGTAATGTGATCCAGATATTGCCTGATTCGGCGTTACCCATCACGTCGCTGAGCAGGTCTGATACATAGCATCCTTCTATTTCTCTGTCTAATCCTTTCTCTCCAGATAAGACTTTTAATTCTAATTTCTCTACTAACTCTTGAACTTTCATATCGATAAATGTAATAAAAACAAACGCAAATGTAACTAATAATATTTAGTAAAACAAATTTTATATCCAATTTTCTCTAAAAAAAATTATCTTTGTAATCTCGTATAATCAAGAAATGAAATCGAAGAAGTTAGAAATTAAAGCTCCAGGTGATGTTAAAGAAGTGTTGCTTCACACGTGCTGCGCTCCCTGTTCATCGGCTATAATAGAGTGTATGATGCAGAATGGTATTACACCTATTATATTTTATTGTAATCCAAATATATATCCTTTAGAAGAATATAATATCCGTAAAGATGAATGTACGCGATATGCTAAGAGTCTTGGCTTGGAGATAATTGATTCTGATTATGATCATGAGGCATGGCTTGAGGAGGTGAGAGGTATGGAGGAAGAGCCGGAGCGTGGAGGACGATGCTTGAAATGTTTTAAGTTTCGACTCTTGGAGACGGCTCGTTATGCACAGGAGAGAGGGGTGAGAGTCATCACGACGACATTAGCTTCGAGTCGTTGGAAGTCGTTGGAGCAGATAGAAGCGGCTGGCAGATACGCGGAAAGCAAATATCCAGATGTCACTTATTGGGCTCAGAATTGGAGAAAAGGAGGGCTGAGTGAGAGACGTATTGAGATTATAAAAGAATATAATTTCTACAATCAGAGGTATTGCGGTTGTGAGTTTAGCTGCAGGCCGACATCACAATCATAAAAAAAAACTTTAAAAAAACATTTGAATAAATAAAATGATTTGCTATATTTGCCACTTCATTCATTAACAAACATTAAACAAGATGGCAAAAGTAAAATCTTTAGCAGAACTGAAAGCTATGAAAGAGAAGCTTCAGTCTAATATTGACCTTCGTGAGAAATCTGATAATCCAGAGGCGATGGTTCAGATTAAAGTCGCTATGGCTACATGCGGTATCGCTTCAGGAGCAAAGCAAGTCATGGAACATATGATGGAAAAAGCTGACGAGTTGAAGCTTTCAGTGGTATTTACTCAGACAGGTTGCATGGGTTATTGTCATGCAGAGCCAACAATAGAGGTGAAAGTTCCGGGTAGAGATCCTATCGTATTCGGTCACGTCGATAATAAGAAGGCTGATGAGATACTCGAGAAGTATGTTGTCAACAACGAACTCGTTGATGGTATCATTCCAGTTAACTACGAAACTATTGGCTAATTAATTTAAATTGGAGGACTTTATATGGCAAAAATCAAAACGCATGTGCTTTGCTGCGGCGGTACTGGTTGTAAGGCATCTGCAAGTGATGAGATTGTTGCGAACTTTAACACAATATTAAAAGAGAAAGGTTTGCAAGATGAAGTTCAGGTTATCAAAACAGGTTGCTTCGGTTTCTGCGAAAAAGGACCTATCGTGAAAATGATGCCTGACAACACATTCTATACTCAGGTGAAACCATCTGACGTAGAGAAAATCGTTGAAGAACATATCATAAAAGGTCGTAAGGTTACTGACCTTCTTTATATGGATCCAGAGAACCAACAACATGTTGCTGACTCTAAGCACATGGGATTTTACAAGAAACAGCTTCGTATAGCTTTGCGTAACTGCGGTTTCATCAACCCAGAAAACATCGATGAGTTCATCTCTCGTGGTGGTTATGAAGGTCTCGGTAAAGTGTTGTCGGAGATGACACCTCAAGAAGTAGTATCTGAAATAACAGCATCAGGACTTCGTGGTAGAGGCGGCGCTGGTTTCCCAACAGGCGTGAAATGGGGTCTCTGTGCAAAGAATGAGGCAGACCAGAAATACGTTGTTTGTAACGCTGACGAGGGCGACCCAGGTGCTTTCATGGATCGTTCTATCATGGAAGGCGACCCTCACTCAATCATAGAAGCTATGGCGATATGCGGCTACGCTATCGGAGCAACAAAAGGTCTCGTATATATCCGTGCAGAATATCCTCTCGCTATCGAACGTCTGCAGATAGCATTGCGTCAGGCAAGAGAATATGGTCTCTTAGGTGAAGACATACTCGGAAGCGGCTTCAACTTCGACATAGAGTTACGTTATGGTGCTGGCGCTTTCGTATGCGGTGAAGAGACAGCTCTCATCCACTCAATGGAAGGTAAACGTGGTGAACCTACTTTCAAACCACCATTCCCAGCAGTGTCGGGCTACTTAGAAAAACCAACAAACGTTAATAACGTAGAAACATTCGCTAACGTGCCAATCATCATCACTAAAGGCGCTGAATGGTTCGCAAGCATTGGCTCAGAAAAATCAAAAGGAACAAAGGTATTCGCATTGGCAGGTCAGATCAACAACGTCGGTTTGATAGAAGTCCCAATGGGAACCACACTCCGTGATATTATATATGAAATCGGTGGCGGTATCAAGAACAACCGTCAGTTCAAAGCTGTTCAGACAGGCGGTCCTTCAGGAGGCTGTTTGACAAGCAAACACTTAGACACACCTATCGACTACGAAAGCCTTATGGCAGCTGGCTCAATGATGGGCTCCGGCGGTATGGTCGTCATGGACGAGACATCATGTATGGTGGCTATCGCTAAGTTCTATCTTGAATTTACATGCGAAGAAAGCTGCGGTAAATGTACTCCATGTCGTATAGGTAACAAACGTATGCTTGAAATCCTTGACAAGATTACCAAAGGTAACGGTACAATGCAAGATCTTCAAGAGTTGCGTAACCTCGCTGATGTTATTAAAGACACAGCATTGTGCGGTTTAGGTCAGACATCACCAAACCCTGTTCTCTCTACATTAGACAACTTCTGGGATGAATACGTAGAACACGTCGTTGACAAGAAATGTCGTGCTGGCGTATGTAAGTCATTGATGAGTTACGAAATAGACCCAGCTAAGTGTATAGGCTGCGGCGCATGTGCAAGAGTATGTCCACAGACAGCTATCTCAGGCGAGAAGAAGATGGCACATCACATCGACAACCTCAAGTGTATCAAGTGCGGTGCATGTATTGAAAAATGTAAGTTCGGTG